>CABYVH010000018.1 GCA_902522365.1 uncultured Pelagibacteraceae bacterium
GATTGCTAAATCCAGGAACTTCGGAATCCAAAATGCTCAAGGAGAATGGATCGCATTTTTGGACTCAGATGATTGGTGGACAACAGATAAGCTTCAGCTTTGTGTAAGTAACATTAATAATGAAGTTGATTTTATTTATCATGCTTTAGAAATTAATTATTACAAATATCCGTCATATTTAAAAAAAAATTCCCTTCAAGGTCGACAATTGAATAAGCCTATTTTACTTGATTTACTTTTTGGTGGAATTAAAAAAGGTAACGCAATCGGCAACTCATCTGTTGTAGTAAGAAAAAATATTTTGAACAAAATTGGTGGAATTAACGAAAATAAGAAATTAGTTGGATCCGAGGATTACAACACATGGTTAAGAATAGCTCAAATTACAGATAAATTTAAGTATTTGGAAAATAAATTGGGTTATAATCTTATCCATGATGGTGGTGTTTCTAAAAAAGATATGTCAATTCCACAAAGAGAAGCTGTAGCTGAATTTATGAAATTATTTAATACTGAACAAAAAACAAATTTAGAAGTTAAATTAAGATATATTTCAGGTAATTATAACTATTTAAAAAATAATTATATTGATGCAAAAGAAAATTTTATGTTTGTTTTAAGAAATGGTTTATTAAATCTTAAATTAAGATCGTTATTTAAGATTATAGTAATGATGATAAAATCAATTCTGATTAAAAATAAATAAATATGTGTGGAATTTCTGGTTTTTATTCAAAAACCTTATCAAATTTTGATAATGCAATATCAAAAATGAATGCAGCCATATATCATCGTGGTCCAGATAGTAATAATATTTGGGAAGATAAAAATGCTGGTATTTTTTTTGGTCATCAAAGATTATCTATTTTAGATTTATCTTCAGCAGGCAATCAACCAATGACCTCATCTTCTGGCAGATTTGTTTTGACATACAACGGAGAGATTTACAATCATTTAGAAATCAGAAAGAAGATAGAAGAAATCAATTCTGAAATTAAATGGAGAAGCGAAACTGATACAGAAACATTGATTGAAGCTCTAGAAATTTGGGATGTTGAAAAAGTTTTGAATGAAATTGTTGGAATGTTTGCATTTGCAATATGGGATAAAAAAAATCGAAGTTTAATTTTAGCAAGAGATCGAATGGGAGAGAAGCCACTTTATTTTGGATGGCAAGGTAAGGGAGAAAGTAAGGCTTTTCTTTTTGCATCTGAATTAAAGTCATTAAGAGCACATCCTAAATTTCTAGGTGAAATTTATTCTGATGCAATCAACCTTCAATTACGTCATAATTATATTCCAGCTCCTTATTCAATTTATAAAGATATTCAAAAATTATTACCTGGCCATTTTTTAGAACTTAAAGAATACGATTTAAAGAAAGGTATGATGCCAAATTCCAAAGCTTATTGGTCTTTAACTGAGAATGCGATTCAATTAGGTAAAAATGAAATAGAGACGAACCAAACAAATATTCTAAAAAATTTTGAGAAACATTTAAAAAAAAGTGTGAAGCAACAAATGATATCTGATGTACCCCTTGGAGCTTTTCTTTCAGGAGGAATTGACTCATCAACTATTGTTACAATGATGCAATTACAATCCAGTCAACCAGTTAAAACTTTTACGATTGGTTTCAATGAACAAGATTATAATGAAAGTAAATATGCAAAAAAAATTGCAGACTATCTTGGAACAGATCATACAGAGTTAAATATCTCTCCAAAAAAAGCAATGGATGTAATTCCAAAATTGCCTATGATATATGATGAACCTTTCTCTGACTCGTCTCAGATTCCTACTTTCTTGGTTTCACAACTAGCAAAAACAAAAGTGAAAGTTGCACTCTCAGGAGATGGTGGTGATGAATTATTCTGTGGATATAATAGGTATGTTTTAACCAACTCCAGGTTTATTAAATTTAGACTTATACCTTTATTTCTAAGAAAAATAATAGCTTTTGGAATTAAATCATTGTCTCAAAATGATTGGTATAGGTTATTCAAATTGTTACCCGGAATAAATTCACATAATAATTCTGGATACAAAATGCACAAAGGTGCAAATGCGCTTGAAGCAAATACTTTAATCAATCTTTATTATATACTTTGCTCACAATGGCAGAATCCAAACGAAGTGGTTTTAAATAGCAAAGATCCAAGCACAACATTAAAAAATTTCAATTTAAATATTAATGAACTTAAAAACCATGAACAAATGATGACAGTAGATTTATTAACTTATTTGCCAGATGATATACTTGTCAAAGTTGATAGAGCAGCAATGGCATCATCACTTGAAACAAGGATTCCCTTTCTAAATCATAAACTTGTTGAATATGCATGGAAAATACCTCATTCATTAAAATTGAAAAATGATAATGGAAAGTGGATTTTGAAACAAATTTTAAATCAATATATTCCTAAGAGTTTGACTGAGAGACCCAAAATGGGTTTTGGAATACCTTTGCATTTATGGTTACGTGGTCCTTTAAGAGAGTGGGCAGAAAATTTGCTAGATGAAAAAAGATTAAAGCAAGATGGATACTTTAATCCAAAATTAATTAGAGATAAATGGAATGAACATCAAAATTTTAAAAAAAATTGGCAAAATGAATTGTGGAGTGTTTTGATGTTTCAAGCATGGATAGATGCTAATAATAAATAAAATTGATATTTGGAATAATATTTATATCGTTTGGATTATTTTAATATTTAAATTATCAATTATAAAGTAAGTATTATTAATATATGGTATTTTAAATTTTAGTTAAATATGAACAACAATAAAAATAAAATTCTTGTCACTGGTTCAGCTGGTTTTATTGGATCTTTTGTTTGCTTAAAATTATTAAAAAATGGAAATGAAGTTGTTGGTATAGATAATCTTAACAATTATTATGATCCTAAAATTAAAGAAGCCAGACTAAAGAAATTAGGAAATTTTTCGAATTATAAACATTATGAAATAGATCTTGTTGATAAAAAAAACTTAGATCAAATATTTAAAAATGATAAACCAGAAAAAGTGATCAACCTAGCAGCTCAAGCTGGTGTACGTTATTCGATGGAGAATCCATTAGCTTATATTAATAGTAATATCGTTGGTTTCGCTAATATTTTAGAAAACTGTCATCAAAATAATATCAACCAACTAGTGTATGCTAGCACTTCAAGTGTTTATGGAGCTAATACTAAAATGCCTTTTTCAGAACATGATAGCACTAATCATCCTTTATCCGTTTATGCAGCTTCTAAAAAATCAAACGAATTGATGGCTCATGCATATAGTTATTTATATAAACTTCCTACAATTGGTCTAAGATTCTTTACAGTTTATGGTCCTTGGGGAAGACCTGATATGGCTTTATTTAAATTTACCAAAAATATCCTAGAGGAAAAACCTATAGATGTATTCAATTATGGTAATCACACGAGAGATTTTACTTATATAGATGATATCGTAGAGGGGGTAATAAAAACATTAGAAGCTTCATCAACTAACAATCTTAAATGGGACAGCAACTCCCCAGATCCTGCAACAAGTAAAGCACCATGGCGAATTTATAATATTGGAAATAGCAAGCCAGTAAAATTAATGGATTATATTAATGCTTTAGAAACAATTCTAGGAAAAAAGGCAAAAGTTAATTATTTACCTCTACAAAAAGGAGATGTACCAGATACATATGCTAACACAGATAATTTAAATAAAGAATTCAACTATAGACCTAATACTTCAGTAATTGATGGAGTATCAAATTTTGTCAAATGGTACAAAGACTACTACCAAATATGATCAATAAAACTAAAAATATTAAAATAGCAATTATTGGAATGGGATATGTTGGTCTCCCCTTGGCATTAGAATTTGCAAAAAAAAGATTTGTTATAGGATTTGATATTAATAAAAGAAGAATTAAAGAATTGAACCTAGGTATCGATAAAAACTTAGAGCATAATAATGAATTAAAAAAATCAAAAAAATTAACTTTTACCAGTAATGAAAAAAATATTAAAAATGCAAACTGTTTTATTGTTACTGTCCCAACGCCTATAGATAAATTTAAAAAACCAGATTTGTTACCAATACTCAAAGCATCTAAAATGATTGGTAAAATTATAAAAAAAGGTGATTTAATTATTTATGAATCTACAGTTTATCCAGGCTGTATCGAAGAAAAGTGTGTGCCTGTCCTAGAGAAATTTTCAAAGCTATCTTATAATAATGATTTTTTTTGTGGATATAGCCCAGAGAGAATAAACCCTGGCGATAAAGAACATACTTTAGCAAATATTAATAAAATTACCTCAGGTTCAACAACTCAAATTGCTGATCTTGTTGATGATTTATATAACGAAATTATAAAAGCAGGAACATATAAGGCTCCAAGTATTAAGGTTGCAGAGGCAGCAAAAGTAATCGAAAATACGCAACGAGATTTAAATATTGCACTTGTAAATGAATTATCAATATTATTTAACAAAATGAATATTGATACAAAGGCAGTTCTAGATGCTGCAAGTAGTAAATGGAATTTTTTAAAATTTAAACCTGGTTTAGTCGGTGGTCACTGCATTGGCGTAGATCCTTATTATCTAACACATAAAGCAAAGTCATTAGGTTATAAACCTAAAATAATACTATCTGGAAGAAAACTTAATGACAATATGGGCAATTACGTAGCCTCCCAATTAATTAATGAAATGAAAAAAAAAAATATTAAAGTTAGAGGAGCTAAAATTTTAATTATGGGACTAACTTTTAAGGAAAATTGTACTGATACTCGTAATTCTGGTATTCAAAATGTAATTTTTGAATTGAAAAAATATAAATGTGAATTGGATCTGTATGATCCCATTGCAGACTCTAGTGAAATAAAAAATACATATGGGATTTTACCTAGATCAAAATTAAATGAAAATTTATATGATGCTATAGTAATAGCAGTGGCCCATGATAAATTTAAAGCTATGGGAATAGACTTTATTTTAAAATTGTGTAAAGCAAATCATATCATTTATGATTTAAAACATTTATTCAATTCAGACCAAATTGAATTAAGGTTATAAAATGACCAATTGGCAATTTTTGGATAATTTTTTTACTAAATAAACTAGACTGTTAATAGAATAATTAAAAATAATGAGTCATAATCAATCATTAAAAAAATTTTTCAACAATTAGGAAATTTAGATTTAATATATAATGAATTTTAATAATCGAGTTACATTAATGTCGGACTCTTTAAGAGGTGGAGGTGCTCAGAGAGTTTGTGTAAATATAGCAAATGGTTTAATCGAATTAGGTTGGAAAGTCGATTTGGTAATATTAAATTTGAATGACCAAAATTATCTTGATCAATTATCAAAAAAAGTAAATTTAGTCGAGCTAAATGTCAACCATGTTCGCTACTCTCCTGTATCATTATTAAAATATATTTATAAGAAAAAACCAAATTTATTTTTAGTATTTAATTATGAGTTAACGGTTATACTAATTTTACTAAGAAAATTACTTAATTTAAAATTTAAAATTATTACTAGAAATATAAGTACTTTATCTCAAAAAAAAATTGAGTTAAAAAAAACAAATTTTTGGGTACGTAATATAGTTAGTTACTTAATAGATAATTTTTATCATAAATCTGATCATATTGTGAATCAATGTTACGCAATGAACAAAGACATGGTAAAATTAAATCCTAATACAAAAAAAAATAGTAGTGTGATCTATAATCCACTAGCAAATCATATATTGGAGTTTGTAAAAAGGAACGATATAAAAAAAATAAAAAAAAAAGATTATCTGTTATGCATTGGTAGTTTAAAAAAACCAAACGCCTTTCATTATGCCATTGAGGGTTTTGCAGGGATAATTGATAAATTTCCAAATTTACGTTTAAAAATTGTTGGAAAAGGTAATTTAGAAAAAGAGCTAAAACATATTACTAAAAATTTTGGCATTGCAAGACATGTGGATTTTGAGGGATTCCAAAAAAATATTATTCCTTATTATTTATACGCAAGAGCAACTGTGCTGACATCTTTATATGAAGGATTCCCAAACGTTCTTATTGAGTCTATTGCGCTTGGAACTCCGGTAGTATCTTTCGATTGCCCAAGTGGACCAAATGAGATCATAACTGAGGGTGTAAATGGTCATCTTGTAAAATATAAGGATATTAAAGATCTAGAAATTCAAATAATTAAAGTTATGACTAATAAATATAGCGTAGAGAAAATGTTTGCTACAATTGATAAATATAATCCTAAAGTAATTATTCAATATTATGAGAAATTATTAAATACCTTTATTTAAAAAAAATGCCTGATTTACTTGGTCTCACTTCAATTGTTTTAATCTCTTTAGTTACTTTATTTATTTCGATACGGTTACCAACTTTATCTACAATTCTTTTTGTGGCTTTATTCATACGAATTTCTTTAATGTTGATTGGGCATTATTTAACTCCATTACCAGACAGCACTGCAGATGCTGTTTCTTTCGAAAGGATAGCGTGGGAGCGCGGTCAAAATGGATTTTACTATGTGATTGAAAATATTAGGGGTCCAAATGCAAGATTTATTAGTTGGATTATTGCAATTCCTTACTCTTTATTTGGAAGAAGTATTTTGATGGCTCAGTCCATAAGTTTATTTTTTGGTATTGGTTGTATTTTGATAGGCTGGAAGCTTTCAAAAATTCTTTGGAATGACCATACTGCTAAAAAAGTTGCATGGACAATAGCTCTTTTTCCATCTTTAGTTTTGTATTCTGTTTTAATCTTAAGAGAAGTGTATGTTTGTTTTTTTCTGTTAATTGCTCTTTATGGTGTAGTGAGTTGGACTAAGTTTAATAAAATAAGTTACATTTTAATGGCATTTTTAGGTTTTGTAGGTGCAACCTTTTTTCATGGAGCAATGATTATAGGTGCTTCTGTTTTCCTTTTAATTCTCGGTATAATAAGTTTTAAAAAAATTTTTAAATCAATATTTAATAGAAGTATAAATCTCAAAGTTTTAATGATTTTTGTCTTTGTGATATTTTCTGTGTCATTTTATTTTACTAACAAAATTCATATTCCTTATTTAGGAACTTTTGATAAAATGTCAGATATAAGTCATTTGGAAAGAAAAACAAAACTTTCTACAAGAGGTGTGGCTTCCTATCCAGAGTGGACAAAAATTTCATCTCCTTATGAGTTTATTTATAAAGCCCCTATCAGAGCTTTATATTTCATATACTCACCTTTTCCATGGGACATTAAGAAAACTTCACATATAATTGGTCTGTTTGATGGAATTTTATATATGTATTTAACATATTTGATATTTCTTAATAGAAAAATTATTTGGAAAGATCCAGCTTTAAAAATTATTTCAATTATTTTAATTTCATATATTGTAGTATTTGCTATTGGTGTGGGAAATTTTGGTACAGGTATAAGACATAGATCAAAGTTTGCAGTAATTTTTATACTATTGGCAGCTCCTTTAATAAAAAAATTAATTTTTTTTAAAAAAAACAAAGTATAAGTAATTTCTAGACTAATAAAAAACTAATCATTATATTTTCCCTATAAAAATATAAATAAAATGAGCATATTTAAACTAATTTTATGAAAGTAATTCATATAATCAATAGTTTAAAAAAAGGAGGAGCCGAAGGTAATTTATATAGATTATGCAAATATCATAAAAAAAAATATCAAAATAGAATAGAAATTATAATTATTACTTTAATTAAAAATGGACATTATGTAAATGAACTAAAAAGAATTGGAGTAAAAATTATTTCATTAAATATTAGTAGTAAATTCAATTTTCTTTTTTTTATAAAAAAAATATTTGAGTTGCGCAAATTTATCAAAAGTAAAAACCCTGATATTATACAAAGTTGGATGTATCATTCCAATTTCATTACATTATTTTTACCAAGAATATTTTATGATAAAATATTTTGGAATATTAGACACTCTGAACTTAATACTCAGATTTCGAAAAAAACAACTATATTTATCTCAAAAATTTGTGGTCTATTTTCTAAAGTCGTGCCTAAGAAGATTATATATTGTTCAGAAGAAAGCATAAAATTTCATCAAGATAATCATTTCTATTTCAAAAAAAAACCCGCTCTTATAAATAATGGTTATAGTGACAAAAGTTACTTTCCTTCAAAATTACTATATTCAAAATTTAGAAAAAAAAATAATTTAAAGAATTCAGACATTATTCTAGGCTATGCTGGTAGGTATGCTAAACAAAAAAATATTCACTCAATATTATTTGCATTCTCAAAAATTGTAAAAAATTATAAAAACATATATTTATGTATGGTTGGAAAAAATATAAGTATTAAAAATAATGAATTGAGTGCATTAATCTCAGATTATAAAATTAGCGAAAAAGTTTTTCTATTAAAAGAACAGAGAAATTTAGTGGAATTCTATAATGGTATTGATCTGCTTGTGTTAGCCTCGCACTCCGAGTCATTTCCAAATGTAGTGGCAGAAGCAATGCTTTGTTCCACTCCTGTCCTATCGAGTAATGTTGGCTGTTCAAAAGAAATTATAAATGATTGTGGATTTGTAATAAATAAGAATGACTATAATTCAATTTTTATGAACTTAAATAAAATTATAAAAACTTTTAAATCTAAAAAAAAAAAATGGAAAACCTTAAAAAAAAAATCACGTTATAGAATTAAAAAAGAATATTCAGTTGAGAAAATGGGTAATAATTATTTCACAAATTGGGTTTTTTAAATGAAGATAATCTTTATCTGCACTAAATCAATTACATTTAATACTTTTTTAAAGTCACAAGCAAATTTCTTTTTAAAAAAAAAATATGAAGTTGAGGTTGCTTGTTCTGACATAGAAAATTTAAATTTTAAATGTAATTTCAAACATAAGATTGAATTTCCAACAAAAATTTTAGATTTATTTAATTTATTTAAGTATGTAAGAATCTTCATTCAGATAAAAAAAATAACAAATAAGAATAGTTCAACATTATTTTTTATTCATACACCAGTTGCTGCATATTTATTTAGACTTTTTACTTTTTTTGAAAAAATAAAGATTATATATTTCGTTCATGGTTTTCGTTTCACATCTACCACTAATATATTTAAAAAATTTATTTTAAAAATAATTGAAAAAATATTGTCAAAAAAAACTGACTTATTTATTACAATTAATAATGAAGATTATAATTATACTTTAAAAAATCTAACAAAGAGAACGTCATGTTATAAAGTTAGTGGTGTTGGACTGAACCCTGCTTCAAAATATTATAGAAAAAAAATAAAAAAAAAAAACTTTATTAAAAGTATCTTAATTATATCAGCCTACAAAAAAGAAAAAGGATATCATGAGATATTAAAAGTAGCTGAAATTCTGAAAGGGAAAAAAATAAAATTGGATTGTTATGGATATGGTAATTATAATAAATTCAATTCAATTAAATTTAAAAAAAAACTTCATAATATTTCATTTAAAAAATTTGATATAAATTTAGAAAAAAAAATAAAAAAATATGATATTTTGCTACATTTAAGCAAGAGAGAAGGTTTGCCTGTTTCAGTAATGCAATGCCTTTCACATGGTTTACCAGTGATATGTTATGATATTAGAGGAAATAATGATCTAATAATAGATAAGTTTAATGGCCTTTTTGTAAAAACATATAAGGAAGTTCCTCTAAAAATACTTTACTTAAATTTAGAAAAGCAATTTTTTAATGATATGTCGTATAATGCGATAAAATCAATAAATAAAAATTTTTTTAGAGATCAAATCAATCTAAATTTATACAAAATAATAACAAACTTTAAATTTCAAAAATAATGAAAACTATTTTAAAAAATTTAAATTTTAGAAGATTAAAACTTACTGATTACATTGAATTTAAGAGTCTATTTTATTCCTGTTTCAAAAAGAATATAAGTTTCAATTTTTTTAAATGGAGATATTTCGAGGATAAATTTTCTTTTTGCTATGGAGCTTTTTATTTAGAAAAATTAATTGCAAATGTAGGCATGGTTTCTATCAAATTAAATAATACTTCAAAAGATAGAATTTTATCAAGGCATTCAAGTATGGTCCTAGAAGATTATAGAGGTATAGGAGTCTTCTCAGAATTATTAAAACAGGCAAAAAAAAAAATCCCAAAGCAAACTTCTTTTGTAGTAATGTGGCCAAATAAAAATAATTTCGCAAATTTTGGAATTAAAAATCAGAATATTAAGGAAAAAAAATTTTTCATATATCAAACGTCATCAAATAATAATTATTTTAGAAATAAAAAAAATTATTCAATCGATGAATTAATTAAATTAAAAAAAAATATAATAAATAATAATTCGTTTTTTTTTAAAAATTTCAATTATTTTAAAAAAAGATATTTAAGCTATAGAAAGAAAGATTATTTTATTAATAAATTTGAATACAAGCGATTAAAGAGTTTTTTTATTATAAAGTATAACAAAAATAAATCTGTTATAAGCTACGTTATTTTGGACCATTTTGGTTCAAATAAAATAATTTCTAAACATATTTCAAATATTATAAAAAATCAGAATAAAATTATCTTTTTATCAAAAAAGAAGATTAATATGAGTAACTCCAAATTAATTAATACAATGAGTTTTAAAATTGGATCTTTAAAAAAAAAAAATTTAGCACAAAAAAAAAAAATTCTATCTAACAAGGAAATATTCTTAGGCGATACAGATATATTTATTACAATTTGATGATAAGAATCTCCGACATATTAATCTCTATAGTAATATTAATAATCTTATCACCATTAATATTAATAATATCAATATTAATCCTAATAATTGATGGATTTCCAATAATTTATAAACAAACTAGAGTTGGTCAAAATGGCCATAAATTTACAATTTTTAAATTTCGTACTATGAGCAACAATATTACAAAAAATGAAAATTTAAGATTAAATTATTTTAGCAAAATATTAAGAAGAACTAGCTTAGATGAAATTCCTCAGTTAATAAATATTTTAAACAAAGATATGTCAATTGTTGGCCCAAGACCACTTCCAGAAAATATAGAAAAAAAGATAAGTAAAAATTTAAGGATTAAAAGAAGAAAAATACTTCCAGGGATAACGGGATTGTCACAAATAAATTTCACTGGTAAAAATAGAAAACTAATTGAAAAAATTAAGTTAGATATTAAATTGGTTAATAACTATACTTTAATCAATTATTTTAAAATTATATTAAAAACTCCAATTGTATTAGTGAAAAGATTTTTAAAAAATAAATCATCAATAATTAAATAAAATAATTTATCTTTAAAATAACATAATTTAAATTGCCGAATTTCATGCTATAAAGTAATTTGATTAAGATATATAGTTTTAATCTATTTAAAAATATAATGAATAAAAGAATTCTAATTTTATCACCTCATGCTGATGATGAAATTTTGGGCTGTGGAGGATTTATATCAAAATACTCAAAAAAAAATTATTATGTTAGTGTCTTAATTTTAACAAATGCAAATAAAGGGGCACCAGAAATATTTTCATCTGAAAAAATCAAACAAATAAGGAAAGAGTCGAAATTAGCTAATAATTTGATCGGGACAAAAAAATTACTTTTTGAAAATTTACCTGCTTTAAATTTAAACAACTATCCTATTTATAAAATTTCAAATATTATAAGTAAATATATTTTAGAAATTAATCCAGAAATTGTATTAATACCATCATCACATGATATTCATGATGATCATAAAATTATTTTTAAAGCAGCAAAAGTTTCTTTGAGACCTAATAAAAAAAGTAAATTAAAAAAGATTCTTTCTTATGAGGTAGTTTCTGAGACTGAATGGAATGAAGATGAAAAATCCTTTAATCCAAATTTTTTTGTAAGCTTAAATAAATCTGATGTAAATAATAAAATTAAAGCATTTCTTAAGTACAAATCTCAAGTTAAAAAATTTCCTCATCCTAGGTCAAAAGAGACAATTTTAAACTTATCAAAAATGAGAGGAAGTCAAGTTTATATGAAATATGCTGAAGCCTTCAGAGTTGAAAAAATATTGGATTAAATATGACGATAGCTATTTTTGGTGCAGGAGGTCATGCTAAATCTATTTACGATATAATAAAGAAAAAAAAATTCTTGCTTTTTGATCAAAAAAAAAAATTTTTTAAAATAAATAATAAAAAACATCAGATTATTGGAAATCATCAAACTCTAAAAAATAAAAAAAAAAAAATCTCTCAAGTAATAGTTGCAATAGGTAATAATAAAGTACGTGAAAAATATTATAAATATTTAAAAAACAATAAATTTAAATTTGCTACGCTTGTTCACCCAAAATCACATAGAAGCATTGGATCAAAAATTGGCGAAGGAAGTATGATTATGCAAGGAACCTTTATAAATACAGACAGCAAAATCGGGAAGAATTGTATAATAAATTCTAATGCATCAATAGATCATGATTGCGAAATAAAAGATAACACACACATCTGTCCAGGTGTAATTATTGCAGGAAACGTAAAAATTGGAAAAAATTGTTGGATAGGATTAGGTACTAAAATAATAGAGAATTGTAAAATTGGAGATAATGTTTTTGTTGCCGCAGGATCACTCGTAACGAAAAACTTAAAATCAGACTCATTTGTGAAAGGAGTTCCAGCGAAGTATGCAAAAAAAAAATTGGCCAAATTTTAGCAGTAATTTAATTAATAAAATTGGAAAAATACTTCATTCAGGAAATATTAATTACGTAACTGGTCCGTTTGGAAAAAAATTTGAGGAAGAATTCTCAAAATTTATTGGAAATAAATACTCCATTGCTATTTGTAACGGAACTGCAGCATTAGAGGTCGCGATAAAATCATTAAGATTACCAAAAAATTCTGAAATTATCGTGCCAGCTAGAAGTTTTTTTTCATCAGCATCGTGTATAGTAAATACAGGACATAAACCCATATTTGTAGACATTGATTTATTCACTCAAAATATTTCCCTTAAGAATTTACAAAAAAAAATAAATAAAAAAACTAAAGCTATAATTTGTGTGCATCTAGCCGGATTGCCTTGCAATATGAATGAAATAAATAAATTGGCTAAAAAAAATAAAGTAAAGATTATAGAAGATTGTTCACAAGCGCATGGAGCATCAATTAATGGAAAACAAGTAGGTTCTTTTGGCGATATAAGCACTTGGTCATTTTGTAATGATAAAATTATTTCTACTCTAGGAGAAGGAGGGATGATCTCTACAAACAAAAAAATAATATTTGATTTTTGTAAAAGATATATAAATCATGGTACAACAATTAAAAAAAAAAAGAGTACTGAACAATTTATTTACAACAAAGATTATTTTGGAACAAATTTAAGAATTACTGAAATACAATCATTTGCAGGTTTAGAGCAACTTAAAAATCTAAGAAAAGTTCAAGAAAAAAGAGAAAAAATTTCAAAAAATTACTTTAAGTTGATTTCAGACTATCCAAATTATTTATACAGTTACTTTCCTTCTTGGAAAACTAAATCAGCTTGGTATAGATTTTATTTTTTTATAAAAAATGATGTTAAAAATTACAAAGAAATTCGATTTAAAATTATTAAAAATTTAAGAAAAAAAAATATCAAATCTTTTACAGGATCTTGTCCTGAAATATATTTAGAAAAATCGTTTAAAAAACTCAAAAATTTTAAATTAACGAGACTCAAAAACTGTCAGATTTTGGGTGAAACCAGCATAGCATTAGATGTCAATCACACACTTTCTTACCCTCAGCATAAAAAGGATTTATCAAAAATAAAAATAGTTTTAGAAAATATTTTTAAAAAGGGTTTGTAAAATCTTTCCAAATTGATTTAAATACATTTTCAGTAATTCTAATTATAATTACAAAAATTTAAAAATAATTTTTAATAACTCAATTTTAAAAGGAATATTAATATTAAATTAACTTTTGATTATAAATATTTGATTGATAATGCAGATATATTAATTAAAAAGGTATATGAGTTAATTATACTATGATTAGATTTAACAAAGAATTTGCAAATAGCTTACTTTCATTAAATCGCTACTCTAAGCGTTTAATTGCTATTTTCACCGATTTAGGTTTGTGCATAGTGTGTACGTGGCTAGCCTTTGTTTTAAGATTAGATCAATTAGTCTTATTGAAAGATTTTAATATTTACCCGGCTGCAATATCTGCAATTATAGCAATTCCAATATTTTGGATTTTTGGTCTATATAGAACAATATTTCGCTACACTGGTTTATCAATTATTTTAACGATTTTAGCATCAACATTTGTTTATGGACTTTTATATTTCTCAATTATAGGAGTATATGGAATTCAAACTGTAACCAAATCATTTGGTGAAGCTGTTCCAAGATCAATTGGGATTCTTCAGCCGATGCTCTTATTTTTTGCAATTATAAGTTCAAGGTTATTAGTAAAATATTTATTGGGAAATAATTATAGCTATAGTATTAAATCTAATATCAAAAAAAATGTATTAGTGTACGGGGCTGGAGATGCTGGAAGACAATTAGTAATTGCTTTAGAAAATAGTCCAGAATTTGTCGTTAAAGGATTTTTAGATGACAATCACCAATTACGAAACCAAGTTTTATTTGGTAAAACCATTTATTCTTCAGTTGATTTAGAAAAATTAGTTAAATTTAACGATATAAGCTTAGTTTTTCTTGCTCTGCCTTCAATTGGTAGAAATAAAAGAAATACAATAATTAAAACATTAAATGAATATCGCTTAGTAGTCAAAACACTTCCTAGTATTTCTGAAATTGTAGATGGAAGAATTACAATATCCGACATTAAAGATCTAGATGTAGATGATTTGTTGAATCGCGAAAAAGTTGAACCTGATAAAAAGTTATTAAATAAAAATATAAGATTAAAAACAGTCTTAGTTACAGGTGCCGGAGGGTCTATTGGCTCTGAGCTTTGTAGACAAATAATAAAATTGCAACCGAATAAGCTTTTGCTTATTGAATTAAATGAATTTGTTCTCTATAAAATATATGAGGAATTGATCGCAAATAACAAAAATCTAAAAATTGTTCCTTTACTTGTAAATGCTCAAGACCAAGGAAAATTAGAATTAATAATAGATACATTTAAAGTAGAAACTGTTTATCATGCCGCGGCATATAAACATGTGCCATTAGTCGAATCAAATATTACCGAAGGTGTAAAAAATAATGTTTTCAGCACCTTGGCAGTTGTTAAAGCTTCAATGAATAAAAAAGTGTCAGATCTTGTTCTTGTATCAAGCGATAAAGCTGTGAGACCAACCAATATAATGGGAGCTTCGAAGAGGTTAGCTGAACTTTGTGTGCAAGCACTTTATAATAGCGACAAGAATATAAATGTTAATTTTTCAATAGTTCGATTTGGAAATGTTTTGGAGTCCTCTGGCTCTGTCATTCCTAAGTTTAAGAAACAAATTAAAGATGGTGGTCCAGTTACATTAACTCATAAAGATGTAACACGCTACTTTATGACCACTACTGAAGCAGCTCAATTAGTTATTCAAGCAGGCGCAATGGGTAAAAGAGCTGAAGTATTTTTACTCGATATGGGTGAAAGTGTAAAAATAAATGATTTAATAAATAAAATGATAAATCTTTCAGGTTTAACTGTGAAAGACAACAGCAACCCAGGTGGTGACATTGAAATTAAAATTACAGGTCTGCGACCTGGGGAAAAATTGTATGAAGAATTATTAATTGGAGATAATCCTAAAAAAACTATTCATACAAAAATTAAAAAAATAAGTGAAACATTTATTTCATTTAATGAATTAGAATTAGAATTAAAAAAATTAAAGAGATTGTTAGATGAAAATAAAGCTGAGGAAGTTAAATTCTTATTAGAGAAAATTCTTAAGGTATATAAATCAAACTCAGAAATCGTAGACTTTATTCATTCTGAAAAAAGATCATATATGAAATATGACGAAAAACAGTCTTTAAACAAAGCAACTGAAAATAAAATTATTAAAATTAGATGATAAGATTAATTATCCCAATCATAGATCTAATTCTTGATTTATACAGTTAATTGTAATAAATCAAAATTTTAAATAACATGAATAAAATAGATGAAGATATAGATATATTTGAAGCAATAATAACTATTTGGAGAAATAAGTTTAAGGTATTAACAGTAACAGTGATAACTTTGGTAGTTTCGTTATTTTTATTTGATAAAGAAAATGAAATACCAAAAACTTTAGTAACAACAGAAATAAGACCCATCTCAACTTTTGATGAAATTGAGTATGATACTTATAATGCTTATCTGTCACAAATAAATTCAAAATCAATAGCGTTAAATACTTACAATTATATATTTTTAAATGAAATGTTAAAAATAGAAAGTCCCTCGACTTTTAAAAATTTCAAAAAAATTAATAAGATCTTACTTCAAAACTTATTTCTTGATAAACTTAATGAAAATGAAACATATAAAAATGGAATAAAAAAATATAAATTCTTAAATAAAGAAAATTATAAAAATGATAAAGAATATGAAGATGCAGTTACTCAATTAGCATCTAAAATTAAATTATTACCACCTGATGGTAACGAAGGTGATAGATTGTCTTACTGGAATATTCAGTTTAAAGTAGAAAATACAGCAACTTGGAATAAATTTCTAAAATATGTTGAAGTATCTATTAATGAAGAAATTCAATCTTATTTAAATGATACTTTTAACAATTTAATTTTAACAGCAAAAACGTTAAACCAATTTGAAATTGAAGACATAGAAATCGAAATTAGGAATGTAGGTGAATTTGTTAAATTAGATGATCCAAAATTTGCAAATTATTTAAGTGAGCTAGAAAAATATAAAAAGATGTTAATTGAAAATAAGGATATAGAAAGGTTTCAAAAAATTTTTTTGGGTACACCAATTGCGAAATCAAACAAATTTCATGCATCAAAAATTATGGTTGAGTCTTCGAAATATGAAACAAGTACTTCATCAAGTAAAAATAAAACGGTTATTTTATCTATAATTATTGGTATTATTTTTGGTATATTTTTCGTATTATTTCAAACTGCTTTTAAAAATAGATCATAGATTAATATCTGTATTAATTATTTCTACAATTAAGGAATTATTTTTAAAACTAATTAATTCTGTCGTATAATTAAACTATAATTTTAGAAATTTAATAAACTTAATAAATTTTATTTTGATTAATGAAACATAATTTTTTATTGGATATTTTACCAAGATGGGTAATTATTCTAATGCCTATTCTACTTATAACAGGACCATTTTTGTCTGATTTGGGCACCTCGGTTGTTGCAATATTATTCTTGGTTAATTCAATTAAAAATAAACTCATAAAGTATTATGATAATTATTACTTCAAATTTTTCTTTTTATTTTGTGTAATTTTGATTTTAAGTTCACTATTTTCAAACAATATTCTAGTATCACTTAAAAATTCCTTTTTTTATTTTAGATTTGGAATATTTGTATTATGCTTCTGGTATTTGTTAGATAGAGATAAATTTTTTTTAAAATATCTTTTTATATCAATTTTAGTCTGCTTTTCATCACTAGTAATTGATGGTTATATACAACATTTTTTTGGAAAAAATTTGCTAGGTTACGAATTATTTAATGAGTACCGAGTTAGTAGTTTTTTTGGTACCGAGTTAATATTGGGTAGTTATCTAGCAAGGTTTTTTCCTATTTTATTTGGGTTATTTATTTATTTAGACAGCTCAAAAAAGAATAAACTTCTATTATTTTTCTTAACAATAATTTTTATTTTATCCGAAGGTCTTATTTTTTTAAGTGGTGAAAGACTAGCACTTTTTTTTATGAATTTATCAGCTGTATACATAATACTAATGCTAAAAGAATATAGGCTTTATAGATTCTGGACATACATTGCCTCCTTATCTTTAATAGTCATTTTGTTAAATTTATTTCCTAATGCTAAAGACAGATTAGTTGATCAAACTATCCGAGATTTTACAAAAAATAACGATGATAAAATATACATTTTCTCAAAACCACATAATGATATGTATATTACAGCCTACAGAATTTATTTAGATAATAAGTTTTTAGGAGTAGGACCTCGCCAATATAGAAATGAGTGTCATGATTATATTGTTTCCGAATATTCTTGTGAAACTCATCCTCACAATACATACATGGAACTTCTTTCTGAAACAGGGATTTTCTCTTTTTTAATTGTCTCGACACTTTTTGTTTTAATATCTTTTTTATCTTTGAAACATTTAATTCTCAAAATTTTTTATAAAGAAGAAGGTATGTTTAATGATCTTGAAATTTGTCTGTTAAGTGCAGTTATAATAAGTTTATGGCCTTTTTCACCTACTGGGAGCTTTTTTAATAATTGGATGTCGATTGTTTATTATTTTCCAATCGGAATTCTTATTTGGCAACGAAATAAAATTTCAAAAGTTTAAAAAGCCTTATAAATTAGTTAAAAATTTAATTTTACAAAATTTAGGTATTAGGTATAAAGACATGCCTGGTGATTATTGCGAAAGGGCAATACCCGATCCCATTCCGAACTCGGAAGTCAAGCCTTTCTGCGCCGATGGTACTTTGTCTTAAGACATGGAAGAGTAGGACATTGCCAGGCTATTCCTAGATGACAAAAAACATCAAAAACTTGTACACTATATTTGGATCTTCGGGCTTTTTTGGAAAAAATTTGTATGAGTTCTTAAAAAAAAAAAATAAAAAAATCTTTATTCCAAAAAAAAATAAATATATTTTCAGAAAAAATTTAGGAAATGTAATTTATTGTATTGGGACAAGCGAAAGCATTAAAGATCCAAATAATTCTTTATTTGCTAATTTATATATCTTAAGCAAAATACTAACTAATAATAAATTTGAATCTTTCACATACCTTTCAAGTATAAGAACTTATTCTAAATCTTTAAAAACAAGAGAAACTGACAAAATTACTTTTGATCCTTTTGAAAGTGGAGTATACCATAAAGCGCTAAAACTTTCTGCAGAAAGTCTTTGTTTGCAGATGCAAAACCCTAAAATCAAAATTATTAGACTTGGTAATATCTTTGGAAAGTATTTTAGTAATCAAACATATTTATTACCAACATTGATTAAACAATCAATTATAAACAAAAAAATTAAAATTATTATCAATAAAAATTCAAAAAAAAACTACCTTAGTGCATCTGATGCAATTGAAGTTATATTGAGAATTATAAATAAGTCAAAACATCAAATTTATAATGTTGCCTCAGATAAGCAGCTATCTATCCATCAAATTTGTAAAGAAATCAAAAAAATTACAAATTGTGAAATAATATATCAAGAACCTAATGTTTTAGTTAATGAACCTAAAATAAATATACAATTGATTAAAAAAGAATTTAATTTTAAACCAAAGAAACAATTTGATAAAGAAATCTATAATATAATAAAACACTATAAAAAATATAACAATGTATAAATTTAATATTGCTATAGAAATTTGTATACCTTAAGTTTTAACTGGTTTTATGCTCAACTTATTTATTAACTATATTTAAAAAAAAATTTAAATGAAAAAATATATTATTGTTACTGGTGGAGCTGGATTTGTAGGATCAAATCTAATAGAACTTTTAATAAAAAAAACAAAATATACAATAATCAGCTTAGATAATTATTCTAGTGGTTCAAAAAAAAATCACATTAAGTCCAATAGAGTAATCTATATAAGGGGTGATACTTCAAAAATTTTCAATATACTTTCAAAGTATAAAAAAAAAATTAATTCAATTTTCCATTTTGGAGAATTTGCAAGAATATATCAAAGTTTTAAAAATTTTAATCAATGTTTTGATTCTAATTCAATAGGAACAAAAGAGGTTTTTAAATTTTGTTTGGATAATAAGGTTAAGTTAGTTTATTCAGCAACTTCAGCCAGTTTAGGGAATAAAGGCAACGATAAAAATCTATCTCCTTATGCCTTTACCAAGTTCAAAAATTTAGAATTACTCGAAAACTTAAAAAAATGGTTTAATTTTAAATTTGAAATTATTTATTTTTATAATGTTTATGGAAATAGACAAATTGGGAATGGCAACATGGCAACAGTGATTGGTATTTTTGAAGATCAATATAAAAAAGGCAAACCTCTTACAGTAGTAAAGCCAGGGACACAGTCTAGAAGGTTCACACATATATCTGACACAATTAAAGTATGTTACGAGGCTTGGAGAGCAAATAGATGTCTTCATTACAGTATTTCTCATAAACAGTCATTTAAGGTAATTGAAGTTGCAAAAATGTTTAAAAGTAAAGTTAAATATTTACCTCATAGGCAGGGAGAAAGATATGCGTCTGCTCTAACAAATATGTCAATGAATAAAAGAGTTTTTAAAAGATTTGGAAAAATAAGTTTGAAAGATTATGTAAGTTCGTTTATTAAGATACAAAAATTAAATATGAAAATTGCAAGTTCATTAAAATCACTGAAAAAAAGAGACCTTAACTCTAAAATGGTACGTCGAAGGGGAAGAGTCTACATCATTAATAAGAAAAATCCCAAATTTAAAGCTAGACAGAAATGATCTGAAGATCATTTTAAATTAAATATGATTATTGGTTCAATATCAGAAGATAAAAGTTTTGAAAATAGAGTTGCTATTACTCCAGATACAATCAAAAAATATAAATCATTAGGTCTAGAAATTCATCTTTCTAAAGATTATGCAAAACATATAGGAATAAATGATAAAGAATTTGAGAAAGAAGGTGCAGTCATCTCTGATAATGAAGAAATGGTTATTTTAAATTCAAATTTAATATTACAAATGAACATTCCAAATGATGAAAACATAAAAAAATTCAAAGAAAATCAAACCTTAATAGGGGTACTTAATCCATATTTGAATGAGAAGAAATTAAATGAATTAAAAGCAAAAAAAGTAAATTGTTTTTCTCTCGAATTATTACCAAGAATAACAAGGGCACAATCAATGGATATTTTATCATCTCAAGCAAATTTAGCTGGTTACAAAGCAGTGATAGAGTCATTTGCTTATTTTCAGAAAGCAATACCAATGATGATGACTGCGGCAGGAACAATTTCTGCAGCTAAGGTTTTGATAGTAGGCGCGGGTGTAGCTGGTTTACAGGCTATTGCTACAGCAAAAAGAATGGGAGCAATAGTTTTTGCAACAGATGTTAGATTGGCTTCCAAAGAACAGGTCGAAAGTTTGGGTGGGAAATTCTTAACTGTTGAGGGGTCAGAAAATCTGGAAACCGCAGGTGGATATGCAAAAGAAACATCGGAAGAATTTAAAAAAAAACAAGAGAGTTTATTGAAAGAAACTTTAAAAAAAATTGATATAGTTGTGTGCACGGCATTAATACCAGGAAAAAAAGCACCTATTATCATAAAAAAAGATATGATTGATGTTATGCAGAGCGGGTCTGTAATTTATGATTTAGCAGCTTCGCAAGGTGGAAATTCTGAGTTAACGAAGGTAAATGAAGTTGTAGATAACAATGGGGTAAAAATTATGGGAGATGCAAATATTTTAAACAAATTACCAGTTTCAGCATCAAATCTTTATTCTAAAAATATGTTTAACTTCGTCAATAATTTATTTGATAAAGAAAAAAAAAATTTTCAAATAAATCTAGAAGATGAAATAATTGAAAAGACAATGGTTAAATAATGGAAATCGATCCTTTTATATTTAGATTTAGCATATTTATTCTATCAATTTTTATTGGATACTACGTCGTATGGAGTGTAACTCCATCGCTTCACACTCCTTTAATGTCAGTGACTAATGCAATTTCCTCAGTAATAATTGTAGGAGCAATTATAGCTGCTTTAGCTGGATCCTCAGATAGTATTTTTGAAATTTCTAATATTTTTGGATTTCTGGCAATTATCTTGGCAGCAGTGAACATTTTTGGAGGGTTTTTGGTAACCCAGAGAATGTTGCAAATGTACAAAAAAAAGAAAAATAAATAAATATGTCTGCAAATCTTTCAGCATCATTTTATTTAATATCAGGAATATTATTTATACTGGCACTTAGAGGTCTTTCATCACCTGAAACATCAAGACAAGGAAATTATTTTGGTATTGCAGGAATGGTAATATCAATTGTAGTAACTTTTTTATCAGTAGGAAATTTTGGTCCAGGATTTGTTTACGTTTTAGGTTTTTTACTAATTGGAGGTTCAATTGGTGCATTTATTGCTTTTAGAATACCGATGACAGCAATGCCTGAGCTCGTTGCTGGTTTTCATAGTCTGGTAGGTCTTGCCGCAGTCTTTGTCGCAATTTCAGCTTTTTTAAAGCCTGAAGCGTTTAACCTAGGAATAGTTGGAAATATAAAATTGGCAAGTTTAGTTGAAATGTCTCTTGGTGCTGCAATTGGAGCAATAACTTTTTCAGGCTCAATAATTGCATTCCTTAAGCTGAGAGGAATAATGTCTGGCTCACCAATCACATTTAAAGGCCAGCATCTAATTAATTTGGTATTAGGACTTGCTATTATTTTCTTAATTTTTTATTTATGTATGTCTCAGTCATCAAATATATTTTGGTCTATTGTAATTATATCATTTTTAGTTGGGGTTTTGCTTATCATACCAATTGGTGGAGCAGATATGCCGGTCGTAATTTCAATGTTAAATTCTTATTCAGGCTGGGCAGCGGCAGGCATAGGTTTTACTCTAGAAAATACTGCTCTAATAATTACTGGTGCATTAGTAGGTTCTTCAGGAGCTATTCTCTCGTATATCATGTGTAAAGGAATGAATAGATCATTCTTTAATGTTATTCTTGGAGGATGGGGCGCAACTGAACAATCTTCAAATTCAGAAAATAAGGAACAAAAACCTGTAAAAAATGGAAATGCAGATGATGCAGCTTTTTTAATGAAAAATGCTTCATCAGTGATTATTGTTCCAGGATATGGCATGGCTGTAGCACAAGCCCAACATGCTTTAAGAGAAATGGTGGATGCTTTAAAAAAAAATGGGGTAAAAGTTTCATATGCTATTCACCCTGTTGCTGGAAGAATGCCCGGTCATATGAATGTTTTGTTAGCAGAAGCGAATGTACCATATGATGAAGTATTTGAACTAGAAGAAATAAATAATGATTTTGCAAACTGTGATGTAGCATATGTAATCGGAGCAAATGATGTTACAAACCCTATTGCAAAATCTGATCCTCAAAGTCCTATATATGGAATGCCTGTATTAGATGTAGAAAAAAGTAAATCAGTACTATTTGTTAAAAGAAGTCTATCGCCAGGATATGCAGGTATTGATAATGATCTCTTTTATAGAGATAATACATTGATGCTTTTTGCAGATGCAAAAAAAATGACCGAAGAAATAGTAAAGAGTTTATAATTGACCGAAATTTATTGCGATACTGCAGATATTAACTTAATCAAAAACTTCAACAAAAAAAAAATTGTTAAAGGTTTTACGACAAACCCTAGCTTAATGAGAAAAGCTGGTGCGAAAGACTATGAAAAGTACTCAAAAAAAATATTAAAAATTACAAAAAAACCTGTTTCATGTGAAGTTTTTGCTGATGATACTGAGAATATGATTTTACAGGGAAACAAAATAAGCAAATGGGGAAAAAATGTTTATGTAAAAATTCCTGTA
>CABYVH010000019.1 GCA_902522365.1 uncultured Pelagibacteraceae bacterium
CGTCACAAAATATTACATGGGTTACTCCAGAGGGTGGGGGGGGACCTAAGTACGGAAATATGTAGTTAAGAAAGATCTATTGCAAATTTTTTTAAAGTTTCAATTGGTACCAATTTTAAAGTATTTACGTGAGTTTTTTTTAAATAAATAGAGCATCCAATTCCTGCTTCTAAAGCTCTTGCAACCCAACTGGCACATACACACCAGTTATCTCCATCTACCAATCCAGGAAAACCAAATTCAGGGTGAGGTGTTATTAAATCGTTCCCAGCCTCTTTGCACCATTCTAAAAATTCATCATTAACTTTTACGCAAACTGTGTGCAAACCTCGATCGTTTTCATCCGTGTTACAACAGCCATCCCTAAACCAACCAGTTAATGGGTTTTTAGAACATTCTTCAAGATCTTCTCCAAGAACATTTTTTTGAGCTTCACTCATTAAATTTTAGTGGGATTAGGTTGTCCTTTATAAACAACTTCTGGATCAAATTTTTTCTTTTCTTCTTCAAATTTCATTTCTACTTTACGTCCATTTTCAATTTTACCTGTAGGCACTGATCGATAAAAACATGATCTATAACCAACATGACAACTTGCACCATCACCAATATCTACAGTGATCCAAACTGCATCTTGGTCATCATCAATTCTTATTTCTTTAACTTTTTGAGTAAAGCCACTAGTTTTTCCTTTATGCCAAATTTCTTTTCTAGACCTGCTCCAGTAGTGAGCTTCTTTTGTTTCTATTGTTAATTTTAAAGCTTCAACATTCATATAACCGTGCATTAGAATCTCTTTGGTTTCTGCACAAGTTGTAATTACAGGGATTAAACCATCATTATCGAATTTTGGAGATAATAGGTTACCTTCCTCTATATCAGCGACATTTTCTCTTTTTTTAAACATATATAAGTCGCAATATCTAACATATTACTGAATATATTAAATATTTTAAAATTAAGGATTTATATATATAAAAACCCATCATGAAATTAGTAAAAAACGAAAATAACAAAAATACCGAGGTTGTAACAGATGAAGAGGCACGTGAAGCGTTTGTTAAAATCTTAAAATGGCTAGGTGAAGATCCATCTAGAGAAGGTTTATTAGAAACTCCAAAAAGAGTTACGAAAGCATTTAAAGAGTACTTTAAAGGTTACAAAGAGGATCCTAAAGAAATTTTAAGCAAAACTTTTGGGGATGTTGAAGGCTACAGCGATATGGTAGTTCAAAAAAATATTTCTGTACAAAGTCACTGTGAACATCATATGGCACCTATTATTGGTATCGCACATGTTGCTTATATTCCAAATGAGAGAGTTGTTGGACTAAGTAAAATTGCAAGAGTTGTGGAAGTTTTTTCAAAAAGACTACAAACACAGGAAAGATTAACAGTTCAAATCGCAAATACATTAATGGAATCATTAGATGCAAAAGGCGTTGCAGTAACAATTGACTCAACTCACCAGTGTATGACTATGCGAGGTATTAAAAAGGAACAAGCTACAACTGTTACTAATTTTTACTTAGGTCAATTTAAAGACGACCTTAGTTATCAGAATAGATATTTGCGATTTATTGCAAAATAGAGTTTAATTATACATGCCTGAAACTTTCAAAGCTCTGGTTATAAGCCAGGAGGGTGAAAATTTTTCTCGAGAAGTTAAAGAACTAAATTTTGATTTTTTAAATGAGGGTGAAGTTTTAGTTAAAATACAATACTCTGACTTAAATTATAAAGATGCTTTAATTTTAAAAGATGGTGCAAAATTAGTAAAAGAGTTTCCAAGAATTCCTGGAATTGATTTTTCAGGCACAGTAGCAGAAAGCAAGTCAGAAGAATTTAAAGAAGGTGATGAAGTAATACTTACTGGTTGCAGAGTTGGAGAATTATTTCATGGAGGTTTCTCTCAATATGCAAGAGTTAAAAAAGAGTTTCTTATAAAGAAACCTTCAGGCATTGATTTAAAGCAAGCAATGATGATGGGTACTGCAGGCTTTACTGCTATGTTATGTGCCTTTGCTGTAAAAGCAAAAGAAGAATTATTACTTCAAAGTAAAGTTAACGATGTTCTTGTAACAGGTTCAACAGGTGGAGTAGGGATGGTTGCTGTAAATATTTTATCTAAAATGGGATGCAATGTAACCGCAATCACCGGTAAACCTGAAAAAGCTGAGTATCTAAAGGAATTAGGGGCAAAAACTGTTTTAGATCGTAAAGAATTTGAAGGCGAGCCAAGATTAATTGGCAAAGGTACTTGGGATGGTGTTGTTGATACTGTAGGAGGAAATATACTGGCAAATGCAATTTCCCAAACCAGACTAAAAGGAATTGTTGCAGTATGTGGAAATGCAAGTGGAACTAACAAATTAAATACATCTGTTGTTCCTTTTTATATCAGAGCTGTAAAACTATGGGGTGTAGATTCAGTTAATGTAAGCAACAAAAGAAAAGAATTTGTTTGGGGCGAAGTACCAAATTTAGTTGATTTTAGTATTATTGAAAAATCAATTAAAACAGTTGGGCTTGAGGAACTTTTGAATGTATTTCCGGAAATGCTTGAAGGAAAATTAAAAAATAAAATTCTAGTGGATGTAAACAAATAATGGATTGGGATAAATTAAAAATTTTTCACGCAGTTGCTGAAGCTGGTAGTTTCACAAGTGCTACTGTAATTCTTAATCTAAGCCAATCTGCAATAAGTAGACAAATTCAATCTTTAGAAGAAGATTTAAAAGTAAAGCTTTTCGAAAGACACGCAAGAGGTTTAACACTTACAGAAAATGGTGAATATGTTTATAAAACTGCACATGAAGTTATAAGTAAACTTAAAGAGGTTGAAACAACTTTAGGTGATCAAAAACATAAACCGACTGGAAAATTAACTATTACCACGGTTAGAAGTTTTGGAACGCATTGGTTAACGCCAAGAATTCAAGAATTTATGGAGCTGAATCCTGAAATCGAGGTAGAGTTGATTTTTGATGATAAGGAGTTAGATTTAAGTACAAGGCAAGCTGATATTGGAATATTTATGAGAAGACCAAAACAGCTTAATTATATTCAAAGAAAACTGATGGATATTAATTATCATATCTATGGATCTACAAAATATTTAGAAAAATATGGTATGCCAAAAACTATTGCTGATTTAAATAAGCATAAGTTTATTTCATTTGGCAGAGGTGCACCATCTCCTGTATTTAATCCTGATTGGGCATTAAAACTTGGCATGAAAGACAACAAGAAGAGAAAGTCAGCTATGAAAGTAAATAGTGTGATGGGATTACTTTTGGCTGTAGAAAGTGGCGTAGGTCTAGCTGCTCTTCCTGATTATATTGTTTCTTTATCAAGCAATGTAATAAAAATACTACCTAAAGTTGAGGGGCCTATAACCGAAGCTCACTTCGTATTTCCTGAATCTCTTAAAAATGTTGCCAGGGTAACAATCTTTAGGAATTTCCTTTATAGTAAAATTTCAGAATTTAAGTCCTAAAATATCAATAAAAATAAGTTTTTTGGTGCGGCAATATTGAGATTGATAATCATTATCATTGAGAATAATTCTCAGAACCATTATAAATAATAAACAATTAACATAGAGAGAGATTAATGAAAAAAATAACAATTTCTGCATTAATTTTATCCTTGTTTGTATCGACTTTCGCAATAGCAAATGAGGTAAATATCTTTAATGCAAGACATTATAAGGCCGACGCTGAGCTTTACGGAAAGTTTACAGCTGCAACTGGAATTAAAGTTAATTTAATTAACGGTAAATCTGGTGCACTAGAGAAAAGAATGATCGAAGAAGGCGCTGATTCAGCTGCCGATCTTTATATAACAGCTGATGCTGGAAGATGTGGTGCTTTTCAAGCAAAAGGTATGACAGAATCAGGTTTAGTATCATCAACAATTAAATCACAAGTTCCAAAAAGTTTTAGAACAACTCACTGGGTTGGAGTAGCAAAAAGAGCTAGAATTATTTACTACTCTCCTGAAAGAGTTACAGGTGCTGAGCTATCTGGAATGACATATGAAGGTCTAGCTGATCCTAAATGGAAAGGTAGATTAGTAATTAGAGCATCAAGCAACATTTATAACAAATCACTTGTAGCCTCATTAGTAAAGAACAATGGAAAAAAAGCTACAGCTGAATGGGCAAAAGGTGTTGTTGCTAATATGGCAAGAGATCCAAAAGGAAATGATAGAGCACAAATCATGGCAGTAGCGGCTGGTGAAGCTGACATTGCAGTTGCTAATACGTATTACTTAGCATTGATGCTTTCAGGTAATAAAGGTCCAGAGCAACAAGAAGCTGCAAAAAAAGTTAAAGCATTTTTCCCTAATCAAAATGACAGAGGAGCTCACATGAATATTAGTTGTGCTGCTTTAGTTAAAGGTGCTCCAAATAAAGCTAACGCAATTGCACTTGTTGATTTCCTATTATCAGCAGAATCTCAAGAACACTTTACAAATAATACATTTGAGTTTCCAATGATAAGTGGTGTTTCACCTAGTCCATTAGTAGTAAACAACTTGGGATTAGATTTTAAACAAGATCTAACAACAAGTGTTGCTAGTTATGGTAAAAAACAAGCAGATGCACTAGAAGTAATGACAGCTGCTGGTTGGAAATAACATTGAAGATTAAAAAAAAATTTATGTCTGATATTAATTTCAATAAATCAGCCCAGCCATGTAAACCGTGTGCTGAGGAGTGTAAAAAAATTAATAAAAGAATAAATAATAGAAAAATCTCAGAGATAAGTACTAAAGATTTTCCGCACATTTCAAAAGTATTCAATATCTGACTTTTCTTAATAAAAGTGCCTATGTATCCTTCGTAGGCACTTTTAATTAAACAAAAAAATTAATCACATGATTGGACTTCAAATACCTAAAGTAATTTTTAAAACAAGAGAAGGAGACAGCTCATCATCCCTCAATGAATGTTCTATAGGTGGAAAATGGATCGATAAGTCTACCGATGATTATTTTAATGGAAAAAGAGTTATAATTTTTAGCCTCCCTGGTGCATTTACGCCTACATGTTCTTCTCAACAGCTACCAGGTTTTGAGACTAATTATTTGAAGCTAAAAGAGCTTGGAATTGATGAAATATACTGCTGTTCAGTTAACGACTCTTACACAATGAACGCATGGGCAGAAAAATTACAAATTAAAAATATCAAACTTATACCTGATGGTTCAGGACTTTTTACTAAATTTATGGGTATGCTAGTTTCCAAAGATCATAATGGATTTGGTCAAAGAAGTTGGAGATATATGGCCATAATTAATAATGGAATTGTTGAAAAATGGTGGCAAGAACCTGGTATAAATAATGATGGCTCAGATGATGATCCTTACATCGAGACAACTCCAGATAATTGTATTAAATACCTCTCAGAAAAAAAAATATAAAATATTAGTTTTTAAATGTTTTCAAATAAATTAAATTTATGGTTTTTAAGCTCTGTATTAATTTCATTCTTAGTCATTATACCTATTTTAACAGTTTCTTTAAGTTTTTTTGAGGATACATCTCGGTATTTTGAAATACTTAAAAATACTTTTTTATACGAATACATCTTAAATTCATTATCACTTTTAGTCGGTGTTTTAATCTTAACATTTATTTTAGGGGTTGGATCAGCATACATAGTTTCATTTTATAAATTTCCAGGAGTAAATTTCTTTAAATGGGCATTAATTCTATCCTTCGCAATTCCTCCCTATATTTATGCATACTCATTATTTGCTTTTTTTGATAATTACGGAACAGCATTTACTATATTGAAGAGTATATTTGGTGATGGGGAGTATAATCAACATATACCAAAATTTGATGGTATGTTTGGTTTGATATTATCAATTTCTTTCTCTCTCTATGCATATGTCTATATACTTGCTAGGTCTTCATTCTTATATCAATCACAAAACTTAATAGAACTCGGTAAAAATTTAGGGTTTTCAAAAATTAAATCATTCTTCTCTATAATCTTACCTGCAGCGCGACCAGCAATAGTTGCTGGGTTATCATTAGTAGCAATGGAAACACTAGCTGAGTTTGGAGCAGTAGATTTTTTTTCTGTGAATACATTAACAACTGGAATTTATAACGCTTGGATAACATTCGATGATTTAGCTTTTGCGAATAGAATATCTTTTTTCTTATTATTATTTATATTTATTTTATTTTTGACAGAAAACTTATCCAGAAAAAAAGCAAAATATCATTTGGACTCTAGAGGTGGATTCAAACAAAAAAAAAAAATAAAACTATCAGGCATAAATTCCTTTTTTGCTTTTTCATTTTGTTTTTTATTATTCTTTTTAAGTTTTTTATTTCCCTTAGGACAAATGTTGTATTGGACAATAAAATTTCCAGAGAACTTCTTTGATGTTAATGTAATTAATCTTTTATTAAATACTTTATATTTAGTGACTTTATCTAGCCTTGTTTTAATTACATTCGCATTGATATCAAACTATGGTAACAGAGTTTCAAAAAATAAAACTCTTAATTTTCTTTCAACATTATCAATCTCAGGATATGCAATACCTGGAGTAATATTAGCTGTTGCTTTTATAACTTTTATTGCTTGGTTTGATAATAACATAATTAAATCGCTTGGATTTTTATCAATTAAAAAAGTATTTTTTGGATCAATATTAGGATTAGTCATTGTCTATTTCATTCGTTTTTACTCACTAGCGTTCAACGGAATAAAATCAGGCTATGAAAAAATAAATATTTCAGTTGATGAAAGTGCATATCTTCTTGGTTACTCAAAAAGAAAGACATTTACCAATATTCATATTCCTTATTTGAGAAATTCTCTTCTTTTTGTAGTAATATTGGTCTCACTAGAAATAATTCGAGAATTACCAATCACATTAGTTTTAAGACCTTTTAATTTTGAAACTTTCGCAACTACCGCTTACATTTCAGCTTCAGAGGACATGCTTGAAGCAGCAGCTGTACCTTCATTATTTTTGATTTTAATTGCAGCTTTTTTTATTACAATATCTTCTAATTATATTTTAAAAGAACGTAATGACTAAAAATTTTTTAGAAATTAATAATGTTGATTTTAATGTTGGTGGTACAACAAAAGTAAAAAATGTTTCTTTTTCAATTCAAAATGAAGGAGATATTATTTGTTTACTGGGTCCATCAGGAATAGGAAAAACTACAATTTTAAGAACTATAGCTGGTTTAGAAAAAATAAATAATGGAACCATAACAATCAATAATAAAACGATTTCCTCAAAAAAAATTCATATTGAACCAGAGGACAGAAATATATCGCTTGCCTTTCAAGAAAATAGTTTATTCCCACATTACAATGTTGAAAAAAATATTTTAATTGGCACTGAAAAAAAAAGTAAAAAGAAAAAAAAAATTAATCCAAAAGAAATGATTAATTTCTTAAATTTAAAGAAAATATTAAATAAATATCCACATGAAATTAGTGCAGGAGAGGCTCAAAGAGCATCATTAGCTAGGTCATTAGTTTCAAATCCAGACTTGTTACTTTTAGATGAGCCTCTTTCAAACGTTGATCAAAGCTTTAAAGAGGAAATACAAGTAGAATTAAAACAATTGTTAAGTAAATCTAAAATAACAACTATAATTGTCACTCACGACTCATATGAAGCTTTTTATTTAGGAAGTAAATGTGGAATAATTTTAAATAAACAATTAAAGCAATTTGATGATCCTTATAATGTTTATCATTTTCCTAATTCAGTAGAAGTGGTAAATTTTTTAAATAGAGGAATTTTAATTACTGCAAGGGTTACAAGTAAAAATAGTTTAGAAAATAAAGATCTTGGCACAATCGAAGGTAATTTTGTTAAACATTATTCAAACGGATCAGAAGTAAAACTTTTATTACAACCGGAAGATTTAGAGCATGATGATAAAAGTAATCTAAAATTAGAAGTTGTTGATCGTAAATTTAGAGGAACAAATTTTATATACACTCTTAAAACTCAGAGTAATTTACAAATACCAGTATTTGTTCATTCTCATCACATTCACCAACATGAGGTAGATGAAAAGTTTGGCATTAAAAGGCCAATCCATATTGACCACATTGTCTGTTTTTAAGTATTATAATACGCTAATAATATACTCATGGATAAAGATTTACCAAGAAGCACTAAAGTTGTAGTCATTGGAGGCGGCGTGGCAGGAACATCGTGTGCATATCATCTAGCTAAATTTGGTTGGAAAGATGTCGTTATATTGGAAAGAGACCAATTAACATCTGGAACTACATGGCATGCGGCTGGTCTAATGGGTCAATTAGGAGCCTCATCTACTATTACAAAGTTAAGAAAATATACTTTGGATCTTTATCAAGAATTAGAAAAGAAAACTGAATTATCAATAGGATTAAAACAGAATGGAGCAATTACAGTTGCTACCACAAAAGAGAGAATGCAAGAGTTGTTGAGACAAGCAACTACCGCCCAACTATCGGATGTTGAAGTACATGTTTTAGATAAAAAACAAACAAAAGATTTATATCCTGTTGTAAATAATGAGGACATTATTGGAAGTGTTTTTATGCCAAAAGATGGTCAAGCTGATCCGGTAGGTGTAACTAATGTTTTAGCAAAAGCTGCTAGAATGGAAGGAGCACAAATTTTTGAAAAAACGCCTGTAACAAAAATTCTTGTTAAAAATAATTCTATAGTTGGAGTTGAGACTGATAAAGGAAAAATTGATTGTGAATATGTTGTTTTAGCAACAGGTATGTGGTCTAGACAAATAGGGGAAAAAATGAATGTTAGTATTCCATTGTATCCAAATGAACATTTTTATGTGATCACAGAACCAATGAAAGATTTACCAAAAAACTTACCAGTTTTACGAGATTATAATAATTGTCTCTATCTTAAAGAAGACGCAGGGAAAATTTTAGTTGGAATTTTTGAACCAAATGCAAAACCAGCATTTAAAAATACTGGTGTTGTTCCAGATGATTTTTCATTTGGTGAATTACCAGATGATTTTGATCATTTCGAACCTTATTTGCAAAAATCATTCCATAGGTTGCCTATGTTAGAAAATGCAGGAATTAGAAAATTCTTCTCTGGTCCTGAGTCATTTACTCCTGATACTCAATATCTTTTAGGTGAAACTCCTGAGATTAAAAAACTTTTTACATGTTGTGGTTTTAATAGTATTGGGATTGCAAGTTCAGGAGGCGCTGGACGAGTTACCGCAGAATGGATGATTAATGGACACATTAATGAAGATTTATTTTCATTAGATATTAAAAGATTTCAAAAATTTCATTCATCAAAAAAATTTATTATGGAGAGAGTCACAGAAACACTCGGTGATTTATATGGAATGCATTGGCCATATAAACAACATAAAACATCAAGAAACCAAATTATATTACCCTACCAAGAAGAGCTAAAAAAATTAGGAGCTTGTTTTGGAACCTCAGGTGGTTTTGAAAGACCAATGTGGTATGCGTTAAAAGGTGAAAAGGCTGATTACATTTATAGTTTTGGTTATCAAAATTGGTATCCATCAGCTGAATATGAGACTAAAAATACCAGAGAAAACGTAGGATTATTTGAGTTATCTCCTTTTTCAAAATTTGACCTTGAAGGGCAAAATGTTCATGAAGAATTACAAAAAATATGTACTGCAAACATAAAAGATGTTGAGGGTAGAGCAACCTATACCCAGATGTTAAATGAAGATGGAGGAATAGAAACAGATGTTACTGTTACTTGTCTTGAAAAAAACCATTTTAGAGTGATAGGTCCAGCAGCAACAAGAGAACATGATAAATTTCATATAAAAAAACATATTTCAGAAGAGGTCAATTTTAAAGATTTAACAGAAGATTTAACATGCCTAGGATTATACGGACCAAAATCAAGGAATTTACTATCTAATATCAGTAATGATGATTTTACAAATGAAGGCATAAAGTTTAGTCATGGAAAATTTGTTACTATTGACGGAGTTAAAGTCTGGGCTCAAAGATTGTCTTATGTAGGAGAAGTAGGTTTTGAATTATATACAAACATAGATGAAAGCAAAAAACTATTTTTAGCTATTATTAAAGAAGGTAAAAATCATGGCTTATCACTTTGTGGAGCTCATGCAATGGATATTATGAGAATGGAAAGTGGTTTTTTACATTGGGGACATGATATATCGCCTGAAGAGAATCAATATCAAGCAGGACTTAAATTTGCAATCAGTTATAAAAAAAATATAAATTTTGTTGGAAAAGAAGCATTATTAAAAATTAAAGATCAGAACCCCACAAAATCATTAGCTATGATGGTATTGAAAGATAACAGACCTGGAGAGCCTTTGTTACTTCATGAAGAGCCAATTTACTTGGATGATAAAATAATTGGAAGAACAACATCAGGAAACTATTCATTTAATTTTAAAAAAAATATCTCATTTGGTTATGTCAACTCTGGAAATACTATAGAAAATTTGGTCAATAAAAATTTATCTATTGAAGTTGAAAAGAAAAAATACCCTGTAACAATAATTAAAAAACCCTTAAATCAAAAAAATATAAAAGATATTTAATGTTAAAAATAATTTCAAAAAAAAATAGGGCTGCAGAAATTATTTGTAATCTTAATAAAATTGATAATAAGCAATTAAAAGAAATTAAGTCTACACTTGATAAGTATGGAATGATTTATTTTCCAAAACAAAAACTTAGTTCCAAGAATTATCTTAATTTTGCAAAAAAATTTGGTAAACCAGCTAATTATCCAAGATTGAAAGGTTTAAATAAAAAATATCCTCAAATAACTGTTGTACAACGTAAATCTACTGACAAAGGACCTAGCTTTGGTGAACAATTTCACACAGACTCCTCTTATACAAAAAAACCTCCTAGATACACGATGTTACTTTCTAAACTAGTACCTAAAAAAGGTGTTGCTAATACTGACTTTTCTTCGCAGTACTTAGCTTATGAAAAATTATCAAAAAATTATAAAAATAAGCTTAAAAAATTAAAAGGCATCTACTCTTCACATGGACCAATATCAATCACAACTGTGGAGAGAGAAAAAGAAAAAGGAAAAATATCTAAAGAACTGATTTCCAGACATAAAATAATAAGAACTATTAAAAATAAAAAAACTATATACTGTAGCCCAGGACACTTTTTAAAATTTAATACATATATGACTAAACAAAAAAAAGACTTAAAGAAGTTCTTATTCAATCATCAGACAAAAAAAACTTTTCAATATTCATTAGAATGGGAAAAAGATCAGCTCGCTATTTGGGATAATAGAGCCATGCTCCATCAGGCTACACCGTTTAAAGGTAATAGAATACTTCATAGAATAACAATACTTTAATAAAATGTATTCAATATTTCTTGGGTTAACGCCTTTTATCTTTATCACACTATTTGGTTTTGTTTTTGGAAAACTAAAAATTTTTGATTTAGGTCATGCAAAAGTTTTAAATTTGTTTTTATTCTATGTAGCGGTCCCTGCCTTAATAATTAAATTTGTTGCTCAAAGTGAAATCGGCCAAGTCGATATAAAACAGATAGTTTCATATTTTTTAATGCAAGGAAGTCTTGGGTTTTTAACATTTTTATTAACATCAAAGTTTTTTAAAAGACCTATTCCAGAATCTATTATATGGGCATTAATGGTAGCATTATCAAATCATGTAACATTATTATTACCTATTACAAAAATCTATTTTGGAACTGAAGTAATTACTCAAGTAACAAGTATAATATTAATGGATGGGGTTATTTTATTATCTGTAATTGCTTTTTTTTTAGAACTTACTACTAAAAAAAATATTCGATTAACTGCATTTATAAAGAACATAGTTCTTAATCCAATGATATTTTCAATCTTAATTGGTCTTTTACTATTTGTGTTTAAGATAAATATCGATGATACGCCAATAGACTACGTTCTTTCTGTTTTGGCAGCTTGTGTTTCTCCTATAGGACTTTTCGCAATTGGTATCACATTATCTTTTTACACACAGAAAGTTATCAATAAACTAACTGCTTCTGTATCTATATTGAAATTAGTAGTTTCCCCAATCATCCTCTTGATAATCGGCTTTATTATATTTGATGCTGGACAACCTGAAAAAATTCCTGGTGCTTTTTTTGTTAGTGTTGCACCATGTGGTCATACAGCTGTAGTATTATGTTCTGCCTATAATGTAAGTCCTGAAAATATAATAAAAGCTTTATTTATCTCAACTTTTGCATCATTTGCTACCATATTTTTTGCTATTCAATATTTAACGACTTAAGTTAATTAATATTATCTAAGATTTTATTAGCACATTCTTTTGTATTGCTATCACCATCTAGATCTTTAGTTCTATTTTGTTTTTCTAGCAAAGTTTTTTCGATTGAACTTACTATTCTTGTGGCAGCTTCTTTTTCGCCTAAATAATCTAACATCATAGCGCCAGACCAAATTTGACCTATTGGATTTGCAATACCTTTTCCAGCAATATCAGGTGCTGATCCATGAACAGGCTCGAATAAAGAAGGATGTTTATTTGTTGGGTTAATATTTCCTGATGGAGCTATACCAATTGTTCCCGTACATGCTGGACCTAAATCGGATAAAATATCTCCAAATAAATTTGATGCTACGACAACATCAAACCACTCTGGTGTTAAAACAAATCTTGCAGCTAAAATATCGATATGAAATTGATCTGTTTTAATCTCGGGAAAATCTTTTTTGTTTTCATAAAATCTTTGGTCCCAGTATGGCATGGTTATAGAAATACCATTTGATTTTGTGGCATTAGTTAATTTTTTTCTATCTCTTGTTTTTGCTAATTCAAATGCAAATTTTTGAACTCTATCTATTCCATGTTTAGACATTATAGTTTCTTGTATAACAATTTCTCTTTCAGTATTTTGATACATTTTTCCACCTACCGAAGAATATTCGCCCTCAGTGTTTTCACGCACTATCATCATATCTATGTCACCAGGTTTTTTATTTGCTAAGGGTGCATTTACTCCTTCAAATAATTTTACTGGCCTTAAATTAATAAATTGATCAAATTCTCTTCTAAACTGAAGTAGGGAACCCCATAAAGTAATATGATCTGGATATTTATCTGGCATACCTACTGCACCAAAAAATATCGCATCATGATTACCAACTTGTTGTTTCCAATCATCAGGTAGCATTTTTCCGTGCTTTTCATAATAATCGCATGATGAAAAATCAAATTCATCTATCTTTAATTTAAATTGATGTTGATTTGCCACTTCTTTAAGTATTTTTAAAGCCTCTGGAACAACCTCTTTTCCAATACCATCTCCAGCAATTGAGGCGATTTTGTATTCTTTCATCCTTACTTAGTAAAAGTATCGTTAAATTGTTTAGCTACTCTTACAAAAGTAGTACATTTACTAAGTTGTTTAAGAGAAGGGGCTCCCACATAAGTACAGCTACTTCTGACACCACCAAGAATATTATTTATCGTATCTTTAATTTTTCCTCGATATTTAATTCTCACTGTTCTACCCTCACTACTTCTATAGTCAGACAAACCCCCGTAATGTTTCTTATTTGCTATGTCAGAACTTGACCCGTAAAATTCTATAAATTTATGACCATTTGATTTTATTAGCTTGCCTTCACCTTCATCGTGACCAGCAAACATTCCTCCAAGCATCACAAAATCTGCACCCCCACCGAAAGCTTTTGCGACATCACCCGGACAAGTACAACCTCCGTCAGCAATTATATGTGCCCCTAAACCATGGGCAGCATCAGCACATTCAATGACAGCACTTAACTGAGGATAACCAACACCTGTTTGAATTCTTGTAGTACAAACACTACCTGGCCCAATTCCAACTTTTACAATATCTGCTCCTGATAATACTAATTCTTGTGCCATATCAGCTGTTACCACGTTACCAGCAATAATAGTTTTAGTAGGATATTTATCTCTTACAGATTTTAAAAATTTACTAAAGTGTTCAGAATAACCATTAGCAACATCAATGCAGATAAATTTTATGAAACTATATTCTTTTAAAATTTTATCTAAATTTTCAAAATCTTCTTTTTTTATTCCTATACTTAAAGCAATATTTGGATGAATAGATTTTATTTTTTTGAATTTTTTTATTTTTTGAATGTTATGCTGTTTAGTTAAACAAGTGATCATTCCGTATTCAGAAAGCTTTTCAGCTACACCAAGTTCACCAACACCATCCATATTTGAGGCCATGATAGGAATTCCAGACCATTCATTATTACTATATTTAAATCTATAAGTTCTTTTTAGATTTACATCTTTACGACTTTGAAGAGTACTTCTTTTAGGTCTAAAAAGTACATCTGAGTAGTCTAATTTTAGTTCTTCTTCAATTCTCACGAGTCCGAATTTATACAGGGGCTCAAAGCAAATTCAAATTAATTATTAATATTGATGCAGCGTTTTCATTGGCTTTAATTTAAAAAATACATATTATTAGGCATGTTTAATGGTTTTAAGTCAAAGTACGTAAAGGTAAAAAAGGGCAAGATTTTTTGTAGAGTTGGTGGTGAAGGTCCACCATTACTTTTACTACACGGATATCCACAAACACATTTAATGTGGCACAAAACAGCCCCTGAGTTATCTAAAAGATTTACAGTGGTTGCTGCAGATTTAAGAGGATATGGAAATAGTCTTGCTCCAGCATCAGATAGCAAACATTACAACTACTCAAAAAGAGAAATGGCAAGTGACATGAAACAGATGATGATAAAATTAGGGTTTAACAAATTTTTTGTTGCAGGACATGATAGAGGTGGAAGAGTTGCTCACAGGCTAGCAAGAGACCATAGAAAAAATATAATAGCTCTTAGTGTTTTAGATATTTGTCCAACATTAGATATGTACGAACTAACGACGAGAGATTTCGCAAAAGCTTACTTTCATTGGTTTTTTTTAATTCAACCAAAATGGCTACCGGAGAAAATGATAATGAGCGATCCACGTAAATGGATGAAAAGTTGTTTAGATAAATGGTCAGGTAATCACAAATTTGGAAAAGTTGAAGAAAATTATTTAAAATGTTTCAAGCAACCAAAAAGAATTCATGGATCTTGTGAAGATTATAGGGCGTCTGCAACTATTGATTTGGATCATGACAAAAAAGATAGAAAGAAAAAACTAAATATTCCAGTCCAAGTGTTATGGGGAAGTAAGGGAGTAATTGGAAAGCAGTTCAAACCATTAAAAATTTGGCAAAGATATACTGAAAAAAAAGTTATAGGTTATCCTATAAACTCAGGTCACTTCATTCCAGAGCAAAATCCAAGGGCAACTATTAAACATTTAACTGATTTTTTTTTGAAGAAAATTAAGTAATTAGCCTTACTTGATGTGATCAATAATCGCGCATATCATTCTTGATAATATTAAATTCACCTTTAAATATAGCTAATGACTTCTTTACTTAAAAATTCAGAATTAACCTCAGAAAAAGCAGATAGCATTGTTTCTGAAACTCTAAATAATTGTGATGATGGTGAGCTTTATATAGAGGATACAAAATCTGAAACAATTGTATTAGATGATAACAAAATTAAAAGTTCAAATTATACATCTGACTTAGGTTATGGTTTTAGAGCTGTAACAGGTGATACAGTCGCTTATTCTCATTCAAACGAAATTTCTGAAAAATCATTAAAAAATTCTAGCGAAAATCTTAAGTCAACTTTAAAAAATAATAGTGGAACATATAATTCAGTAATTAAAAAAACTAATCAGAAGCTTTATAAAGACGTTGATCCAATTGAGAGCAAGTCAATGAAATCAAAAATTGAATTGCTGAACAATATGAACGAATATGCAAGATCAAAAGATAGTTCAGTTAAACAAGTAACAGCTAGCCTTCTAGCAGAAAAGAAAAATGTTGAGATCATTAGATCTGGAGGAGAATTATTGTCAGATAATAGACCTTTAGTTAGAATAAATATGTCAGTAATGGTTGAAAAGAATGGTAGAAAAGAAACTGGTGTTTTTGGTATTGGTGGAAGACAGGATTATGATGAATATCTTAAAAATGACAATTGGAAAAAAGTTTGCGATGAAGCTTTTAGAATTGCAAGTACAAATATAGAAAGCAAACCTTCTCTTGCGGGAGAAATGAAAGTTGTTCTAGGACCTGGTTGGCCTGCAATTTTAATTCATGAAGCTGTAGGTCATGGACTAGAAGGTGATTTTAATAGAAAAAAAACTTCAGCTTTTCATGATTTAGTTGGTAAAAAAGTTGCGAGCGATGGAGTTACAATAATCGACGACGGAACATTAGATAATAGAAGAGGTAGTTTAAATATTGATGATGAAGGAACGCCAACAGAAAGAACAGTTTTAATTGAAAATGGTATCTTAAAAAATTTCATGCAAGATAGACTAAATGCAAGACTTATGAATACAAAATCAACAGGAAATGGAAGAAGAGAGAGCTATAAACATGTCGTGATGCCTAGAATGAGAAATACGATAATGTTAGGTGGATCAAGCACCCAACAAGAAATGATTAAGTCAGTAGATAAAGGTATTTTTGCTGTAAGTTTTGGTGGTGGTCAAGTTGACATTACCTCTGGAAAATTCGTTTTTAACTGTACAGAAGCTTATGAGATTATAAATGGAAAAATTGGATCTCCAATTAAAGGAGCTACTTTAATTGGTGATGGACCATCTTCTTTAAAAGAAATTTTAATGGTTGGAAATGATATGATGTTAGATCCTGGCATTGGAACATGCGGTAAAGCTGGACAGGGTGTGCCAGTGGGTGTTGGACAACCATCTCTACTTATCAATAATATGACTGTTGGGGGAACCCAACTATAGTAAAATGATTAAAGATCAAGAGTATCTAAAACAAATTGCAGATATATGCCTTAGTAAATCAAAAAAATTAGGTTCATCTGATGCAAATATATTAGTGCAAAGTTCTGTTTCTGAAAATGTAAATGTAAGGAATAAAAAACTTGATGGATCTGAAAGGTCTGAAAATCTTGGAGTAGTCCTTACAACTTATTTAGGTAAAAAAAAGTCCTCAATAGCTTCATCAAATCTTAAAGAAAAAAATTTAGATGAGCTAGTAAATAGATGCATTGAAACAATGAAGATTACACCTGAAGATGAATATAATTCATTACCAGATAAAGACCTCCATTTTAAGGGATTAAAAGACTTAGACTTGTATGATGAAACTCATTTAAGCAATGAAGATAAGATTAATTATATAAAAGAGGCAGAAGAGGAAGCTTTTTCAAATGATAAAATAATAAATACTAATGGATCTGGATTTGGTGAGAACAAATCAAATTTTTTATTAGCCAATTCAAATGGATTCGCTGATGGATATAAAACTTCACAATTTACTGCATACTGTGAAGTTGTTTCAAAAAGCAATGGGAGCATGGAAAGAGATTATGAATATACTAGCAAAAGGTTTTATAGTGATATTTTGAAACCTAAACAACTTGGATCTATTGCGGCGGAACATGCAGTGAAGAAATTAAATCCAAAAAAAATAAAAAGTGAAAAAATTAGTCTAATATTTGATAAAAGAATTTCAAAAAACTTTCTATCTATTTTTGCAAGTGCAATATCATCAAGTGCAATAGCAAAAGGAACAACATTTTTAAAAGATAAATTAAATCAACAAGTTTTTAACTCTGAAATAAATATATTAGATCACGGTAATATAAGAAAAGCCAATGGATCTCGTTACTTTGATAGCGAAGGTATTGCAGTGGTTAATCTTGATTTGATAAATAACGGTATTCTCCAAGACTATTTAATTGATACTTACAATGGTAAAAAAATAAATAGAAAATCTAATGGTAGGGCAAGTGGAACAACAAATTTATATTTTCAAAATGGATCAAAAACATTTGAAGACCTAATCAAATCAGAAAATAAAATCTTGTATATTAAAGAAACTATCGGCCATGGAACAAATATTATTAACGGTGATTATTCTGTAGGAGCATCTGGCATGATGATTGAGAATGGAGAGTTTTCATATCCAGTAAGTGAAATTACAATTGCTGGAAACTTAAATAATATTTTTAAAAATATAACTTTAGCCGACGATTTGGAATTTAATTATGCAACGAATTCACCGACAATGATGGTTGAAGGTATGGTTGTAGGTGGAAAATAATTTCTAAATGAAAAAAATAATAACCATTTTTTTTGCATTTTTTTTTATTACTAACTCATCAAACTCTAATGAATACGAAATAAGATTAAATAACTTATTTGAAAAATTAAAAATTCAAAACCACTCAATTGCAATTGATACAGAGATGAAAATTTGGGATATTTGGACAAAACATCCCACTAATCAAAACTTAACTTCTCTGCTATCAAGAGGAACAAAATTTATGAATCAAGAGCAATATTCAGTTGCTGTAGATATATTCACAACAGTAATTAAAAAAGATCCTGCTTGGGCAGAAGCTTGGAATAAAAGAGCAACTGTCTTTTATTTAATGGGCAAATATCAAGATTCTCAAAATGATATAGACAAGGTATTAAAACTAGAGAAAAGACATTTTGGAGCATTATCAGGACAGGGTCTCGTTCAAATAAAGTTAAAAAATTACGAAAAGGCTTTGAAGAGTTATGAAAAAGTAAAAGAGATTTATCCGTCCATGAGGTCACCACAAATAATGATACCACAGATTAAAGAGTTGATTAAAAATCAATCTGTGTAAATGAAAAAACTGCTAATAATATTTTTTATCAATATTTTTACTGTTAATTCTGCTTATTCTGTAGAAGAAGTCATTACTTCTTTAAAAGAGGGAGGAAAAATAATTTTTATTAGACATGCGCTTGCACCAGGGAATGGAGATCCAAAAAATTTTGATTTAAATGATTGTTCTACCCAAAGAAATTTAAATCAAAGAGGAATTGAACAGTCAAAATTTATTGGAAGTATATTTAATAAAAACCAGATTAAAATTGAAAATGTTTATTCAAGTGAATGGTGCAGATGTATAGATACGGCTAAAATTGCTTTTAAAAATTATCAAACATTTAGCGCTCTAAATTCTTTTTATGATATTAGATTTGAAGCAAATGAAGAGAGGCAAATAACTCAACTAAAAGAGTTTATTAATCAATGGAATGGTAAAGAAAATATAATTTTTGTTACTCATTTTGTTGTTATATCTTCAATGCTAAATATAGGGACTTCTTCAGGAGAAATAGTAATAACTGATAAGAAATTAAATATTATTGGATCAATTGATACTTTGTAATATATTAACTTAAGATTTATGAAAACAATATTTATTATAGGATCAAAAAAGCATACATTAAAATACACTAGAAAAATGTCTGAAGGCGAAGTAAAAAAAATGAAATCTTTTGTAACTAATAAAGGTCAAAAATTAGAAAAAACATCCAAGTTTAAAATTCTAAATATTTCAGACGAAAAAACAGCAAGAGTGTTTAAGATCAGTTTATAATATTTAATCCAGAAATAGAAACTAAATGAAGAAATCTAAAAGAAGTAATGTAGACCCATTTATTGTAATGGATGTAATGGAGTCTGCTAGAAAAGCAGAAGCTAATGGAAAGCATGTAATTCATATGGAAGTAGGTCAACCAGGAACACCAGCACCAAAGCGTGCCAAACAATTTATTTCAGATGAAATTTCTAATAATGATCTTGGCTATACAGTTACTTTAGGTTTGCCAGAATTACGAAATAGAATTTCTAAATTGTATGGAGATTGGTACAATATTGATTTAAACCCAGACAGAATAATTATAACAACTGGATCTTCAGGAGCATTTATACTTTCTTTTGCAGCATTATTTGATGTTGGAGATAGAGTAGGCATTGCCGCTCCAGGCTATCCTAGCTATAGACAAATTTTAAAGTCTCAAGATTTAATTCCAATTGATATTTTTACAGAGTTGCAAAATAAATTTCAGCCTATACCGAAAGATATTAAAGAAAATAATTTAAATGGTTTATTAGTTGCTTCTCCTGCAAATCCCACCGGTTCAATGCTTGATAAAATAAAACTAGAAGAACTTATTAATACTGCGCATGAAAATAAAGTGAGTTTTATTAGCGATGAGATTTATCATGGAATTCAATATGAAAATAATCCTACATCTGCATTAGAAATTTCAAATGAATGTTACGTTATAAACTCATTTTCTAAATATTTTTCTATGACAGGTTGGAGAGTAGGCTGGATGATTGTTCCTGAAGATCATGTGAGACAAGTAGAAAGATTATCTCAAAATCTTTTTATTTGTCCTCCTCATGTTAGTCAATTAACTGCTCTATCAGCAATGGATGCAAAAGAGGAATTAAATACAAATGTAGAGGTTTATAAAAAAAATAGATCAATTTTGTTAGAAGAGTTACCTAAGGCTGGTTTAAATAAATTTTCTCCCCCAGATGGTGCTTTTTATATCTACATTGATATTTCAGAGTATTCGAAAGATAGCCTTAACTTTTGTAAAGAAGTGCTTGATAAAGCAGGAGTAGCAATAACTCCTGGACTTGATTTCGATCAAAAAAGAGGAAATTCTACAATAAGGTTTTCATACGCTAGAAGCACTGAGGATATAGTTGAAGGAGCAAATAGAATAAAAAAATTTATGAAAGAAGAGTATTTAAAATAATAATGAAAACCGCTGTTTTATTTGGCTCATCTGGGTTAATTGGATCTAATTTACTAGATAATTTAATAAACAATAATACTTACAACAAAATAAAAATATTTGTTAGAAAATTACCTTCTATTGATAATTCAAAAGTTGAAGTGATCAATACAGATTTTTTAGATTTAGACACTTTAAAAGAAAAATTAACAGGTGATGACTGTTTTTTTTGCATTGGTACAACTCACAAAGACACACCCGATAAAAACGAATATAGAAGAATAGAATATGACTTGCCTGTACAATTAGCAAAAATTGCAAAATTTAATTCAATTAGTAATTTTATTTATGTCTCCTCAATTGGAGCAAATCCAAAAGCCTCAAGTACATATTTAAAAAATAAAGGTCAAGTAGAGGAGGAGCTAAAAAAGATTGGGTTTTCTAACCTAAGCATTATTCAACCCTCATTTTTAGTTGGAAATAGAAAAAATTTTAGAATTGGTGAATTTATAGGTATTCCAGTAATGAAATTTTTTACTTTACTACCTTTAAAAAGATTAAAAAAATATAGTCCTATTAGGGTTGAAAAGGTTACAAAAGCAATGATTAAAATCGCCCTACAAAATTATAATGAACAAATTTATTTGTCTGATAGATTAGATGAATTAGGATCTGAATAAATGAGAAAATTAATAATTTCAATTAAATACTTTCTATTTTTATTTATTTTGAACAGTTTAATTTTTTCAAATGTCATAGCTGAAACTAGTCAATCAAAAAATAGCATATCTTATTTTGATTATCATGAAATATTTCTCAGCTACGGTATAAACAATTCTGCTAAAATAAAAAAAATATCAGATAAATGTATGAACAAATTTGGAGTAGAAAATTTCACAATTATTGGTAAAGGATTTGTATCAACATTCAAAAGTGAATTCACAGAACAATTTTTAACATGTACAAATTTTGAAATCTTACAAAAGATAAAACCTAAACAAGGAAATAATTTAAAAAAATCAAAACTTGAGGAGTTTATTTTAAATAATGAAATAACATTTGATGATAATTCTGGAAAAGGAATACTAACTTATGTATTTAACAAAAATGGATATGAAGCATTCAAAAATGAAAAAAAAATATTTTCGGGTGGTTGGAAGTGGAATAATATTGGTCAATTGAGAGTAATAATGGATGATGAAAAAACAACATGGAAAATTGCAAAAAATTTACAGGCATTATCTATTAAGCGGAAAAAATATGATAAAGTTTTAAACCAAAGTACGGATAAAACTAGCACTACACCCTATTTCTTTAAATACGAGCGCAAAAATTA
>CABYVH010000020.1 GCA_902522365.1 uncultured Pelagibacteraceae bacterium
TGTCATTGCGATCAATGCTTTCTTGTTTTTAAAAGTATAAAAGTCATTTTTAACTAAATAATCTTCATTTTTGTTTATTTTAGGAAGATTTTTATGACTGTCGACTTTAGCTAAACCATGTCCTGGAATGTGTTTAATTACTGTTGCAACACCATTTTTATGAAAATGATTGATACAAATATCTCCCATTGTTGATACTATTTTTTTGTTACTTGAAAATGATCTGTCATCAATAATCTTATGAAAATTTTTTCTTTTAAGGTCTAGAACTGGAACTGTATTGATATTAATACCTAATAATTTTAATAGGTATGTAATTTGTTTAACATAAACATTATAATAAATATTAAACTTTTTTTTATCTCTATTAAATAGATTGCCGAAATATTCTGCTGAAAAAATAGAATTATCAATAAATTTTCTTAATCTACTAACTCTACCTCCCTCTTCATCAATCATAATAGGATAATTTTTATTTTTAAAAATTTTTTTAATAGAATTTGTTAATTCTTTAGTTTGATTTATAGATTTTATATTTCTAGAAAATAAAATAATTCCCCATGGTTTATATTTTTTTAAAAAACTTATTTCCTTTTGGGTAAGATATTTACCTTTTATACCGCATATAAAAGATCTATGGGATTTATTTGTCATTATAAAGAAGTTCCCAAAAAGAATATTTATTTTTTTTCTTATTATTTTTAAATTCTACATATTCAATAATATTTTCTGTATCATCTTCTAATAATATAAGATCTTTTTCGATAATATTAATTTTTTCATCAATTGAAGAAAGTGATCTATAAGATTTCTTAATATTTTCATCTGAAAAATAGTATCTGGCGGTAAAAAATATAAAGAAGAAAATTATAATAAGGAAAAAAAGATACTTTAGTTCTTTAATCATTACATTTTTTCAGGTGTGTCTACACCTAAAATATTCATGCCCGTTTTCAAAGTTTTGGCTATAGATTTTAGAAAAACTAGTTTTTCCATTTTAATTGTATTGTCTTGATCGATAAATCTTTTAGAAACATCTTCCTTACCCATATTCCAATAAGAGTGGAATTCAGAAGCTAATTCATAAAGATAAACTGAAATTCTATGCGGTTCTAATTTTTCTGAAGAAACTTCAACACATTTGGGCCATTCACTAATTTTTTTGAATAATTTTATTTCTTCATTGCCAAAATTAAAATCTGAATTCTTAACCTCAAGATTAATATTGATATCATTTTGGGTATTTCTAAAAACAGACGAAATTCTAGCATATGCATACTGAACATAGTAAATAGGGTTTTCTTTCGATTTTTCTTTTACTTTGTCAAAATCAAAATCAATTTCTGCATCACTACTTCTGCTTAACATAATAAACCTTGTTGCATCTTTACCCACTTCATTAATAAGATCCTCAATAGTAATATAATCACCTTTCCTTTTAGACATTTTAAAAGGTTTTTTATCTTTAATGAGTTTAACTAACTGACTAACTTTACAAATTAATTTATTTTTTTCACCTGACAAAGCTTCAACTACAGAAGTTATTCTTTTAATATAACCAGCGTGATCAGCACCAAGTATATTTATAAGAATATTAAAATTTCTTTTTAATTTTGTATTGTGATAAGCAACATCACTTGCAAAGTATGTCCATGATTTGTCTTCTTTTTGCAGCGCTCTGTCTTTATCATCGCCAAATTCTGTAGATTTAAACAATAATTGCTCTCTTTCCACCCAATTTTCGTTACTTTCTCCTTCGGGTGCTTTAATTTTTCCTTCATAAATATATTTTTTTTCTTTTAAATTTTTAATTACTTCATCAACTTCATTATTATTTATTACATCAGTTTCACTTGCAAAATTATCATGCTTTATACCAAGATTCTCCAAATTGATTTTTATTAATTTTAAAGATTCTTGTATTGAAAGTTTTTTTAGTTTTTCAGAAACTGATTCAAAATTTTTGAAATCTAAATCTTTATTTTTTGAAATTATTTTTTTTGCTATATCTATAAGATAGTCTCCAGGATATAATTCGTTGTCATTTATCGGAAAAGTTTCATCGTAAAGAATTTCTTTTATTCTTAAATAAACAGATTTTGTAAAATGAGAGATTTGATTTCCATAATCATTTACATAATATTCTTTGCTAACTTTATGACCATTAAAGGATAAAAGATTGGATATTACATCTCCGAGTATAGCACCTCTTGAGTGACCCACGTGTAAAGGTCCAGTTGGATTGGCAGAAACAAACTCTACTAAATAACTATTTTTTTTCCCACTAGCACTATTTCCATATGATGAATTATTTAAGACATCTAATATAAAGCCATTCCAAAATTCATTTTTAAATTTTAGATTAATAAAACCTGGTTTTTCAATGCTAATTTCATCAATATTGCTATCACTATCTTTTATTAAATCAGCTATCTGCTTAGCAAGTTCTATAGGAGGTTTTTTATTAATTTTGGATAAAACCATTGCAACATTTGTAGAAATGTCTCCACTAAACTTTGCAGGTGGAATATCAACATTGATACCCGATAAATTATCTGGCAACTCTAACAAATTATCTTTGTGGGCTGACTTAATAACTTTTTCAATCTTTAATAAATAATTTTCAAATATATTCATTTGTGTGACTTGTATAATTGTATTGCGTATCTATCAGTCATTCCTGATATATAATCAGAAATTGCTCTATATTTATTATTATCTATAGATTTATTAATAATAAACTTTTTGGGTTTATTTTCTATTATTTTAAATAAAGTTTCTACTATTTTTTTTCCTTGATTATTTTTCAATTGTACAATCTTATTATTATACATATTTACTTTTAAAAAATTTTTTACCTCTTTTTCTAATGATAAAAATTTACTAGAGAAATTGATTATTTTATCTTTATACATATAAAGGTCTCTTTTAGTATTGATCTTATTTTTCTTTAAATTTTTAATACTATTTTTAATTACATCTTGCACCATTAAATTTATCGAGTCTCTTATAATTTGATAAACTATTATATCTTTATTTGAACGATTAATTTTAGTTTTATAGGACTTGTAGATTTGTTTAAAAAAATTAATTTCACACAATTGATTTAGAGAAAACAATTTAGCCTTAATTCCATCTTGTATATCATGATTGTTGTAAGCTATGTCGTCAGATATAGCTGCAATTTGTGCCTCAAGAGAAGAATTTTTTTTAAAATTAATTTTTTGTTTAAATTTTTTAGCTCCAATTATTCTATTTATTATATCAATATTATGTATTGGTCCGTTGTGTTTTAAAAGGCCATCTAGTGTTTCAATTGTTAAGTTTAAACCTCTAAATTTTAAATATTTATTTTCTATGAACATGACTATTCTTAAGGTTTGAAGATTATGATCAAAACCACCATGCTTGGTCATTGATTCATTCAAAGCTTCTTCACCTGCGTGACCAAATGGAGTATGCCCCATATCATGGGCTAAACTTAGTGTTTCAACTAAATCATCATTTAAATTTAGATATCTTGAAATTGATCTAGCAATTTGAGCAACCTCTAATGAATGAGTTATTCTCGTTCTATAATGATCACCTTCTGTATTAACAAAAACTTGGGTTTTGTGCTTTAATCTTCTAAATGATGCAGAATGGATTATTCTATCCCTATCTCTCTGAAAAGGCGTTCTAAAGGAGCTATTTGGCTCTAAAGTTAAGCGACCTTTTGATGTAAAAAAACCTAATTTTGAGTAATTATTCATTCTTTAAAAATGGCAAATATTAATTATATTAGTAATAACAGCGATTAATAATGATTAAAGAAATTAAATTTACAGATAATGCGTTAAAACAAATCAATAACCTTCTATCATCTAAGGATGAAGGTTCTTTTTTTAGAATCGCTATCAAAGGTGGTGGATGCTCAGGGTTTCAGTATGATTTCTCATTTGATAAAACACCTCAAGACGACGATTTAAGACAAGATAATATTTTAATAGATAAAACTTCAGCTGATCTCTTGAAAGGATCAGAGGTTGATTTCGTAAAAGAATTAATTGGAGACCAATTTAAAATTAGTAACCCACAAAGCAAATCATCTTGCGGTTGTGGTGTTTCATTTTCTCTTTAATGATCATTAGCTCATGGAATGTAAATTCTATTAGGGCAAGAATATTGAACGTTCAAGAATATTTAAAAAAGTTCAATCCTGATATCGTGTTAACTCAAGAAATAAAAACTCAAGAGGAAACTTATCCATTTGATGATATAAAAAAATTAAAATATGAAAGTTATGTATTTGGACAAAAAAGTTACAACGGTGTTGCAATACTTTCCAAAAAAAAATTAGATAAAATCGAAAAAGATATTTTTAAAGATAAAAACAAACAATCCAGAATAATTACAGCAGATGCAAGGTATAAATCTAAAACTATTAAAATTATAAATATCTATACGCCAAATGGTAACCCAGTAGATACTGAAAAATATGATTATAAATTATATTGGCTAAATAGTTTAATTAAAAAACTTAAAACACTTTTAAAAAGTTATGATAATATAATTATCGCAGGTGACTTTAACATAATACCTTCTGCTGAAGATGTTCACAACCCTAAAGGATATGAAAATGATGCTCTTTTTAGAATTGAGATTAGGAAAAAATTAAGAGAAATGTTTAATTTAGGATTTCACGATGCGTTTAGATATATTTATCCTGATAAAGAAGAATATACTTTTTGGGATTACACAAGTGGTGCTTGGCAAAAAAATAATGGAATGCGGATTGATCACTTTTTAGTGACTAACAGTTTACTGAATAATATTAAGGATGTTAAAGTTAATAAATATCCAAGAGGTAGAGAAAAACCATCTGATCATACACCAATTGAATTAGAATTAGCTTAAAGATTTAATTTTATTAACTAGATCCTCATTAATATGTCTAGGTCCTTTATCTAATCTATTCTTATGTCTTCTTTCACCAGGAAGTCTGACATCACCCATTGCTTTCATTTTTTCAAAAAATTTTGACGAATGTTCGTCCCAATTATTTTGTGATAATTTATCTGGAGATATGGCTAAAATGAACTCTCCACCACTTGGAGGACCTCCATCATTATTATCCTTCTCAGCTGTCTCATAACTAAAATTATCTCCTACTAGGGCACCTGCAAGCAATTCGACCATCATCGCAATCCCTGAGCCTTTATAGCCGCCAAAAGGCAATAAAACACCCCCATTTGCAATCTCAGCAGGATCAGTTGTATCTTTTCCCTCTTTTGTTAGTCCTGTTCCTAATGGAACTTTATGACCTTCTCTTTTAGCAACTTGAACTTCACCCATAGCCATTGATGCTGTTGCCATATCATAAACGACTGGAGGTTTGTTTTTTCTTGGCCAAGCAAATGAAATTGGATTTGTTCCAAAAAGAGGTTTAATTGATCCGGCAGGCGCAACAGCTGGTTTGTAAGACGTGCATGCAAAAGCAACCAAACCTTGCTCTGCAATTGCCTCTGTTTCAGGCCACATTGCAGCCATGTGATGAGAATTTGTTATTGCTAAAACCGCTATACCATTTTCTTTTGCCGCTTTAATTAATTCAGGAATTCCTTTTTCTAACACCATTGGTGCTAAACAATTTTTTCCATCTACTTTAATGACACTTGGAGTTATCTTTGAAACTACTGGTCTGTTTTTGCCATTTATTTTTCCACTTTTTAAGCCTGAAATATATGCAGGTAATCTAAATAATCCGTGAGATAGTGAACCATCTCTTTCAGCTTTCTTTATTAAATCAGATAAAATGTTTGATGTTTCTTCATCACATCCATTAGCTAGTAAAGTTTTTTTAGCTAAATTATAAATATCATCTAAACTTAAAGAGACTGTAGTCATAAATGATATTAGATATCATTTACAGCAATAGATCAATTTTTATTTAGCAGCCTTTAAAAGATTTTGACATATTCTTAATTAAATCAAAATATAAAGTTTTTCCTGGATTTAAAGTAGCTCCCAATGGATCTACAATACCTGTTTTAATATTTGTATCTTTTGCAACTGCTTTAATAATATCAGGATTAAATTGAGGCTCAGAAAATACACAAGCTACTTTATCATGCTCAATTACTTCTCTAATTTCTGCTAATTGTTCTGCACCAGGCAATACATCTGTGTTTACTGTAAAGGCGCCTAGAATATTCACATTAAATCTTTTTTCAAAATATTGGTAAGCATCATGAAATACAATAGACGCAGTACTTTCGTTTAATTCTGTAGTTACATCATTTGTAAGCTTATCTATTTCTTTATAAGCCTTACTTAGATTAGCTCTGTAAGTAGTTTCATTTGATGGATCATTTTCAATTAAGTGTTTAGACATTTCAAATAAAATTACTTTTGCATTAATTGGATCTAACCAAATGTGTGGATCGAACTCACCGTGGTTATGACCTTCGTGTCCATCGTGGTCATCGTGATCATCATGTCCATCCTTTTTCTTTGCATGACTATCGTGATCGTGGTCGTCATGGTCATCTTTTTTTTTATGGCCGTGATCATCATGATCATCTTCTTTATTACCATCTTCTTTTTTTGCATGATCATCGTGGTCGTGGTCATCATGATCGTCTTTTTTCTTATGGCCATGATCATCGTGATCTTCGTGATCATCAAAAATGTTTCTCTCTCTAAATTTTAATTTATTTAATCCTTTAACCTCTAATAATTCAATTTTTTCAGCTTTTTTAGCAATTGAACTTAATGGTTTTTCTAAAAAATTTTCTAAGTCCTCACCTACCCAAAAAACAATATCGGCATTTTGTAACATTTTTGCATGTGAAGGTTTTAATGCAAAACCATGTGGTGATGCATAACCATCAACTATTAAATCAGGCTTTGCTATTCCATCCATTAAATAACTAGCTAATGAATGAATTGGTTTGATAGATGCAACAACTTTAATATCAGCATTTGCTGATGTAAAAAAAGTTAAAAATGATAGAATTGTAACGATTATTGAAGATTTTTTTAGATTTTTCATATTAATAGTTTATTGTTAATTGTTATAATATAACATCATGTAATAATATAACACTTTAAAGTCAAGAGAATAAATGAGCATAGAAAATAATATATTAGTAAAATTAAATGAAGTTGGATTTCAGCAGAATAAAAAATGGCTTGTTAAAGGTGTTTCCTTGCAGGTTGAAAGAGGTAAAATTGTTACTTTAATTGGTCCTAATGGATCTGGTAAAAGCACAACTGCTAAAATTGCTTTGGGTATTTATAAAAATATAGAAGGACAAGTTGAAAAATTTACAAATAATATTGGATATGTTCCTCAAAAAATATCGATAGATTGGACACTCCCTTTGAGAGTGAAAGATTTTATGCTTTTAACTGATAACCTCAAAGATGATGTATTAGATGAGGCCTTAACATTAACTGGGGTAAAACATCTTAAAGATAAAAATTTAGGTAATTTATCAGGTGGCGAATTTCAAAGAGTTTTACTTGCAAGAGCAATATCAAAAAAACCAGAATTATTAGTCCTTGATGAGCCAGTTCAAGGAGTAGATTTTACTGGAGAAATTGCACTGTATGAATTAATTAAAAAAATCTCCGAAAAACTTAATTGTGGAATATTATTAATATCTCATGATTTGCATACTGTCATGACTGCAACAGATCATGTTGTTTGTTTAAATGGACATGTCTGTTGTTCTGGTTCACCAAAAGATGTAGCGCGCAATAATGAATATAAAGCTTTATTTGGGGAACAGGCTTCTCAAACACTATCTGTTTATGAGCACAAACATGACCATGAACATTCAAATGACGGAGAAATAAAAAAAAATTAATATGTTTGATGACTTTTTTGTAAGAGCATTAGTTGCTGGTATTGGAATAGCGTTTGCTACTGGTCCACTTGGATGTTTTGTTGTTTGGCGAAGATTATCTTATTTTGGAGATACACTAGCCCACTCTGCTTTACTTGGAGTAACAATTGCTTATACACTTGAATTCAATATTGCAGTTTCAATATTTATTACCTCATCAATAATTGCACTCATTTTAGTAAAACTTGAAAAAAAAACTAATTTGCCAGGTGACGCCTTATTAGGACTTTTGGCTCATTCATCTCTTGCAGTTGGATTAGTTGCTATTGGATTTTTAACATTTATTAGATTTGATATAATGGGATTGTTATTTGGTGATATTTTAGCGGTAACTACTGATGATTTGCTTACAATCTGGATCGGTGGTGCTTTAATTTTATTGGTTTTAAAATTAATCTGGAAACCATTATTTGCATCAACTGTAAATTATGAATTGGCTGAGGCAGAAGGTTTAAATCCAGATAGAGCTAAAGCTATATTTACAATTTTAATGGCAGCAATAATTGCAATATCTATTAAAATGGTTGGCTTATTGCTTATTACAGGAATGTTAATCATACCAACTGCTATGGCTAGAAACTTATCAGATAACCCACAAAAAATGGTTATATTTTCAATAATTGGCGGGTTACTGTCAGTATTTATTGGACTATTCTCCTCATTAGAATTTAATACTCCATCTGGTCCTTCTATCGTAGCTGCTGCACTAGTATTATTTATTTTTTCATTATTTAAAATTAAACAAACGATTCAATTGAAAAATTAATGAAGTATTATAAGAAATAATAATATGCAAAAACAAGAAACATTATCTAAAAACCAAAAAATAATATTAGATTTAATAGAAAAATCTGATCAACCATTAAAAGCATATTCAATTTTATTTGATGTTAAAAAAAAAGGTATTAATGCTCCTTTGCAAGTTTATAGAGCTCTGGATAAATTAGTGGAGATTGGAAAGATACATAAAATAGAAAGTAGAAATGCGTTCATAGCTTGTAAAAATTCAAAATGTCAAATTGCAAAAGCTACTGTTTTTTCAATTTGTGAAAGTTGTGAAGATGTAACTGAAATTCATGATCATAAATTATCAGAACACTTAAGAAATTTTAAAGATAACAAGGGAATGAAATATAATAAATATAATTTAGAATTTTTTGGTCTGTGCAAGAAATGTATATAAATAAATGAAAATAAACAAAGGTGATACATTAGAAGAAATCTCATTACCAAAACCTGATGGTTCAATATTTAAATTATCTGAAACAAAAGGCAAAAAAGTACTTCTTACTTTCTACCGTATAGCTGGATGTAGCTTTTGTAATTTAAGATTGAATGAATTGAATAAAAGATTTAGTGAATTTGGAAATAATTTTACACATGTTGGAATTTTTCATTCTCCAGTAGATAATTTAAAATCTTACATGGATAAACATGGTGAATTACCTTTTACAGTTTTAGCTGATGAAAATTTTGAATATTTTAAAAAATATGAAATTGAAAGATCTATGGCAAAAACATTGAATGCAATGTTATTTAAACCTCACAAAATCATTCCAGCAATGATGAAAGGATATATTCCAACAAAGATTAAAGGTCATTTAGATATTGCTGTAACTGATGTTTTGATTAACGAACAAGGCGTTGTTGAAGAAGTATATTATGCTCAAAAAGATATAGCAGATCATTTTGAGTTTGAAAAAATTAAGCAGTTTGCACTTAATTAAACCAATAATGAAAGTTGAATATTATTTTAGTGTCCTATCTCCCTTTAGTTATCTAGGAGCTGATAGATTTACAAAAATAGTAAGCAAATATAATTTAGAGGTTATAGAAAAACCACTTGATTTAGTTGGTGAAATATTTCCAAATACTGGAGGATTGCCAGTTCCTAAAAGACATCCTGCTAGACAAAAATATAGACTTGTAGAACTGGAGAGAATTTCAAATAAACTAGGTTTACCAATTAATAAACAACCAAAATTTTTTCCACCTAAAGACCCACACTTACCTGCAAAATTTGTAATAGCTTCAAATAAATTGGGTAATAAACTTCATTTTGGAAATGAATGTTTAAAATATTTATGGTCTATGGATAAAGATCTTTCTGATCACAATACACTTCAGAAAATTTGTGAAAAATTAAATTTAAACTTTGAAGAAATGAAGAAATTAGCTTTATCTGAAGATGTGAACTTGGAATATCAAAAAAATTCAAAAGATGCAGTTGATAACGATGTATTTGGTGCTCCCTCATATGTCTTAAATAATGAGATTTTTTGGGGTCAAGATAGATTAGATTATCTTGAAGATGCATTAAAAAAGTAATTTTAACAAATCTTTAACATAAAAGTAATAAACACTAAGAAAGGATAATTATGTTTATAAAAAAATATCTAAAATGGATAAGTACATTTTTAGTCTTAACTGGAATTTTACTTACTAATCTTAATATCTACCCTATTAATATTTATTTTCATGGATTAGGGGTTGTTGGATGGACTATTGCAGGATTTCTGAGCAAAGATAAAGCAATCTTAACTAACTTTGGGTTACAAATTCCATTGTTTGTAATTGGTATTTATAAAGTTATTTTTTAAATGAAGAATATATTGTTCGTATGCACAGGTAATTCAGCAAGAAGTATTATTGCTGAAACTATCATTAATAATGAATATAATGATAAATTCAAAGCCTATAGTGCTGGCAGCAATCCTACAGGTAATATAAATAGTGATATTAAAAAATTTTTAGAAACGAAAAATTACGATCTAAGTAATTTATCATCAAAAAACTTTGATATTTTTATCAATAGTGAAATTAAAATGGATCATGTGATTACAGTTTGTAATAATGCTAACAATGAACTTTGCCCTATTTGGCCTAAAATGGATCAGGTTATTCACTGGGATATTGAAGATCCTGTGTCTAAACTAATAAATTCAAATGAAAACGAAAAAAATAACATTATTTCAAATACATTTAATGTTATTAACAAAAAAATCATTAATTGGATAAAAAATGAAGAATAGTAATAAAATTTTTTTAGGTGAATTTATAGCTTGCTGCTTTTTAGTAATGGTTATTGTTGGTTCTGGAATAATGGCTGAAAATCTAACTAATGATAATGCGGTTAGACTATTAGCAAATACGATTGCTACTGGAGCAGGTTTATTTGTGCTAATAACAGCTTTTGCTAATATTTCAGGTGCTCATCTAAATCCTTTTGTAAGTTTATCTATGTATTTAACTAAAAGAATTAAAGGAAAAGATTTATTAATCTATATTCCTGCACAAATTTTAGGTTGTATTTTAGGGGTTATTTTGGCTAACGTTTTTTTTGAACACAGTATTTTAGAATTATCATCAAAAAGAAGAGATGGTTTTCATATATTTTTGGCAGAAATAGTAGCTACATTTGGTCTTATTTTTATTATTTTTGCTACATTAAAAGATGGAAAACATACAGTTGCTGCGTGTGTTGCAACTTATATATCTGCTGGTTATTGGTTCACATCATCAACATCTTTTGCAAATCCAGCTGTTGCTATAGCTAGAACTTTTACTGATTCTTTTACAGGAATTAATTATTTAAATACTCCTACATATATTTTGGCTGAATTTTTGGGAGCTTTAATAGCTGTATATTTAATTGAGAAATTGGTTAAATAAATACAACTTTATTGCGAAATAAAAAATATTAAAAAGTAGACATCAATATTAAATAGTTTAGTAGTCGATGAATCCACCTCCTGTTTCTCAAATTAATAAATTTATAACTAGAATTATTTTCCGTCTCAGATTACATGCTCCTTAAGTCATGAATCAATAGGAACCGAAAACAATAATATAAAGGAGATAAAAAATGGAAATGACTTTAGTATATACGGTAATAGGGTTTGCCCTTGCCGGTTATAGCGTAATCGCTAACGACTCAATTCAAACACTAGGTACATTTATAGCTTCAAAAAAGAAATGGTTTAAATGGTACGTACTTGCAGGATCAGCTTCTAGTGTAATGATTTTAGCTTTAGCATGGGGATGGTATGTGTATGATGGTGATATTTCGTATGGAAGATTAACTAGAATACCTTATCAAGAAATTCAATGGTATCATGCAGTAGCGCCTGCAATACTCTTATTATTAACAAGAATTGGAATACCAGTATCTACTACTTTCTTAGTTCTTTCAGCGTTTGCTTCGACAGTTGTGCTTGAAAAAATGTTATTGAAAAGTGTAGTTGGTTATGGTTTAGCGGCAATGGTTGCTTACATAGCCTGGATAGCTGTATCAAAATTCATTAATGAAAAATTTGATGAAGTAGATGACAAATGGATAGGATTTTGGAGAAATGCTGTTTGGGTTTCATCTGGTTGGTTATGGTGGGTTTGGTTATCTCACGATGTAGCAAATATTGCAGTATATCTTCCAAGACAACTTGATATTACAATACTGCTGATTGTAATGGCATATTTCACTATTTTGCTATTTTACATCTTCTACATTCAAGGTGGACGGATCCAAGCAGTAGTTTTGGAAAAAACTGGAACTAGATATGCAAGATCAGCTACAATTATCAATATAATTTATGCTGCTGTTTTATTCTACTTTAAAGAACTAAACGATTTACCAATGTCAACGACATGGGTATTTGTTGGTTTATTATGCGGTAGAGAATTAGCAATTTCAACGATGAACAAGGATTATAAATTTAAATATGTTTTCCCATTAATTGGAAAAGACTTTCTTAAAATGATCTTTGGATTAAGTGTATCGGTTGGAATAGTTCTTGCTATTCACTATATAATTATTCCAAACAATTGGTTTTAAAATAGCTTTAAACCGATAACTCCAGCTAGGATTAATATAATCGAGAATATCTTAGCTGGAGTAATCTTTTCTTTTAAAAAGAAATACCCAATTAAAATAGAAAATAAAATACTCGTTTCTCTTAATGCACCAACAATTGGTATTGGTGCTTTTGTAAACGCCCATACAATTGTTATATAAGTGAAGTAATCAAGTGAACCGCCGAATATAAATATCTTTTTTCCATATTTTGCTAATCTTTGAATGATATTTTTCTCATTTTTTAAACGCATTACAAATGTGTGCAGTAATGCATTTATAACAAACACCCAGCTAATAAAGGAAATAGCTGACAAACTTACCCTTGCGCCATAACCATCTATCACAGAATATAATCCTATCCATAAACCAGTTAATAGTGAATATTGGATTATTTTTGAGTTTTTTTTGGATTTATCAAATAAGCTTAAAAAAAATATTCCTAAACAAATAATTAAAATTGAAAGAATAATAAAATTATCAAGCACCAAACCTAAAAATAAAATTGAAATTAGAGTTGCAACCAAAGGCCCTGTTCCACGTGCAATCGGATAAACCTTTGTTAAATCTCCTAGTTCATATGCACTTAAAAGATACCATTGATATGCTTGGTGAATAATAATGCTTACAATTAAATAAGGAATACTCTCATATGTAGGCAATGGTAAGATTATTATTGCAGTAAAAGCTAATGGTAGACGACCTAAAATTACGCCCGATAAAGCTATAACTTTATCAGAATGTTTCTTAACCATTCCATTCCATGTGGCATGTGTAATAGCTGCGATAAGAACTAATATGAAAACAGTATTATCCATCAAGAGTTAATTATTTAACTCTCCCGTAAATATCTTGATATCTAACTATATCTGTTTCTTTAAGTATAGAACCTACTTGAGCTTCCATAATTTTTACAGGTTTTTTCCCAGGATTTTGTATTCTATGAATTGCTCCTAATGGAATAAATATATGCTCGTCAGGTTTTTTATTAATAATATCTTTGTTTAAAGTTATTCGTGGATTACCTTTTGTAACTAACCAATGTTCTGCTCTGTGATGATGTTTTTGAAGACTTAATATACCTTTAGGTTTTACTGATAATTCTTTAATTAAAAACTCTTTTCCCTCAAATAAATTTAAATAACTCCCCCATGGTCTATAAAAAACATTCTTTTTCTTAAAGTGTTTTCTTTTATTTTTATCATATATCTTAAGTATCTCTTTCCAATTACCAAGATCAGACCAAGGAATGTCTAGTTTAATAGCATTAATTTTATTTGTTTTCTCAAGTATTGCATAATCAAAAGATTTCTCGATTGATTTTTCAAAAGCTCTTTTGTTTAAGTAATAAGTATTATTTTTATATTTGCCTTTTTTAATAGCCTCAACACAACTTTTGTAAGTTTTATTTTGATATTTTTTAAAGTTATTGATTATTGAGTCTTTTCTTAAATAAAACATGCCAGAATTCCAGTAACCTTTTTTCTTAATTACTTCTTTTGCTTTTGATAATTTTGGTTTTTCAATAAATTTTGTAACTTTATTTATAGAATTAATTTTTTTAGTTAAAAAATATCCATACTCACTTGATGCGTTTGTAGGTTTTATTCCAAAAATAAATAAATTTTGATTATCTAAATTTGGTTTATTTTTTAAAAGGGATTTATTTAAAATATTAGATTTTTCAATTAAATGGTCTGCTGCAAAAAACATCAATGGTTGCTCAAATGGAATATCTTTTATCAAAGCTGAAGCAAGAATTGCTGGTGCGGTATTTTTTTTAGCTGGCTCTAAAACTATTTTAAACTTTTTTATTTTACTTTTTTTTAAAGCTAGTTTGACTTGTTTTAAGTATTTGAGATTTGTGCTAATTATTGGAAAATCAAAAATTGGTTTATTTACTCTTTCTAAAGTTTTTTGAATTAAACTCCATCCACCAAAATCAATAAATTGTTTTGCTTGATGTTTTTTTTTATCTGGCCAAAGTCTTGTTCCTGCGCCACCACAAAGTATTACAGGTCTAATTTTCATTAAATATCAGCGTACGTTCTAACCTCGTTTTTACCACCTGGATGAGTTGGTGCGCCTTTATATGCTGGTCCAACTGTTTGTGCATATTTCCATAAAGTACCATTACCAAAATTCATTTTTCTTGGTTTCCATTTTTTACGTCTTGCACTTAATTCCTTCTTTGTAAGCCTTACGTTAATTGTGCCTTTTTTAGCGTCTATATCGATGATATCTCCATTCCTTAAAAGAGCTATAGGACCGCCTACAGAGGCCTCAGGGCCCACATGACCGATACAAAAGCCTCTGGTAGCCCCAGAGAACCTACCGTCCGTAATAAGGGCTACTTTCTCCCCTTTTCCTTGGCCGTAGATTGCTGCAGTTGTTTGAAGCATTTCTCTCATTCCAGGACCTCCTATTGGTCCCTCGTATCTGATTATAATGATGTCTCCATCTTTGTACTTTCTGCTTATCACTGCTTTGTAAGCAGCTTCTTCAGTATCAAAACATCTTGCTCTTCCTGTAAATTGTAATTTTTTTAAACCAGCTATTTTTACAATTCCACCTTCTGGAGCTAAATTACCTTTTAATCCAACAACTCCTCCTGTTGGTGAAATTGGATTTTTATAAGATCTCATTACTTTTTGATTTTCTCTAAATTTTACATTTTTTAAATTTTCTCTCATGGTTTTACCTGTAACCGTCATACAATCACCATGAATGTAGCCACCATCCATTAATGTCTTTAATAACATTGGAACTCCTCCTGCTTCCCACATGTCTTTAGCAACATATTTTCCACCTGGTTTTAAATCAGCAAGATAAGGAGTTTTCTTAAATATTTTTGCAACATCCATTAAATCAAATTTAATTCCAATTTCATTTGCTATAGCTGGTAAGTGCAATCCTGCATTTGTTGATCCCCCAGTTGATGCAACAATTGTTGCTGCGTTTTCTAATGATTTTCTAGTTACTATATCTCTTGGTCTAATATTTTTTGCTAATAAATTCATTACAGCTTTTCCACTATCAACTGCATATTTATTTCTTTCAATATAAGGCGCAGGTGTACCTGCAGAAAAAGGTAATGCTAAGCCAATTGCCTCTGAAACACATGCCATTGTATTTGCTGTAAATTGACCACCGCAAGCTCCTGCACTTGGACAAGCTTTTAGTTCTAATTTTCTTAATGCATGAGCTGTCATTTTTTTTGAAGTATATTTTCCAACACCTTCAAATACATCAACTACTGTTACATCTTTACCTTCAAATCTACCTGGTAAAATAGAACCACCATAAATAAAAACACTTGGAACATTTAATCTAACCATGGCCATCATTAAACCTGGTAATGATTTATCACATCCCGCTAATCCAACTAATGCATCATAACAATGTCCTCTTACTGTAAGTTCAGTTGAGTCTGCAATTACATCTCTTGAAATCAAAGATGATTTCATTCCTTCATGACCCATTGCAATTCCATCTGTTACAGTAATTGTACAAAATTCTCTTGGCGTTCCTCCGGTTGCTTGAACACCTTTTTTAACTGATTGTGCTTGTTTCATTAAATTAATGTTACATGGAGCAGCTTCATTCCATGTTGAAACAACTCCTACAAATGGCTTAGCAACGTCCTTTTCTGTTAAATCCATTGCATAATAAAAAGATCTTTGTGGAGCTTTATCAGCACCTATTGTTGTATGTCTACTTGGTAATTTTTTCTTATTAAATTTTTTCATTATAAACCTTTTAGGGTTAGTTCTATTTTTTTAACATCTTTTTCTAGATTAGCAAAGTTGCTTTTCTCTTGATCTACTATATTTTGTGGCGCACGGTCCATAAAGGATTTATTTGACAATCTAATATCTATTTTTTTCATTTCTTCATTAATTTTTGTAATTTTCTTTTCTAAAGTTGATTTTATCATATTTAGATCAACATCTTGGTCAAAATATAATTTGAATAACTCACCATTGATAACGATGCTTGCTGATGATTTTTTTAAATCATTTTCATAAAAGTTTTTAATTCTTCCGTTTTTTTTTAGTATATTTTCATTAGCTGATAAAAAGTTTTTATATTCTTTATTTGTATTTGCAGTTGAAATTTCAATAAATGATCCTGGACTTATATTTAATTCATTTTTAAATGATCTAATGGATGTAATAAAATTAATGATATTATTAATTTCATCATAAGATTTTTTTTCATGATAATCATTCTCCAGCCAATTAGCATGCATTAAAAATTCACCTCCATTTTTATCTAACTTGTTATTCAACCAAATCTCCTCTGTAACAAATGGTATAAATGGATGAAGAATTATTAAAATTTCTCTAAAAACATATGAAGATGTTTGCCTTAGTTCTTTAATCTCCTCCTCATTATTAGAATTAAATACAGTTTTAGATAACTCTAAATACCAGTCACAAAAGGAATGCCATACAAACTGATAAATATTCTTTGCTGCTTCATCAAATCTATAGTTTTTTAAACTGTTTTCAGTCTCGTTTTTAGTTTTAACAAGTTCAGATAATATCCACTTATTAATTGTTAATTTGAGATTTTCAGGTTTTTTAATGTCACTAAAATCACACTCATTTTGTCTTAAAAAATTGTTGGCATTCCAAACTTTATTCAAGAAATTTCTATAACCTTTAACCCTGTCTTCAGACAATTTTACATCACGACCTGGCGATGCCATTGACAAAAGAGTAAATCTTAAAGCATCAGCACTATATTTTTCAATAAGTTCTAAAGGATCAATTACATTGCCCTTTGATTTAGACATTTTTTGACCCTTTTCATCTCTAACTAAAGCGTGAACGTATATATTTTTGAAAGGCTCTTCTTTTAAAAACTCAGTTCCCATCATGATCATTCTAGCAACCCAGAAAAATATAATATCAAAACCAGTAACAAGAACGCTTGTTGGATAAAATTTTTCAACTTCTGGTGTTTTTTCAGGCCAACCTAAAGTCGCAAATGGCCATAGACCTGATGAAAACCATGTATCTAAAACATCTTCATCTCTTTTTAATTCCACTTCTTTTGAATAGAATTCTTTTGCCTGTTTTTTACATTCGTCTTCATTTTCAGCTACAAATATTTTTCCATCAGGCCCGTACCATGCTGGAATTTGATGTCCCCACCATAATTGACGAGAAATACACCAAGGTTCAATATTATCCATCCATTGAAAATATGTTTTTGACCAATTTTCAGGAAAAAATTTAGTCTTACCATTATTGACTACTTCTTTTGCTTTAATCGCTAAAGTTTTAGCATCAACAAACCATTGCTCTGTTAAATAAGGTTCAATAATAGAATTTGATCTATCACCGTAAGGAACTTTGTTTACTAACTTTTCTATTTTTTCTAAAAATTTACCTTCTTCAAGATGTTCTAAGATTAATTTTCTTGCAGCAAATCTATCTAAACCTTTATATGGGTCAGGTGCATTGTCATTTATTTTTCCATCAGGAGTAAATATATTAATTACCTCTAACTTATTTCTAATGCCTACATCATAATCATTAAAATCATGAGCTGGAGTAATTTTAACTGCACCAGTTCCTTGTTCAGGATCAGCATAGTCATCCGTTATCACTTTTATTTTTCTGTTTGCTAAAGGTATTGTAACTAACTTTCCAACAATATCTTTAAATCTATCATCTTTAGGATTAACTGCTATTGCAGTATCTCCCAACATAGTCTCCGGTCTTGTTGTTGCTATTGTTATAAATTTATCTGATCCATCTATAGGGTAATTTATATAATAAAGTTTAGAATTAACTTCTCTTTGATCAACTTCTAAATCAGATATTGCTGTTTTTAAAACTACATCCCAATTAACTAGTTTTTTTGATTTATAGATTAATTTATTATTATAAAGATCAACAAATACTTTAATTACCGACTTAGATAAATTTTCATCCATTGTAAAAGCGTTACGAGACCAATCACAAGAACATCCAAGTTTTTTCAGTTGTTTTATTATTATATCTCCATACTCATTTTTCCATTCCCATACTTTTTCAATAAATTTTTCTCTGCCTAAATCATTTTTTTTAACACCATCTTTTGCGAGTTTTTTTTCAACTAATGCTTGGGTTGCAATACCAGCATGATCTGTCCCTGGTTGCCATAAAGTTTCATAATTATTCATTCTATGAAATCTTGTTAAAACATCTTGAATCGAGTTATTCAGAGCATGCCCCATATGAAGGCTTCCAGTTACATTTGGTGGAGGAATTACAATTGAGAATTTTTTTGAATTTTCTTTGGGTTTAAATAATTCATTTTTTTCCCAATAATCATAGATTTTATTCTCAACATTTTTATGCTCATATTTATCAAAACTCATTGATTTGTTTTATAAATTAATCAAATTAATAAACAATAATGAAAATCATTGCTAAATTTATAGACTAATGATCAAAATGAATTATACAAATGTCGATTACCAAATATTTTATATTTGATGGCAACGTGGCGGAATGGTTACGCAGAGGATTGCAAATCCTTGTATCCCGGTTCGATTCCGGGCGTTGCCTCCAAAATAAGTATTGAGATAAATTTTAAAAAAAGTAAGTTGTGAGAAAATATTCCTCGGTAGCTCAGTTGGTAGAGCAGTTGACTGTTAATCAATTGGTCGCAGGTTCGAGTCCTGCCCGAGGAGCCAAATCAATTAAACAGCTTTAGAAATATTTATTTGTGCTATTTGTAAATTTTTTCCAAATTTAATTTTTTGATCTTGAGTTAACTCTGAATACACTTTAACTAAAAAGTTATAGTTTACATTCATGTGTCCTTCTTTTGATTTATCAAGATTTACTAAATATTCTGAAAAATCTTCAAAGAAATAATTGATAGGAACTTTCAAATAATTAGAAAGTTGTAACAATCTAATAGAACTTACGCCGTTAGTTCCTTTTTCATACTTTTGAATTTGTTGAAATGTTACGTTTATTGCTTTTGCTACTTTAGTTTGAGTTAAACCTAGCGCTAATCTTCTTAACTTAAGCTTATTGCCAAGATGTTTATTAAAATTTTCTTCCATTTAAGACCCCTCTTTAAATAAAAATAATATCTGAGTTAATCTAAATAGAAAACTTTATGCAAGTAAAATAATTTTTAAAAAAAATGGTTTTTTTAACTTCTTTCAAACCTGTCAAGTAACTTTTTATGAAGTCTTTAGAATTATTTTAAAGAATTTGGCTTAAAAAAAGCTTTGTTCTGTCACTCTTTGGGTTAGCAAAGAATTCTTTTGTATCAGCCTTCTCAATTATCATGCCTTCATCCATAAAAATAACCTCATCAGCGACTTCTTTAGCAAATCCCATCTCATGTGTCACAACAATCATAGTCATTCCACCTTTTGCGAGACTAACCATTGCATCAAGCACCTCTTTAATCATTTCAGGATCCAACGCAGATGTTGGTTCGTCAAACAACATAATTTTTGGCTGCATACACAATGCTCTAGCGATTGCACAACGTTGTTGTTGTCCACCTGAAAGTTGTCCAGGAAATTTGTTTGCTTGATCATCTATTTGAACTTTTTTAAGTTGGTCTAAGGCTAGTTCTTGAGCTTCTTTTTTGGGCATTTTTTTTACCCAAATAGGTGCAAGTGTGCAATTATCTAATATTGAAAGATGTGGAAATAAATTAAATTGTTGAAAAACCATTCCAACTTCTGCTCTTATTTTTTCAATATCTTTTGTTTTTTCAGATAGTTCATTTCCATCAACAATTATATCTCCCTCTTGGTGCTCTTCTAATCTATTAATACATCTAATTAGTGTAGATTTACCAGATCCTGATGGACCACAAACAACAATTTTTTTATTTGCTTCAACCTCAAGATTTATGTTTTTTAAAACTTGAAAATCACCGAACCATTTATTCATATTTTGAATTTTTATTATTGGATCAGACATTTATTATCTCTCAGTTTTATATTTCGCCTCTAAGTTATAACTATATTTACTCATTGCATAGCATATAATCCAGAATATTATTGATGCAAAAATATATCCTTCCATAGCAAAGCCAAGCCATTTTGGATTTGTTTTTGCTAAGGCAAGCATCCCTGCTAATTCGGCTAAACCAACTACAAAAATTAAAGGTGTATCTTTGACTAAGGCTAAGAATGTATTTGCTATTCCAGGTATTACTAATTTTAGTGCTTGTGGTAAGATTACAAAAATATGCATTTTCCAATAACCCATTCCTAAAGATTTAGCAGCATCATATTGACCTCTAGGTAGTGATTGTAAACCTCCTCTAATAACTTCGGCACAATAAGCAGCTTCGAACAATGTAATTGCAATAATTACTCTTACTAATTTATCCATAAAAAAATCTTCAGGAAGAAACATTGGAAACATTACAGATGACATAAATAATACAGTAATTAATGGAACACCTCTCCAAAATTCAATATAACAAATTGATATATATTTTATTACTGGAAGATTAGATCTTCTTCCTAATGCAAAAACCATACCTAGAGGAAAACAGAAAATTAGACAGAAAAAAGAAACTATAAAAGTAAGTGATAATCCTCCCCATGCTCCTGTTTCTACCCATTGTAAACCAAATGATCCACCAGAAATTAAATAGTAAATAACTAAATATGCAATCACTGGATAAATAATTACATAGTATAAAGCTAGATATTTTTTCAAATTTTCCTTCATGAAATATCCAACGAAACCTAGTGCTATAACTAATATGAATGCAGTATTAATTCTCCAATGAAATTCATTGGGATACATTCCATACATAAATCGTCTGAACCAAACTTTAATGTATGTCCAACAAGCACCTGTGCCTGTGCAAGCATCTTTTGAATCACCTGAAATAGTGGCGTCTAAAATCATCCAACTTAAAGACTGGGGAAGAGCTTTAATAATTGAAAATAATATTAATAGAGTTAATAAAGCATTAAAATTATTTGTATTTATATTTTTGTTTAATAAATCTAATGTTTTATTTCCTGAATAATCAATTCTCATCATATTTAATCCGATTAATCCTATGATTAATGGAAACAAAGTAGTTAAGGAGCCGGGTAGAAAAGATGTTAAATTTATTTTTAAAAAAGCATTTGATACGA
>CABYVH010000021.1 GCA_902522365.1 uncultured Pelagibacteraceae bacterium
ATTCTTCGCCTGAATCATTTATGATCAGAGATAAAGATTACTCGATAGTTAGTTGTTCGCCTGAGACTTTAATCAATAGAGTTGGCAATTTTATAAATACTAAACCCATTGCCGGAACCTTAAAAAAAAATAAATATACAACAAAATCTAAAGCTCTCAGATACTTTAGAAATAACAACAAAGAAACTAAAGAACATAATATGATTGTGGATCTTGAGAGAAATGATCTATCTAGAATATGCAAACCAGGTTCAGTAAAAATCAAAAAACAAAAATATGTAGAAGAATATAAACACCTATATCATTACGTAACTAGTATTATTGGAAAATTAAATCAAAAAATATCTGTTAAAGAAATAATTAAGTCAATGATGCCAGGGGGATCTGTAATTGGTTGTCCTAAAATAAGAACATTGGAATTACTTAACTCACAAGAAAAGGAAGATAGAAATATTTTTACTGGGAGTTTTGGGTATATAAAATTTAATGAAGATATGAGGTTTAATATAATTATTAGATCAATTTTAAATTTTAAAAATAGATCAGAAATATCTGCAGCATCTGGAGTTGTGCTGGATAGCAATTCAAAGAAAGAATTTAATGAAAATTTTATCAAGGCAAAATCACTTTTGGAATTATTTAAATGATTTATATTATTGATCATCAAGACTCATTTACTTGGAATGTAGTTCATCAATTTTCCGAATTTGATGAAGTATATTGCTCAAATTACTATGATATAAATAAAAAATTATTAGATAAATCCAAAACAATAGTATTTTCTCCTGGGCCAGGATCACCAAAAGATTATCCAACTTCTATAAAGATTTACAATAAATTCAAAGGAACAAAAAAAATTATTGGTATTTGTCTTGGGTATCAATTGATTTTACACAGTGAAAAAGGAAAAATTATTCAGCAAAAAAATATTTACCATGGTTTTCAATCGACTGTAAAAGTTACAAGCAATCATTCTATTTTTAAAAAAAATTCAATTTTTAAAGTTGGCAGGTATCATTCACTTAAGCTAAAAGAACCTTTTATGAATGAAAACTTTAATATCACTATGAGATGTACTAAATCTGACATAGCAATGGGTTTCGAAAATACTCAAGATGATATATATGGATTTCAGTTTCATCCAGAATCTTTTTTGACAAATAATGGTAAAATACTTATTAAAAAAATCTTATCAGCGTAAAAACTTTAAAGAAATTGAGTTTGATGATCTATGGAACAAGAATGGAGTTTTTACAACAATGTGGATCTATAATAAGCCACCTAAAATTCTTTTTTTTAAAACACACATTGATAATTTAATAAAATCATTAAAGGCTTATGAGATATATGAAAAAGGAATTAAAAGTAAAATATTAAAATTAATAAATGAAAATATAGATAAAACAAAATCTTATAATCATTTACTTAGAGTTGCTTTAAGTAAAAAAACTATTTCAATATCTCTAAGAGACAAAGTTAAACCCAAGCAAACATTTGGTATAAAATTAGTCCACTATGAAAGAGTAAAACCTGAGTATAAAAATTTAAAATACAAAACAATACTAAGTTATCTATCTAAAATGAATACATCTAAAGAAGACATTGCTTTATGTGTACATGATAAAATATTTGAAACTGGAACTTCAAATTTATTATTTATTAAAAAGAACAAAATTTATTCAGCAAAAAATAAATATTATAGAGGCACAAATCTTAAATTTTATGAAAAAAAGTATAATATAATTAAAAAAGATATTTATCTAAAAGAATTAAATCAATTCGATGAAATCTTGCTTATTGGTTCTGGCAAAGGTGTAGTTTCTGCAAGTTATATTGTAGATAATAAATGGAAGAGGAGAAAAACTAAAGTTTTTAATTCAATGTACAAAACTTTTAAAAAAGAATTTAAAAAAGAAAAATATATTTATAATTAAAAAATGAGAGATCCTAATAACCCATGTCTATTTTGTGATATATCTAGCAATGATTTTGAGCTAGAGAATGATTTGGCTTATGCAAGTTATGATACTTATCCAGTCTCTAAATATCATGCTTTAATCGTTCCAAAGAGACATGTTGAAAATTATTTTGAACTAAATAATGAGGAAGTTTTAGCTTGTGACGCTCTTCTAAAAAAACTTAAAAAGAAGCTTGAAATTAAAGATGATACAATTGAGGGATTTAATGTTGGATCAAATTCTGGCAAAATTGCAGGACAATCAATCAATCATTGTCACATTCATCTGATTCCAAGAAGATTAGGAGATGTTGATAATCCCCAAGGTGGTGTTAGAAGCGTAATTGCCTCTAAACAACATTATGTGCGTAAAACTAAATAATAATTACGTTTATAAGCTGTTGAAATGTCATTATATCGCGGTTGATCTATTTAAATAAGTGTACTAGAAATCTTATGCGGAAGGAACAAATTCACAATGATATCAACTAATCCATTCTTAAAATTAGCGGAGACTGTACCACCATTTTTAATGCAATCTTTCGTTATTTTAATGGGTTTGTTAATTCTAGTTGGAACAGTTATGGATATTATTCATAAAAAAAATGTGAAGTATTTCTTTAATAATGCCAAAAAAGCAAAATTATCAGCTACGAAAACCTTATCAACAGGAGAGAGAATATCTGTAATTTCAAAAACTATAGCAAGTGATATTGCTACTACATCAGAACTTGGCGCAGGCAAAAGAAGAGTGGCGCATGTAATGGGTATGTACGGAACAATACTTTTTTGGATAGGTTCAGTTGTAATGATATTCTTTTATACATCTTCAGGATCTATTACTCCAACTGTATGGCCAATGATATGGCATATTGGAGCAGCACTAACTGTATTAGGAGGATCTTGGTTTTGGTTCTTTCTAAGAGTAGATGTTTATTCTGAGGCACAACCTTGGTTTAGAATGATTAAAGCTGACTTATTTGTTTTAGCATTAATAGCATCATCTTTATTTGGTTTGATATGGTCTTATCTACAATCATTAAATCTTCTCGGAAGATATGATGATATGGTATTTTTAGCATTATTTATTGTTGCAAATCTGGTTTTATTTGGCGGAGTATATTGGTCAAAATTTGCTCATATGTTTTATAAACCTGGAGCAGCAATACAAAAAAATTTAGCAGAAGCTGATGGTTCTAGAGATAATCTACCACCTGAAGCAGATGCACCTGAGCAATTTGGCCTAGGTATAAAAAGAGAAGAGCCAAAACACTATTAATATGATAAAAATTAAAAAGGAGATAAACTAAATTATGTCAACTTTTGTATATATGACCCGTTGTGATGGCTGTGGCCATTGCGTAGATATTTGCCCATCAGATATAATGCATATTGATGAAACAATAAGAAGAGCAAAGAATATTGAACCAAACTTTTGTTGGGAGTGCTATTCATGTGTGAAGGCATGTCCTAATCATGCAATCGATGTAAGAGGTTATGCAGATTTTGCACCAATGGGACACAGTGTAAGAGTTAGACGTGAAGAAGAAAAAGGAACTATCTCATGGAAAATAAAATTTAGAAATGGAACTACAAAAGATTTTGTATCTCCAATTACAACTAAACCTTGGGGAAAGTTTATTCCAAAACTTGCAGAAGGCGATAAACCAAATCAAGGAGAGATAAATTCTCAAAGATTATACACTGAGCCAGAAGGTTTAAATATTGATGGAGAACTTCCATCAGTTCCAAAAGAAACTTTCAAAAAGGGAGTTTATTATTAATGGCTAAGCATAAAACACATTACGAAGATTGTGACGTTCTAGTAGTTGGAGGTGGAATGGCTGGAACAGGTGCTGCTTTTGAAGCAAGACACTGGGGAAGAGATTTAAAAATTGTTTGTGTTGAAAAAGCAAACATAGACAGAAGTGGTGCGGTTGCTCAAGGATTGTACGCAATTAACTGCTATATGGGTATGCAATGGGGTGAAAACCAACCTGAAGATCATGTAAGATACGCACGTAATGACTTAATGGGAATGGTAAGAGAAGATTTAGGTTATGATATGGCTCGTCACGTAGATTCAACTGTGCATATGTTTGATGAGTGGGGCCTACCAATGATGAAAAACGAAAAAACTGGTCGTTACCTAAGAGAAGGTAAATGGCAAATAATGATTCATGGTGAGAGTTATAAACCGATAGTAGCTGAAGCAGCTAAAAAATCAGCTGACAAAATTTACAATAGAATAATGGTAACTCATCTTTTAATGGATGAGGAAAAAGAGAATAGAGTAGGTGGAGCAGTAGGGTTTAATATGAGAACTGGAGACTTCCATGTTTTCAGAGCAAAAACAGTTATTGTTGCTGCTGGTGGAGCGTCTCATATATTTAAACCAAGAGCTGTTGGAGAGGGCATGGGTAGGACTTGGTATGCTCCTTGGAGTAATGGTTCAGCATATGCACTTCCTATTGCAGCTGGAGCTAAAATGACTCAAATGGAAAATAGAATCGTATTATGTAGATTTAAAGACGGATACGGTCCAGTTGGTGCATATTTCCTTCACTTAAAAACTTACACTCAAAATGCTAATGGAGAAAACTACGAGAAGAAATGGTATGAACAAACTAAAGAATTAGTAGGCGAATATATAGATCATCATCCAACACCTACATGCTTAAGAAACCACGCATTTATCCAAGAAACAATGGCAGGTGGAGGCCCAATTCACATGGTTACTACGGAAGCTTTTCAAGATCCGCATCTAGAAACTGTCGGCTGGGAAAATTTCCTTGGAATGACGGTTGGCCAGGCTGTTGTATGGGCATCACAGAATATTGATCCTAAATATACAAATCCAGAATTAACCACATCTGAACCTTATGTTATGGGTTCACATGCTACATGTTCAGGGGCATGGGTAAGCGGACCAGAAGATCTATCACCACCAGAATATTTCTGGGGTTACAATAGAATGTTAACAATCCAGGGCCTTTTTGGAGCTGGAGATACTGTTGGAGGAAGCGCACATAAATTTTCTTCAGGTTCATTTACTGAAGGTCGATTGGCTGCAAAAGCAGCAGTAAAATATATTGAAGATCAAAAAGCTAATGACATTAAGGTAAGTGATAAGCAATGTGAGGATTTTAAAACAGCTGTTTATAAACCACTTGAAAATTATACTGTTGGAAGAAATGAGATTACAGGTGGAACTGTTTCACCTAGCTACATATCTCCAATTCAAGGACTTCAAAGACTACAAAGAATTATGGATGAATATGTTGGTGGAATTGCAACAAATTACATGACAAATGCAAATATGCTTAAAAAAGGTTTAGAATTGTTAAAATGGCTCGAAGAGGATTTAGAACACGTGGGAGCAGAAGATTATCATCAATTAATGAGAGCTTGGGAACTTAAACATAGAGCTTTAACATCCCAGTGTGTAACAGAGCATACCATGTTTAGAGAAGAAACTAGATGGCCAGGTTATTATTATAGAGGTGATCATATGAAACTTGACGATGATAATTGGCATTGCCTGACAGTTTCTAGACGTGATCCTAAAACTGGTAAGTTTACATTAGAAAAAGTGCCTGTTTACCATATCGTAGATGAGAACGAGAAGAAAAAAGAAGCTTCTTAATTGAATTAAATCAGAAATGGCTCTTTTAGATAAATCCGACGAGGAAATTATTAAAATTGCAGAACCTATGTGGGCTAACTTGGTTAAGTCATCTAATATCAAAGATTATGGGGGATTTACTAGGGATCTTTCTACTCAAATGATGTACGGGGCAAATGAGGTTGAGCTTGGTAAACAGTGGGCGAATAATGAACTAATTTCAAGTTTAGCTGAAGGATGCAAAGCAATAGGTTGTCTTAGAAGAGGCCTTTACATAACCGTTCTTTACAAGCAGACAAGCACAAAGATACCCGGAGATTTTCTAGGTAGACTAGTTCTTGGAGATGAAGGAGATGAAGTTAAAGTCTTCGGAGCAACAATATTTTAAATTTTAAATAAATATTATTTGCTTTTTTTACAACTTGTGGTATTCCGCAATTGTGTTTCAGATAATTAATCAAAATCTAAAAAAATTACCAATATTCATTGAAAGTCAATTAAGCAAGATTATTAAATCATTTTTATATTTATTTATCTTTTTTGCTTGGGGGATAATACTTTTAAGCACTGCTCAAAACTTCATTTAAAAAATATCATTATTATTGACTTTGTATTCCTAGAGGAATAATTACGTGTTATGGAGTATTTCCTTCCTATTGCACAAGTTGAAGTAAACATACTTTTTATTTTTGGATTAAGTTTAGTTGTTGGAATTTTGTCAGGCCTATTTGGAGTGGGTGGTGGATTTTTAATGACACCTTTTTTGATATTTCTTGGAATACCACCTGTTTATGCTGTGCCCAATGAAGCTAGTAATATCCTAGGAACATCCGTTTCAGGCTCCACAACTCACTATCTTAAAGGAACATTAGATTATAAAATGGGTCTTATGATAGTAGTAGGGGGTTCAGTTGGTACAATTTTAGGAATTATAACCTTTTCTTATTTTAAAGATATTGGGAAAATTAATGTAGTGATTTCACTTGCCTATATGTACATATTGGCAATTTTAGGAACCTTTATGTTAATTCAAGGGGTATCTGAGATTGATAAAGCTAGAAAAAAAATAGCAACTAAACAAAAACTTCATAAACATTTTTGGATACATGGCCTTCCATTAAGAATGAGATTTAAAAAATCTAAATTATATGAAAGCGCTTTTACTCCAATTATAATTGGATTGGTGGTGGGTTTTATAGCGGCTATAATGGGTGTTGGAGGCGCATTTATACTTGTTCCAGCAATGATTTATTTAATTGGAATGCCAACTAAATTAATACCTGGTACATCGCTTTTCGTAACTATATTTATAAGTGCAATTGTGACCATCCTTCACTCGTTTAACTACGGGAGCATAGATTTAATTTTAGTTTTTGTTTTAATATTAGGATCAATTATAGGAGTTCAGTTTGGTCAAAAAATTGGTGAAAAAATAGATAGTTCACAATTTAAAACTATTTTAGCAATACTTCTTCTGCTTATAGGCATAGCTATTGCTTACGATACATTTATCAAAGATGAAAAAGTTATAAGTAATGTAATAGGTAAAGAAAATATCATTGGACCTTTAAATGGTTTCATTTTAGATTTTTCAAATGATATGCCAATATTTTATGGCTTAACTTCTGTATTACTTGCAGTCGTTTTAGGTGTTGGAGCAGCAGTTTTGAGAAATTATGTTGCTAAATGGAATGATAGAAGAATTTTAAAATTAAAAAGTTAATTTAAAAAAGTTTAATTAAAATAATCAAAATAACTATCAAGCAGATGTATAGAACCAATACATACAATTCCAACAGTAATAGCTGCAATAAGTCCCATTACAAAGGGCTTATAGCCCATCTCTTTTAATTCAATAAGATTAATCGATAATCCAACTGCTACCATTGCCATTGTTAAAAAGGTAGTAGCTAAAAATTTAATAACTTTAATATAAATTAACCAATTTTCAGAGTATATAGGACTGGTTAAAAGAATCTGGTCACCAATATTTCTAACAAAAATCATACCTAAAAAACCAACTACAAATAGTGGGAAGATTTTAAATATTGAATAATTATTTTCTTTAATTTCACCTCTGTTATATAAAAAAGCAAACAAGGGTATTAAAATGACTAAATATGTATTTCTTATTAACTTTGTAACAGTTGCAACATCCAAAGTATCCGGGCTATTAAATTGCTGATCAAAGATTAAACCAGCAGCAACAACTTGTGATGTTTCGTGAATAGATGTTCCTAAAAATATTCCAGAAAAAAGATAATTTCCATCAAAATAGTAATTTGCAAAATAAGGATAAACTAACATTGCAATTATTCCAAATAATGTAATATTTGCAATTGCATATGCAACTTCAGTTTTTTTTGCATTCACTACTGGTGCAGTAGCAACAATTGCTGTAGCACCACAGACACTTGTACCAATAGCAATAAGGTAAGACATCTTTGAGGATACTTTAAATTTTTTATTTAAAAATTTAACTAATAATAAAACTGAACTGATACAAACTAACACAATAGGAATAGCCATAGATCCAAACTTTATTAATTCATCAAAACTTAATCTTATTCCTAAGAAAATTACTCCAAGTTTTAAAATATAATCCTGTGTAAACTCGAGACCATCTATAAAACCAGGTCTTGGAGTAAAAGCATTGCCTATTAAAATACCCAATAAAATTGCAATTAAAACAGTTGAAATAGGGCTTTTCTCTGTTCCAAATAATTCAATTCCAACAACATTATTTATACCTTCAGAAAATAAACTTAAAACTAAAGCTAAAATAATTCCTGGGATTAATTTAATAAATTTATCGAATTGCATTATGCGGCATATCTTTAAATACTTTAGGCACTTCTATAAAGTTTTGTCATTACAAATTCTTTATGTCCTAAGCTTTCCGCACAAGTTAGTCTTCCGTTTGCTACTCTAATAGTAGATTTAATAAGCTCATCACCTGCTTGACTTAAATTCATTTCTCTTGATAAAATTTTTGATACATCGACATCAATATGTTCACTCATATTTTTTGCTGTAAGAGGATTTGCTGTTAATTTAATAACAGGCTCGATAGGATTTCCTATAATATTCCCCTGTCCTGTTGGGAATAAATGAATATTAAATCCACCAGCAGCTTGCAAAGTGACACATTCAGCTGCAGCTGAAGAGGTATCCATGAAGTATAAACCCGCACCTTTTGTTGGTTCTTCAGCTGGCTCTAAAACATCAATAAACTGACATCCTCCAATTTTTTGAAAATTACCAAAAGCTTTTTCTTCTATAGTTGTTAATCCACCAGCAATGTTACCTGCTGTGGGTTGACTTTCTGACAAATCATCAGTTGCCTCTTTTAGAATAAAATCATTATAATCATTCCATGTTTTTTTAAATTTTGCTTGTGCTTCTGGTGTCTTACCTCTCTTTTCACAAACCGTTTCAGCTCCTGTAAGCTCAGATGTCTCACCAAAACATAGATGTACACCTAATGGCTCTAATTTATCCATAAGATTTCCAACTGTTGGATTAGATGCTAATCCTGATGTTGTATCAGATTCTCCACATTTTACAGAAATCCATAAATCACTCATTGGACATTCTTCTCTTTGTTTTTCTGATGCCCACATTGAAAATTCTTGTGCCTTTTTTGAAACTTTTGCAATTGTGTCTATATCTCCAACTCCTTCAATACTAAAACCCTCAACCGGTTTTCCAGTGCTTGCAATTGCATCTACAATTCTTTTTGTCCATTTGGGTTCAATACCTACAACTATAACAGCTGCAACGTTTGGATTTTTTCCTGTACCAATCATTGTTCTAAAATGAAGTTCTAAGTCTGCACCAAACTGAAGTCTTCCATAAGAATGAGGTAGTGCAATTGTACCTTTAATATTATTTGCTACAGCTTCAGCACATGCGTTTGAAATATCATCTACGGGAAGAATAATTACATGATTTCGTGTTCCAGCTCGCCCATTTTCTCTTTTATACCCTAAAAAACTCTTTGGAATTTCCATTAATTACCACTTTTTTGTTTTTACATTATGAACATGAACATGCTCACCTTTTTTAATATTTTTAACTACTTTTCCAATATCATGACCATATTTCAAAATAGTGTCACCCTCATTTAGATCTGCCATTGCAATCTTATGACCCAATGGTATTTCATCTTTTGATTGTATTAAATCAGATTTATCGTTTTCCATTATCCAACAATTACAATCTTGTTCTGGGGTTATTTTTTCTATAACAACTACGCCTACGTTGTCTTTTTCATCATGTATTATTATATCAGTATTTGACATTGTGACGATTTCTTTATTTGAAATTCGCTCAATCTTATATATTAATCGAGCACTTTGACAATTAAAAAAAAGAATTAGAAAGGCTGAACCATGACTAAAATGACAACTGAAGAAGCATTCATAAAAGTTCTTCAAATGCACGGAATTGAACACTCGTTTGGAATAATAGGATCAGCTTTTATGGCAATATCTGATTTATTTCCAAAAGCAGGAATTACATTTTGGGATGTGGCACATGAAACTAATGGTGGATTAATTGCTGATGGATATACAAGAGCTACTGGAAAAATGTCAATGGTTATAGCTCAAAATGGGCCAGGAATTACTGGATTAGTTACACCTATTAAAACAGCTTATTGGAACCATACACCATTATTATTAGTTACACCTCAAGCAGCAAATAAAACTATGGGTCAAGGTGGTTTTCAAGAAGTAGAACAGATGAATTTATTTAAAGATATGGTTTGTTATCAAGAAGAGGTTAGAGATCCTTCAAGGATGGCTGAAGTACTAAATAGAGTAATTGAAAAAGCATTTAGAGGTTCTGCACCAGCACAAATAAATGTACCTAGAGATTATTGGACGCAAGTAATAGATATTGATTTACCACCAATTGTAAGATTTGAAAGACAAGGTGGAGGAAAAGAGGCAATTGAAAAAGCTGCAAAGCTTTTATCAGATGCAAAATTTCCAGTAATATTATCTGGAGCAGGTGTAGTAATTGGTAATGCAATTGATGAATGTAAAAAGTTGGCTGAGAAGTTAGATGCTCCAGTATGCAATGGATACCAACATAATGATAGTTTTCCAGGAAGTCATCCTTTAGCAGTGGGACCATTAGGATACAATGGATCTAAAGCTGGTATGGAATTAATTTCAAAAGCAGATGTAGTTTTAGCATTAGGAACAAGATTAAATCCTTTTTCAACTTTACCTGGATATGGAATTGATTATTGGCCAAAAGATGCAACTATTATTCAAGTTGACATGAATCCAGACAGGATTGGACTTACAAAAAAAGTAACAGTTGGCATTTGTGGAGATGCTAAGATGGTTTCACAACAAATTTTAGAAAAACTTTCACCAACAGCTGGAGATAATGGTAGAGATGAAAGAAAAAATTTAATTCATCAAACAAAATCAGCTTGGCTACAAACACTTACAAGTTTAGATCATGAAGATGATGATCCAGGTACAGTTTGGAATAAAGAAGCTAGAGAAAGAGACGCAGACAGAATGTCCCCAAGACAAGCTTGGAGAGCAATACAAGCTGGAATGCCTGAGGATGTAATTATTTCAAGTGATATTGGAAATAATTGTGCAATAGGCAATGCATATCCAACTTTTGAGAAACCAAGAAAATATTTAGCACCAGGTTTGTTTGGTCCATGTGGTTATGGTTTTCCATCAATACTTGGAGCAAAAATAGGGTGTCCAGATACACCAGTAATTGGTTTTGCAGGTGACGGTGCTTTTGGAATAAGTATGAATGAAATGAGTTCTTGTGCAAGGGAAGAATGGCCAGCAATTACAATGGTTATATTTAGAAACTATCAATGGGGAGCAGAAAAGAGAAACTCTATCTTGTGGTTTGACGACAACTTTATTGGAACTGAGTTAGATCCTGAACTGAGCTATGCTAAAGTTGCCAATGCATGCGGTTTAAAAGGTGTTGCAGTTAAAACAATGGAAGAAACAACTAAAGCAATTAAGCAATCCTGTGAAGATCAAAAAAAAGGAATTACAACATTCATAGAGGTAATTTTAAATCAAGAATTAGGTGAACCATTTAGAAGAGATGCTATGAAGAAACCAGTAGAGGTAGCAGGAATAGAAAAAGGTGATATGAAGCCTCAAAAATCATTGGTAGGTTAAATAAATATATGTATGATGTTTATTTTTACTGTAATTTATGGACGTTAAATTAGAAAAGTGGTTCAGACCTAATATTGATAAAGAAGTCTTAAAAGAACTAACAAAAAAATCAGACATCAAAGGATTAATACATGTAAGTATTTATTTTAGCTTACTAAGCATTGTTGGATATTTAGCATATTTAACTTGGGGTTCCTGGTGGTCAGTATTTTGGTTTTACATTTATGGAAATATCTTTTGTTTTTGTAATCCAATTTGGCACGAGACGGGTCACAAAACTGCATTCAAGACTAAATTTCTAAATGAAATATTTTACTATATTTCATGTTTCATGGCTTACTTTGAACCTACGAGATGGAGATATACCCATTTTGTTCACCATGGAAACACATATTCAACAAAAAATCCTTATGATTATGAAATCGAGTACGATAATAATTTAAAAGATACTCCTAAAAAATTATTAATGAATTTAATTCCCTTTGGTGAATTATTATTTTTCAAAAAAAGCATAGCTTTTGAAGTCATAAAACATGCTTTTGGCATACAAACTAAAGTTATGATTGATAGTATTCCAGAAAATGCAAGACCAAGAGCTATTTTGATTTCAAGAATTTATGTTGGTATATGGTTTTCAATAATTGTCTGGTCCTTATTGATATCTTCATGGTTACCAACGTTATATCTTTTATTACCTCATTATTATGGAAAAGGATTACACAAGTTTGTTGCCTTTACTCAACATGCTGGTTTAGCAAGAGATGTAAAAGATCATAGATTATCTGCAAGAGATATGAAATTAAATCCATTACTTAGTTTTTTGTATTGGAAAATGGAATATCATTGTGTGCACCACATGTTTCCAACTGTTCCAGCTTATAATTTAGAAAAATTACATTTTCATTTAAAAGATCAGTTACCTGAAATTAAAAATGGATTGTTTGATACTTACAAAGAAATAATACCAGCACTTAAAAAGCAAAAAAATGAGCCTGATTACCACTTAGATATTTCTTTACCAGAGAAACAAGCTTCTTAATGTATAAAAACTACAAATTATTTTTGTTCTTAGGTGCAGCAATTATTTTTCTTTATTTAAGTGTGGGAAAATATGAGGAATTTAGTCTTCAAAAATCAATTTCAGCATGTGTTATTGCAAAAAGTAAAATAATGAAAGAAACTGTACCAGAACAAGCAAGAAAAATCTGTGAAAAAGAAATTAAACAAAGAAGATAATTTTTATTTATACACAATTATTTTTTTTTTATTAATTATAACAAGTGCGTCTTCTGAAACAAGATTTGAAAAAGATTTAATAAAAATTTCCAAATTAAATTCCTTTGTAGATAATAAAGGAAATCCTTATGACTTGGATGAAAATATTGATAAAGATAAAACTATTATTTTAATTTATACCCATGGTGGGTGGGGTGGACAAAGAAAATTAAACGGTTGTAATAGACCATGGAGTAAAATACCACCTGCAATCTATCAATTAGATGGAACTCAAATAAAAGATTTAACTATAAAAACATATCAATTGTGCTCTGGTGTAAAAGGCTTGACTCAAAACGACCAGGATAAATTTTGGGAAATGTACAATAAAAATAATCAAGATGTAAATAGCGTATTAGATCTTAAAGATAAAAATGGAATTCTTTTAATTAATAAACTTAAAGACAATCTAAAACATAAAGTAATGAAGTTAAAAATTGATGAGTTTGAAAAAAAAGGTTTCAATAATATTGTATTATCTGGACATTCTGCGGGTGCGTATGGTTCTTTTATATTAAAATCAAATTTTCCTGATAAAATAAATGGAGTAATTTCCTTTCATATAGGATTTGGGGGCAAATTTGCAAAAGCAAAAAATCCAGACCAAGGTTGGATAAATTGGAGAAACTATAAAAAATCTCTTATTAATTGGTCTCAGTTAGGTGAGGTTATATTATTTACTCATGATAAAGATTGGGCAGATACAAGAAAGACTTTAAGTTTTTTGACAGAGTTTAATAATATTAAATTTTTTGATTTAAGTGATACTCAATGTAAAAAGAAAAAATTATTAGGTGACTACCATGGAATTGCTTTAACAAAATGTTTTGCAGAAAAGGATCCAAGAAGTAAAGAAGTAATTAGATATTTAGAAAAATTATATTAAAGTAGACTTGGTAACCAAGTAGAAAATACAGGAAATAATATCATTAGTATTCCATAAATTATTCCTACTATTGTAAACAATGGAACTTCTTTAAATGCATTAGCTGGGTTTTCTTTTATTACGCCAGCAGCTGTATATATACCCACACAAACAGGTGGAGTTATCATGCCTATTCCAGCAAAAGCTACAAAAACTACGTATAAATGGAGTAAGCTTTGATCAAAAGATAGTGTTAATGCAGCAAATATTGGAACAGTTAAATAAAATACCGGGACTATTTCAATAAAGGTTCCTAAAATTAAACAAATAGTTCCTAACATTATCCAAAATAAATTCACACTTACGCCCATATCTGTGAAGTAAGTTATAATTTTCTGAGGTGCTTGAGTGTAAGTAAGAACAACACTTAAAAAAGTTGCTGTTGCAATAATTGAAAATATAACAGCAGTAATTATTGCCGTATCTTTTAAACAACTCAGTAAAGATGAAAATGTTAATTCCCTATAAATTAAAAAACCAATAGCTACAGCATAAACCCCTGCAATCGCCGCAGACTCAGATGGAGTTAAAAAACCTGCATATATTCCACCCAAAATTATAACTGGCGTTATCAAAGCCGGAAGAGCTGCAATAAAAGAATTCAATCTTTCTTTAAATGTAGCTTTTTTGTGAGCTCTAATATGTCTACATTTAAACAAAACTAATAGAACCATTAAAATTAAAAGTATAACTCCTGGTATAACTCCAGCTGCAAATGTTTTAGAGACAGGAACATATGTAAGTGCACTAAATAAAATAGCGGCATTTGATGGAGGTATTAATGCTTCAAGTAAAGCAGCAGATGCTGCAAGAACAACAACAAACGGAGTAGGGTAACCTTGTTCAATCATTTTGGGCATCATGATTGTTCCTACCGCAGTAATTGCGGCTAATATAGATCCACAGAATGCTGCAAAGAATCCCATCGCAATAACCATTGCAACACCCAGACCTCCAGGCCAATGTCCAACCAAAGTCGTTGCAAATCTTACAAGTCTTAGTGCTGCACCTCCTTTAAGCATCGCCATCCCACTAAAAATAAATAATGGTACAGCTATAAGTACATGCTTTGTTAGAGCCCCAAAAGATACTTGAATTAAAACAGACCAAGGAAGATTTAGTCCACCGATAGCAGCTATAGAGCTACCTAAACCAAACACTAAAAATATTGGAACAGAAATTATTAGAGCTACCAAAGATAGTATAGATGCTAAAGTAAACATTTAATTTCTTATTAAATTTATAATATTGTCGAATAGTAATTCTAATGACGTTAAAGCTAATATTAAGAAACCAACAGGAAATGCTAAAAACATCCACCATATAGGAATACTAATTTCAATTTCCATTACTTGACCTAAATTAAAATACATGATTGTTGCATCAAGACCTGCTTTAAAAAAAATACACGCTGATATAAGTGCAATTGTGTTTACAATTAAAAATAAAATTTCTTTATTTTTTTTTGAGAGTAATGGGGTTAAAAAATCAACTTTAATATGCTGTCCTTTTTTTAGTAAAGGCCCTAATAATGGAAATACTAACCAACTAACTAAAACTGGTGGCAATTCTATAAACCAGGCAAATCCAGTCCCTGTTATAAATCTCGTTGCAGCACTTAGAAATAATGCAGCAACCATAATAAAGATTATCAACATTGCGAGAGCTAAAGAAGCCGAAGCTAGATAATTGTTAACTGCTCGCAACGCTTTCATTTTTAAGACTAAGTAAATAACTTATTCTAATTATTTTTTGCGTACTGTTGTGCTGCTTTTAAAGCGTCAGCATCAATCATTTTAGCCATAGCAGGCATAACTTTATCTTTCATTAGCTTATCAAATTTTGCTTTCTCAGCCCCTGAAAGAGTAGTTACAACACCGCCTCTGTCTTGGAATTCTTTAAGAACAGTTTCACCATGATCCATAATTCGGTCTGTTGAAAGTGTTCCAACTTCTTTACCAACATCCATTATTATTTTCTGTAAATCAGCAGGTAAACTATTAAACCAAGTAGAGTTAGCCATTATGTATGCATCAGCATAATATTGGTAGGGTTTTTGAGCGTATTTTAAAAATTCCCACCAGCTATAAGCTTTTATACTTCCTGGAGGGCTATTTATCGTATCGATCATTCCAGACTGCAAAGCATTGTATACTTCACCTGTTTTTAAAGATACACGATTTGCACCAAGAGCATCCCACATAGGCTCTTCACTTTTAAGTAATCTTCTCGCTTTTAAACCTTTCATAGCATCAATACCAGTTAACTCTCTTGCACTTGAAATTGACATGACTGGTCCAACTGGATTGTACATTACTAAAGTTGAATTAGTTTTTTTAGTTAATTCTCCCCAAATTTCTTTTCCTTTAGCAGAATTTTGGAAAAAACCTCTTTGTTGTTCCCAAGAATTAAATAAGCCTGGGAAAGATGCAACATTAAAGTTTTTATTTATTGGTGGAAAACTTACAACACCAACAATTCCCCCTAACTCAACTGCACCTGAAGTTACAGCACCCATGACTTCTCTAATTCCAAAAAGTTGCTTAGATGGATAAACTTCAATTTTTAATTTTCCATTTGCTCTTTTATTAACTTCATCAGCAAAAATTTGAGCGTGTTTTGCGCTATGGTGTTTAGGACTCCAATGAACTGAAAGTCTACCTACTATTTCTGCAAATGCTGCTGTTGAAGATACTAAAAATGAAATAACTAACACAAAACTCATAAAAGCTTTGTTAATCGATTTAAATTTAATCATTTTTTTTCCTCTCTCTATATTTTTATAATAACAGTTTATTATTTGAGAAATATAAGACAATCTAAAATTATTCTATTATCAATTGAATAAGTAATATTATTGGATTAAATTAGAATAATAAAAAATCTATGAATCCAACAGATATATTATTAAGTATTGCAATAGTGGGAATTTACACTCTCATTTATGTATATTTAAAATCAAAATATGATGATAACAAAATAATTATCAAATTGTTTGTTGTAGGCTTTGTTTATGCAACAATAATTACAGGTATACTTTATTACTTAATAAAGTTTATAGCCTCATAAATTTAAGTGACACATAAATTAGAATTAATATATTTTAAAATGAGAGCACTAGCAGAAGCTCCTCGATTATTATTTCATTATACTAATATAGAGTATGAAGACGTTATGTCATGGGACTACTATGATAAGGAATGGTCAGAGGTAAAACCTAATATTCCTTTTAAACAATTACCCATGTTAATTGTAGATAAGAAATATGAAATTTGTCAAAGTATGGCAATAATGACATTTATAGAAAATTTAGCAGGCATCAACATTACCGATCCGATATTAAATGCTAAAGCAAATGCTGTTATGCAGAGTGCACAGGAACTTTTTATGCCACTTAACCCGACAGTAAATTTTGCAAGAGGAGAGAAATTTATTAAGAAAAAAAATGACATGATACCATTTTTATTATCAAGATTTGAAGATCTTGAAAAAGTTTTGAAGAGTAATGACAAAAAATTTTTTATCTTTGATGAACCAAGAGCTTGTGATTTTGTTACGTTTCATCATTTAGATTTATCTAAAATGCTTGATCCATCAATTATAAAAAAATTTCCTAGATTAGAAAAATTTTTAGAAGGCATGATGTCTATAGAAAGTATAAAGTCTTACCTAGACAATCGTCCTAAATTAATCGATGTAAGTGTAGAGCCAAAATTAATTATTAATGGAATTCCCCATCCAACTGGTGTTGAAAAGACTTAGTAAGTACTAACTTAAGTTTGCCCAATCATTTTTATGTTGATATTTTAAAATATGAAAATTCTTCATGTGTTAATCTCAAAAGGATTTGCTGGATCTGAATTATATGCAATAAATCTGCTAAACCATCAATCTCAAAACCATCAAACCTTCTTAATAAAAAATTCAGATTCTGACTCAAAAAAATACAAAAAATTTTTAAATAGTAATGTCATAACATATGATTTGAAAGGTTTTTTTAAAAAAATTAAAATTAACAGAATTATTGGAACTATAAAGCCTGATATTGTTCATACTCATTTAGGAAATGCGAGCAAAATTATTACAAAGAAAAATTTTAAACTTGTATCTACTGTGCATATGAATTTTCAAGAAAATCATTATTTAAATCACGATGGCCTTATAATTCCAAATAAAACTCAAATTAAAAAAGCTTCAAAGTTATTTAAAGGAAAAATTAAAAACTTATATTATTGGCCCTGCGCTAAGAATAATTTTTTTAAAAAAAATAAAGAGATTAAAAAAGAATTATCTATACCAGAAAAAAGCTACATATTTGGCTCTGTAGGAAGATTTCATAAACAAAAAGGTTTTGATATCATTTATGAAAGCTTTAAAAATTTAAAATTAGAAAATTCTTATTTAATACTTATTGGAAATAGTCATAATGAGTACAAACATTATAGGAGTGAAAATATAATTACACTTGGACATAAAGACAATATTCAGGATTACTATAAACTCTTTGATTGCTATATATCTGCCTCAAGATGGGAAACTTTTGGTATTGCTATGGTTGAGGCAATGACTTTTTCACTACCAATAATAACTAGTGTGCACGAGGGTAATAAGGATTGGATTTCCAACTACAATGTTGAAACTTTTGAAAATGAAAATATAGATGATTTAAAAAATAAAATTATTAAAGCTTATGAGAATAAACCAGAAAAAATAAATTATAATTTAGATAGATTTAATTATGATAATACTTGTAATGATATTTTGAGTTTTTATAAAGATTTATAATTTTTCTGATTTTCTTGTTTGAATGAAAAAAATAAGTAGTATAAGGCAAAAATTATTTCAAGGCGGGGTAGCTCAGTTGGTTAGAGCGCGGGACTCATAAGCCCGAGGTCAGTGGTTCGATCCCACTTCCCGCTACCAAACTAATGACCTGGAAAATCCATTAAATTTTCAACTTTATATCCTTTTTTTATAAGATTATCGCAACCACCTAAGTCAAAAAGATTTATGACAAATATAAAAGCTGCAATATTTCCGTCAGAAATTTCTATAAGTTTCGCTGCAGCTTCTGCGGTTCCTCCTGTTGCTATCAAATCATCTATTATTAGAACTGAATCATTTTCTGAAATTGAATCTTTGTGAACTTCTATTGTTGCTGTTCCATATTCAAGCTCAAAATCAACTGAGTGCACATCAGCGGGTAGTTTATTTTTTTTTCTTAGCATTATGAATGGTTTTTTTAAAATGTAAGAAACAGCAGATGCAAATACAAACCCACGAGATTCAATTGCAGCTATTTTATCTACCTTAAATTTTTTGGATCTTTCGACGATTTGATTAATTGTTTCCTCAAAAGCAGTCTCATTTTTTATTAAAGTAGTTATATCTCTAAATAAAATACCCTTTTTAGGATAATCTTTAATCGAGCGAATATAATCTTTTAAATCCATAATAGTTATTTATAATTCAGATATAATTACTTTTTACATGGCAAATAATAAATTAGCAATAATAGGTGGAAGTGGTCTATACGACGTTGAGGAGTTTAAAGACAGAGAATTAATAGATTTAAACACTCCTTGGGGAAAACCATCAGATCAGGTTTTAAAAACAATTTATAAAAATAAAGAAGTTTATTTTTTACCAAGACATGGTAGGGGACACTTTATTTCACCATCAAAAATAAATTTTAGAGCAAATATTGACTCATTAAAACAATTGGGTGTAACAGATATTGTCTCTATCTCTGCTGTAGGTTCTTTGAAAGAAAATTTGTCTCCAGGTAAATTTGTTATTATTGACCAATTTATAGACAGAACATTTGCTCGAAATAAAACTTTTTTTGATGAGGAAATAGTAGCTCATGTATCAATGGCACACCCAACTTCTAAGGGTTTAATGAATGCATGTGAGGATGCAATTAAGAAAGAAGAAATAGATTATCAAAAGGGAGGAACTTATGTAGTAATGGAAGGTCCACAATTTTCAACTTTAGCTGAGTCGTATCTTTACAGATCGTGGAAAGCCGATGTAATTGGAATGACAAATATGCCTGAAGCTAAATTAGCAAGAGAAGCAGAAATTAGATATGCATCTGTTTCAATGGTGACTGATTATGATTGTTGGCATCCAGATCATGAAAATGTTGATGTCCAACAAGTAATAAAAGTATTATTAGATAATGCTTCTAAAGCAAAAAGTATGATTAAAAATCTTATTGATAATTTTGATACTCATATTGACCCGGATGACCCAACAAATAATTGCTTAGATGTTGCTATAATTACAGCACCAGAAAAAAGGTCTCAAAAAACAAAAGATAAACTGAAAACAGTAGCTGGAAGAGTTTTAAATAAGTGAAAGTAAAACTATCTGATAAACAAATTTCAAATTATAAAAAAGATGGCGTAATTTTAATAAAAGAAGTTTTTTTACCTTGGATTAAAAAACTTAAAAATGGATTTCAAAAAGTATTGAATAACCCAAGTTCACACGGAAGAGAAAATATTTCAAACCAAAAAGGTGGAAGATTTTTTGAAGATTATTGTAACTGGCAAAGAATTGAGGAATTTAAAGATTTTATTTTTAATTCACCAGCAGCAGAAATTGTCGCTCAATCAACTCAATCTAATAAAATTCAGGTATTCCACGAGCACATTTTCTTAAAGGAACCTGGCACAAAAAAAGAAACTCCATGGCATCAAGATCTTCCATATTATTGCGTAGACGGAAATGATACAGGAAGTTTCTGGATACCGTTAGACAGCGTATCAAAAGATAACTCTCTAAAAGTCTTAAAAGGATCCCACAAGTTACCAATATTAGTAAGACCTACTAAATGGTCAAATGACTCGTTTTGGTATAAAAATAACAAGAATTTTATGGACATTCCAAATATAGATAAAAATAATATTTTTAGTACAGAGATGGATATGGGAGATGCAATATTATTTAATTTTAAAGCTTTACATTCATCTTCAGGAAATAGTGACAAAAAAAGTCGTAAAGCTTTTTCTGCAAGATTTATTGGAGACGATGTAAGATACATTGATAGAAAAGGGGAAACTTCCCCACCTTTTGCTGGAATAGATTTAAAACCAGGAGATAAAATGAGAAAAGACTGGTTTCCTGTGGTTTGGAGTAATTAAATGAGAATAAATGGAAAAAAATATAGAACAATTTGGTATGAAAATAATGTAGTAAAAATAATTGATCAAACCAAACTTCCACATCATTTTATTATTAAAGATTTAAAGACAATAAAAGATGCAGTAAAAGCAATAAAAACTATGGAGGTAAGAGGT
>CABYVH010000022.1 GCA_902522365.1 uncultured Pelagibacteraceae bacterium
TTCTTTATCTAGTTTCATTCCATAATGTTGATAGGCTAATGTCGAGTCAATAAATCTGTCAATTAATATAACTTTTTTTTTATAATTTTTTTTTAAAATCTTATCTATATTTTCTGATCTAGATGCCATAAGTAAAAATAAATCTGTTTTATTGCTTAATGCTGATTTTTTATTTAGCATTAAAGATCTTAGTTTCTCAGAGAGATTTGTGCCACCTGGTTCTCTAAAGGATACATATTTAATTTTGTTTATTTTTAAATATTTAATTATTTTTTTTAAGCTAGTGGATTTTCCAGAAGCTTCTATACCTTCAAATACTAAGATGGGATATTTAGACATCACCCCAGATTAGGAAATTTATAGAAGAAATAAACCTAGAGAAAATATTTTGTCTTTTTACATCTTCAAAAGCTAATAGATCGTATTCTCCTATTTGTTCATCTTTATATGATATTTTAACTTTGCCTATTATGTCATTTTTCAATATTGGTGCTTTTAAAGGACCTTGATAATTGATTGATACTTTTAGATATTTTTTTTTAGCTTTTGGAATTGTTTGATAAACATCTTCATTTATATATGATCTAATAGTTTTTTGTGTCCCTTGCCAAACATCTAATTCATCAAATATTTCATCTTTTTTTGCAATATTGATTGTGTCAAAATTTGTTAAACCATATGTTAGTAATTTAAGGGACTGTTTTGATCTTTCATTTTTCGAAATAAAACCACTTCCAACTGCAATTATTCTCCTATCATTTCTTTTAATTGTTGAAGCAAGTGAATATTTTTCATACGCAAGATATCCAGTCTTTATTCCATCCACTCCTATATTTTTATAAAGCAATGGGTTTCTATTGCCTTGTTTAATTGGGTCTCCACCTGTTCTATCCCATGTAAATTCGGTTTCTTTGTAATATTCATAATAATTTGGGTAATTTTTTATCAAATAATTAGACATAATTAATATATCCCTAACTGTTGATAAATTATCTGGAGCATTTATTCCTGATGAATTTGAAAAGTTAGTATTTTCCATACCAATTTCTTTTGCCTTTTCAGTCATCATAATTGCAAACTCTTCTTCTGTGCCAGCAATACCTTCGGCAAGAGCAATACAAGCATCATTGCCTGATGAAACAATAATACCTCTTAATAAATTTTCTACAGTTATTTCATCTCCAACCATAATAAACATCGATGAATATCCTGCTTGTGACAATCTCCATGCATTTTCAGATACTAAAAATTTTTCATCTAATGATAACTCACCGCTTTTAAGTAAATCAAAAGCTATAATCGAAGTCATAATTTTTGTCATAGACGCAGGAAAAATTTGTCGGTCGGCATCTTTTTCATACAGTATTTTTCCAGATAAATAATCTTGTACAATAGCAGTTCTCGCATTTACATCGAAATTAGCAAAAACTGGTTTTATAAAAAAAGATAAAAATATTAAAATCAATGATAAATTTTTTATTCTCATAGTTTAATTATTTCAATGCTATCAAAATCAAGATTTTCAATATTATGAAATCCTTTCTTTAATTTCTCAAAATCTTTATAAGGTCCTTTATAAACTCTAAAATTATTTTGTGACAACTTTTTGATTAAGATATTCTCAATATTATGCTCATCAAATAACCTATTTTTTAACATAATAGCAGAATCTTCAAAATAAAAATCTGCAAATTTAATTATATAATTAAAATTTGTTACAAAATTATTAGTCTTAGATTCTTTAATTTCAGTTTCTAAACTTATGCTCTGGACCATTATATCGTCAACAGGAGCTTTATTAGCAACTTCTTTTTCTTCATCAAATGTTTTTACATCATTTGCAACATATAAATTGTTAGAATTGATAGTTTCAATATACACATAAGGCTCATTAGGATTTATTGATAGTTCACTAGCAATTCTCTTTGTTATTACAGAATTATAAAAGACAGGTAAAACAGTTTTGTTTTTAACAATAGTCATTAAAGATTTTCCGTTAATTATATTTGTTATTCTAACTGGTGTACCATTAGGTAGACTAGGACTTAATATATTCAGTGACGTATTATCTAAATTGCTTTCCAATGAGTTGTCTACATCTTCATCATATATCAATGCAAAACCTTTATTAGAATAAATAATATTAATTATTTCTTTTTTTTCATTTTTATCTGATGAGACTTTAATTTTATCTTTTTGTACAACAGTTTTTTTATCTTCAGGTTTATTTTTAATATTTATGTTTTTTGAATGATGCTCACAGGCAAATAAAGTTAAAAATAAAAGATATAAAATATATTTAAATTGCATTTTTAAATTTGTTTTTTAATGTGCATACGGCTAATGCAAATCTTAAAGATCTATTCCATTTTAAAATTAATTCGTAATTATCAAAAACTAAATAAGCTGGAGTTAATTTTTGTGCTTCAGGTATAATATCATAATCAGGGGTCACAATTGCAGCATTCAAATTATCAAGATCATTAAGATTTTTGCTGTTTTTGATATATTTTTTTAAATAGGATATTTTATTTTTATGCTTAATTTGTTTTGCAGATGTATTTAGATATTTATGAGGTGTTTCATTGATAAGTTCTACTTTGTAAAAACATGGTGTTTTATTATCCCACCCTATATTATTTAAGTAATTTGCAGCAGAAGCAAATGAATCCTCTATATTCTTCAAATTTATAATTTCATCTTCATTGTAATCAATTGCATAATTTTTAATTGTAGAAGGCATAAATTGGAAATTACCAAAAGCTCCTGCCCATGACCCTAAATAATTATTTGGATTTATAATTCCTTTATCAAATAAAATTAAAAGTGTAAGTAGTTCTGATGTGAAGAACTCACTTCTTCTTTTGTCATAACTTAAAGTAGCTAATGATGAGACTATATCCATTTTGCCTAAATAATTACCAAAATTTGTTTCGATTCCCATAAGAGATAAAAGTAAATCCTTATCAACAGAAAATTCTTGAGTGATTTTATCGATTTTTGATTTGTTAATTTTATAAATTTTTAAACCAGAATTTACTTTTTTATTATTAGCTCTTTTAGAAATATATGTTTTGGTATCTTCATAGAATTCTGGTTGGTATCTATCATACTTTATAACATTCTTTAAAAAAATAGATTTATCAATCGTATTTTCGATTGTTTTTAAACTCACACCTTTTTCTAAAGCAATTAATTTAAAATTTTTTTTCCATTCATTAAATTCAGAGTCATTTGCATAGACGTTAAAATTGATTAAAATAAAAAGAAAAAAGACGTAAATTTTAATTTTTTTCATAAATATCTTTCAGATATATGAATACAGCAATCCATATTAAAATAAAACTAACTAACTGATTTATATTAAATTGCTCATTATAAATGAAAAAGCCAAGAATAAATTGCAAAGTAGGAGTAATATAAAAAATCATTCCAGCAGGTCCTAGTCCTGCTAATTCAACACCTCTTACATATAAAAAAAGAGGAATCACCGTCATTGGTCCTGCCAACATTAATAATGGCATCAAAGAAGGATTTGATAAACTGAAATCATTATAATTATTTATACTTATAAAATAAAAAGCAACTAGTACAAAAGGAAGTATATACAAACTTTCTATAAGAAGCCCAATATCAGTTTCTACGTTAATTTTTTTTCTAAATAGATTATAAAAACTCCAACTTAAGGCTACGATTAAACCTACCCATGGAATTGAATTAAAATCTATTATCAATAAATAACTGACAGAAATAATTACTAAAAAGATCGAAATTTTTCCTTTTTTAGTAATAGGTTCTTTAAAAAAAAAATTACCAAGAAAAACACTTATAATTGGCATGATAAAATATCCAAAACTTGCATCAATTATTTTATCTACGCTAACTGCATAAATCCACACACCCCAATTAATAAAAATTAAAAAACCAGAAATAAAGAGAATAAATAATTTCTTTTTATCATTGAGAATTTTTTTAAAAATACTCCATTTAGAAAAGAAAAAAGTAGTAATTATTAATAAAAAAGCTGTCCAAACACTTCTATGAATTAACACTTCTATATGTCCAGCAAAGGAAATATATTTAAAGTAAATAACACCAAAAAAACCCCACCAAAACGAACCAAAGGATGTAAGCAAAACTCCTTTATTAAAATTTTTTTTGTTCATTTTTAAATATCTGAATATTTTGACTAACTACTTAAGTCATTTTATTGTTGAAATATATATTAATAATAATAAAACCTTGCACACGGAGAGATGGCTGAGCGGTTGAAAGCATCGGTCTTGAAAACCGACAAAGGGGCAACTCTTTCCTGGGTTCGAATCCCAGTCTCTCCGCCATTCATTTAAAATCAATCAATAGTTTTAATATTTTATTATTTTTAAAGATCATTTCTTTCCTTGAAATTTTGATAATGTCTTCATCATTCATATTAACTAATATATCTAGATCAACTAAGTCATCAAAAGATATTGAATCAATTATAGATTTAACAAAGCTACTGACAAATATGTCCATTTCTTTTGTACCTCGATATTGAGATCTATAAATAATCTTATTAATTAAATTTTGTTTATTTGAATTCATTGTTTATAAACATATATATATATTTAATGAGTAATTTTGAATATTTATTATCACCTATTAATAAAATTAAAGGTGTTGGTAAAAAAACATTAAGTTCATTCAACAAAAAAAAAATTTTTACAATTTTTGATCTGCTATGGCATTTGCCTATATCGAGAATTGAAACTGCTGAAGATACAGAAATTAATGATTTACAAGTAGGAAGAAATTACAACATAAAAGTAATACCAATTAAATATAATTTTCCACGAATTAGAAATTTACCCAACAAAGTACTATGTGAAAAAAATGGAGTTAAATTAGACTGTATTTTTTTTAATAGTTATGAGGGATATATCAAAAAATTATTACCTTTAAATGAAGAAATAATAATAAATGGAAAAGCAAATAATTTTAAAAATAAATTCCAATTTGTAAATCCAACGACAAAAAAGACAAATAATTTAAATATTATAAATGAAGATAGTAAATATAGTCTTTCTGATGGTTTAACATTAAATAAATATAATCAAGTAATAAATAGTGTTTTTCAAAATTTACCTGACCTTGAAGAATGGTTACCAAAACAAGTATCGAGTTTATTTGATAATGTAACTTGGAAGGAATGTATTATTAAAATTCATAAGGAAGAAATTACAAAAATTAGAAACACAAAATATTTTAGGAGGCTTGTTTTTGATGAGATATTCGCAAATTTTTTACTTTCTTCTGATATTAGAAGAAAAATAAAAAAAATAAAAAAAAAAAATAAAATCTTAGACTTACATTATCAAAATAAACTAATTAGTAATTTAAATTTTAAACTTACAACCGATCAAATAACTTCATTAAAAAATATTAATAAAGATATGGAGTCAAAACAAAAAATGTTTAGATTATTACAGGGAGATGTAGGATCTGGAAAAACAATAGTATCTGTAATAGCTGCATTAAATGCTATAAAAGCTGGCTATCAAGTTGCAATAATGGCTCCAACTGAAATATTAGCAATTCAACATTATAAATTTATATTAGAAAATTTTAATACTTTTTGTAATCCTGAAATATTAACTGGTAAAACTGATTATAAAAAAAGAAAAAATATTTTAAGTGATCTCATGAATAATAAAATTGATATTTTAGTTGGCACACATTCTCTTTTTCAAGAAAAAATTACCTACTTTAATTTGGGATTAATTGTAATTGATGAACAACACAAATTTGGTGTTAATCAAAGAAAAAAACTATCAGATAAAGGAGGCAAAGATTGTGATGTACTCGTTATGTCAGCAACCCCTATTCCAAGAACAATGATGATGACTATTTATGGAGATATGGATGTTTCTTTAATAAAATCTAAACCAAAAAATAGAAAACCAATCAAAACATATAGTAAAAATGAAACTAAAATTAATGAAGTGATTAATTTTATTAAAAGTGAAATTTCAAAAAAAAATCAAGTTTTCTGGGTTTGTCCACTTATCAAAGAGTCAAAAAGGATTGACCATCAATCTGCTACAGAGAAATATAAATATTTAAGTAAAATTTTTAAAGATAGAGTTGATATTGTTCATGGAGCAATGAACAAGGAAGAAAAAGATAAAGTTTTAAATAAGTTTAATGAAAGAAAGATAGATATATTGGTTTCAACTACAGTAATAGAAGTTGGCATCGATTTTCCAAATGCTAATGTAATCGTTATTGAAAATTCAAATAAATATGGTTTATCCCAGTTACATCAATTGAGAGGACGAGTTGGTAGGGGTAGCAAAGAATCTTCATGCATACTAATGTTTAAAGCAGGACTGAGTGAAAACGCACGTAAGAGAATAACAATTCTCAAAAATACTAATGATGGTTTTAAAATTGCTGAAGAAGACTTAAAAATTAGAGGATATGGCGATATTTTAGGATTTAAGCAAAGTGGTCTAAAAAAATACAACTTAGCAGATCCTATTCAACATGAAGATCTTTTCAATATTGCGGAAAAAGAGATTAAAAAAATTGAAAAAAATAACATTAAAATAAATAACTTTAATAAGCTCATCAAACTTTACGACAAGGTTGCTGTGATTAATGAGACTATTTAGTTTTAGTATCTGATGTACCAGCTGAGACAATAAATTTTGAAGCCTCTTCAAAAGTCATATCTAAATATACAATCTCACTTTTAGGAAACATTAACAGAAAGCCACTAGTTGGATTTGGCGTTGTAGGAACAAAAACATTTACTAATTCTGTATTTGTTTTTTTTGAAATTTCACCTTTATTTTCTTTTGTAGCAAAGCCAACTGCCCATGTACCTTTTCGAGGATATTGAATTAAAACTACACTTTTCTTTGAACCTTTTTTCGGTGCAAAGGTCTCTGTCATTTGACCGATTGCTGAATATATAGTTCTTAAAATTGGTATTTTTTTTAATAAGTCATTAAATAATTGTAAAACTTTTTTTCCAATGAAGGATAAAGAAAGACCTCCAACAAGAGTTATAAATATTACAGATAATAGAATTTCTAAACCTGGAATAGCAAAAGGCAAGTAACTATTAGGATTTATTCCTTGAGGAATTAATTTTGACGAAATAGATATAAAAAAAGTTGTGAGATATAACGTAATTCCAATTGGAACCAACACAACAATTCCAGTAATAAAATAATTTCTTAAACGCGCAATAAATGAAATTTTTTTTCTTTTTAATTTAGACATAACTTATAATTGATTAACAAATTACATGTAATATAAATATCATGAAAAGTGAATAGAAGAAATTTTATATATTTAATGGGATGTGGGTGCATTTCTGCAGGTTTGCATGCATGTACTACTGCACCAATAACGGAGAGAAAACAACTTAAATTAATATCAGAATCAAAGCTAAATGAACATGCGGCTAGAGCATATGAGCAAGTTAAAAAGAAAGCTAAGCTAAGTGATGATAAAGAAAGTTTAAACAATATTATTGAAATTGGATCTAAAATAGAAAAATCAATATCAGAATATTTTTATAGTAACGATATGGAAGATCCAACTGCAAATTTTGAATGGGAATATATTCTAATTGATAATAAAAAAATTAGAAATGCTTGGTGTATGCCAGGGGGTAAGATTGCATTTTACACAGGAATGTTAGATATAACCAAAAACGATAATGGTTTAGCAGCCGTCATGGGGCATGAAGTAGCTCATGCTGTAGCAAAACACTCTGTTGAAAGAGCTAGCCGGACAAGATTATTGAACACAACAACTGGAATTATTGATATTGCTACAGGAGGTAAATTATCTGAAATTAATAGAACAACCGGTATGAATACAGTTGGGATTTTATCCCAAATAGGAATAATGAACCCTTTTACGAGAAAACAAGAAAGTGAAGCTGATTATTTAGGATTAATTTTTTCTTCATTATCTGGTTATGATATTAGAGAAACTGTCAAAATATGGGAAAGAATGAAAAAAGCAAATAAAGGTAAAGAGCCACCAGAGTTCTTAAGTACACATCCCTCTAATAATAGAAGAATTGATCAAATAAATAATTGGACGAACGAAATTATTTTAAAATACCCACCAATAGTATGATGTGTTGGTGAGCCCTGATGGACTCGAACCATCGACCCATTCCTTAAAAGGGAATTGCTCTACCAACTGAGCTAAGGGCCCAACACGGAAATTCTTATATTGATTTTTTTATATTTGGCAATGGTAAAAATTTACAAAATATTAATATACTTGTCGTGAAATTGATCAAAAGTTCCCATTTTGATATTTTTTCGAATTTCATACATAAGTTCTTGATAAAAATTTAAATTATTAAGTGTCAAAATCATTGATGACAGCATCTCATTAGTATTGTGAAGGTGGTTTAAATAATTTTTGGAGTACTTATTTAAGTCAAATTTTGTAACATTACTATCTAAAGGTGTATTGTCTAACTTATTTTCAGAATTTCTTATTTGAATTCTACCATTCCATGTAAAAGCTAAACCAGTTCTTCCAGATCTTGTTGGAAGAACACAATCAAACATATCTATCCCCCGCTTAACTGCTCCCAATATGTCAGAAGGTGTTCCTACACCCATTAAATATCTTGGTTTATCAATTGGTAAATTATCTTTAATACCATCTAATACATCAAACATTTCTTGTTGAGTTTCTCCAACTGCTAAACCACCAACAGCATATCCATCGAATTCTATATCTATTAACTTAGCAAGAGACTCATTTCTTAAATCTTTAAATAAACCCCCTTGAACAATACCAAATAAAGCTTTGTGAGGATTTTTTCCAAATTCTTCTTTAGATCTTTTCGCCCACTCAGTAGACAAATTCATTGATGTTTTTATTTTATTATAATCTTGAGTATTTTTTGGGCACTCATCCATTACCATAACAATGTCTGAATTAAGTTTTTTTTGAATCCTAATACTTTCCTCAGGACTTAAAATAAAAGTTTTTCCATCAATATGTGATTGAAATATTGCCCCTTTAACTTTGTCAATTTTATTAAATTTAGATAAAGACATCACTTGATAACCACCAGAATCTGTCAGAATGGGAAGTTTACAATTCATAAATTTGTGTAAGCCACCTATTGCCTCTATTCTCTCTGTTCCTGGTCTAATCATTAAGTGATATGTATTTGAAAGTATTATTTCACTTCCTGTTTTAATAATATCGTTAATAAAAACACCTTTAACTGTGGCTTGAGTACCAACAGGCATAAAAGCAGGAGTATTAATTTCTCCACGATGTGTTTGAATTAATCCAACACGATAATTTTTATTTTGATGTTTTACGCTAAAAGAAAAATTCTTTTTTATGTCTTCCATCCATTAAATTCTACTCAGATTTAAAGCTAATTATTTTATCTGGGTTTGAAACAGAACCATTGGGTCCATCACCTTTTGTAATCATATCAACAAACTCCATTCCCTCAATAACTTTTCCAAATACTGTATATTGTCTATCAAGATGCGGTGTAGGACCAAAACATATAAAGAACTGACTATTTGCACTATTTGGATCTGAAGATCTTGCCATTGATAACGTTCCTCTTTCATGAGGTAAATCATTGAACTCTTCCTTAAGATCTGGCATATCAGAACCACCCATACCAGCTCTACTTAAGTTAAAACTTTCAGAAGAGGAATTTCCAAATTGAACATCTCCTGTTTGAGCCATAAAACCATCGATTACTCTGTGAAAAACAACTCCATCATACTTTCCACTATTAGCTAGTTCGGTTATTCTTTTAACATGGTTTGGTGCAACGTCTGGAAATAATTCAATTTTTAAATCTCCATCTTTTAATTTTAGTATCATTGTGTTCTCCTTTGCATTTAATGCTGTTGTTAATAAAAATATTGATAAAAATAAAATACTAATTTTTTTAAGCATAAATCTCTTTCAGTGACTTAATTGTACTTTTGGTTGTAAATTTCCTTAAATCACCTTTGTGTAAAGCTATTTCTTTAACAAATCTCGATGAAATGATCTGATTTTCAACGTCTGACATAAGAAAAATTGTTTCAACTTTATTATTTAATTTTCTATTCATTCCCGCTAGTTGGAACTCGTATTCAAAATCAGATACAGCTCTCAAGCCTCTAAGAATTAGATTCGATTTATATTTTTTACATAATTCTGTTGTTAGAGAGTTAAATTTTATCACTTGAATTTTATTTTTTGAAAGTTTTAAGTCTCCATACAAAGCTTTACTAACGATTTTTAATCTCTCATCTATAGGAAATAAAAAATTCTTTTCATTACCATCAGATATGCCAACAATAATTTTATCTGCCAATTTTAAAGCTTTTTTAATAACATCAATATGACCGTTCGTTATTGGATCAAATGTTCCTGGATATATAGCTATATTTTTCATTAAACCAAATTATCATCTAATTTGATTGAGGAGACAACCTTTTCATCACCAGTTAATTTAATAATTCTTACTCCTTGAGTATTTCTTCCTGCAATTCTTATTTCCTTAACAGCAGTTCTAATAACTCTACCTTTGTTTGTTGATATTAATATTTGATCACCCTCAAACACAGGAAAAGATGAAGAGACATTACCGTTTCTAGGGGAATTAACTATGCCAATTATTCCCTTACCTCCTCGATTTGTAACTCTAAAATCATAATGAGATGTTCTTTTGCCATAACCGTTTTCTGTAATTGATAAGATAAATTTTTCTTTAGCTTTAACTTCTGATTTTTCATCTTTAGTTTTACTTTTGTTTTTTTTAATATCGTCTTTATTAATTATAGATAATGAAACAATTGTATCTTTTTCTGAAAGATTAATACCTCTTATACCTTTAGAAGACCTTCCTTTAAAAACTCTAAGTTTTTTTGATTCAAACCTTATGCATTTACCAAATTTTGTATTCAGCATTATATCCTGATCATCTGTACATATCTTTACTCCAACAATTTTATCATCAGAATCTAATTTCATCGCAATTTTACCAGAAGCATTAATTGATGAAAAATCCTCTAAGTTATTTTTTCTTATTTTCCCTTTGCTAGTTGCAAATATGATATGCATATTTTTCTTATCAACATCTTCATCAGGAAAAGGCATAATAGAACTTATAGATTGATGATTTTTTAAGGGTAAAATATTGAAGAGTGACTTACCTTTAGATGAAGCAGATCCTTCAGGTATTTTCCAAGCTTTAACTTTATAGGCCAAACCCTCTGTAGAAAAAAATAATAGTGATGTATGTGTGTCTACAGATAATGTTTGAACAACCGAGTCTTCTTCTCTAGTTTTAATTCCTGTTTTTCCTTTTCCACCTCTTTTTTGTTGTTTAACTCCGCTTAGAGCCCCTCTTTTAATATATCCTTGAAGTGTAATCGTTATTATTACTGACTCTTTTTGAATTGTTTCTTCGATATCATAATTTAAGACAGCATCTATAATTTTTGTCCTTCTAGGGACTGAAAATTTATCTTTTATCATCTGTAAATCATTGCTTATTACGCTTAACAATTCATTTTTTGAATTAATAATTTTTTTATATTTAGAAATCTCTGTCGCTAATTTTTTAATTTCTATCTCTATTTCATTAATTCCTATTGTAGTTAATTTTTGAAGTCTAAGTTCCAATATAGACGTCACTTGATCGCTTGAAAGTACATATTTTCCTTTATAATTTTTACTATCAACTAATTTAATAAGTTTTGATGCTCTATTAATTTTCCAAGTTGTTTTTAAAAGTGAATTTTTTGCTTCCTCAGGGTTTTTGGATGATCTGATTATTTTAATGACTTTATCAATATTTTCAACACTAACTGATAATCCAAGTAATATATGAACTCTATCTTCTGCTTTTTTTAAATCAAATTTTGTTCTTTTTATAACGACATCTTCTCTAAACTTTAAAAAGTTTTCTAAAAAATCTTTTAAATTACAAGTCTTTGGTTTTTGATCAACAATTGCCAAAGAGTTAAAACCAAAAGATGATTCTATTGAAGTATATTTATATAATTGTCTTTTGACAGTTTCAGGTTCAACATTTCTTCTAAGATCAATTGACACTCTAATACCAACACTATTAGACTCGTCTCTTATATCGCTTATACCTTCAATTTTTTTATCTCTTACTAATTCGGCAATTCTTTCATTTAAATTAGACTTATTAATTTGGTAAGGTATGGATGAAACTACCAGTCTATCTTTACCATTTTTTAAATTCTCTACTGAAATTTCTCCACGTATTTTAAAGGATCCTCTTCCAGTTTTGTATCCTTGCTTTATTATATCTTTTCCAATTATTAACCCTCCTGTTGGAAAATCTGGGCCTGGTATATGTTTCATTAACTCATTAATTTTAATATCTTTGTTTTTAATTAATGCTAAAGTTCCATCTACAACCTCTCCTAAATTATGAGGTGGTATACTTGTTGCCATTCCAACTGCAATTCCACCAGCACCATTTACTAAAAGATTTGGATATTGTGCAGGCAATACAATAGGTTCTTGCTCTGTCTCATCGTAATTACTTTTAAAGGATACGGTATTTTTTTCTATATCATCAATTAAAAACTGTGAAACTTTTGCAAGTTTAGTTTCGGTATATCTCATTGCTGCAGGAGGATCCCCATCTATAGAACCGAAATTACCCTGTCCATCTACTAAAGGTAAGCTCATTGAAAATTCTTGGACCATTCTAACAAGAGCGTCATAAACAGCTTGATCACCATGGGGGTGGTATTTACCAATTACATCTCCAACAATTCTTGCAGATTTTCTAAATTGTTTTGACCAATCAAAACCACCTTTGTGCATGGCATATATAATTCTTCTATGAACTGGCTTTAATCCATCTCTAATATCAGGTAGCGCCCTACTCACTATAACACTCATAGCATAAGACAAATATGATGAACTCATCTCATCATACATTGAGATTGGTTTTATATTATTATTTATTTTTGGAATTTCGTTTTTTTCCATATTAATTAAAATGGAATATCGTCGTCTAAGCCACTTTGATCAGGTGCAGGGCTATCATCAAAATTTTGTTTACTATCTTGTGATGCAATATTATTTTGATTACCACCACCAAGCATCGTTAAAGATGAATTGTAACCTTGAATTAAAATTTCGGTTGAGTATTTATCTTGACCACTTTGTTCGTCTTTCCATTTTCGTGTTGATAGTTGTCCTTCAACGTACACTTGTGCACCTTTTTTTAGATATTGCTGGACGACATTTACCAAACCTTCATTAAAAACCACTACTCTATGCCATTCGGTCTTTTCTTTCTTTTCTCCAGTATTTTTATCTTTCCAGGATTGACTTGTAGCAAGGCTTAATCTAGCAACACTTTTGCCGTTCACCATTTGCTTAACTTCTGGGTCTGCGCCCAAACGACCAATTAATAGTACTTTATTTAAACTTCCAGCCATAATATTTTAATATTTAAGAATGTTTATTATATCACTTATTAACTTGAATATTAATTTTATTAATCTAAAGCAACAAAAATTATGCTTAAAAAGATAGTTATTAAGGGTGCAAAAGAGCACAATTTAAAGAATATAACGCTAGAGATTCCAAAAGAAAAATTTGTTGTCATCACTGGCCTATCAGGATCTGGAAAATCATCTTTAGCTTTTGATACTGTGTATGCTGAAGGACAGAGACGTTATGTTGAAAGTTTATCAGCTTATGCAAGACAGTTCTTGGATAAAATGAAAAAACCAAATGTGGATTTAATAGAAGGCTTAAGTCCAGCAATTTCAATTGAGCAGAAAAATACATCTAAAAATCCAAGATCTACAGTTGCAACTGTTACTGAAATTTATGATTATATGAGAGTGCTTTATGCAAGAGCAGGCATTCCATACTCTCCTTTTACTGGACTGCCGATCACATCACAAACTATAAGTCAAATTGTAGATAAAATTAAAACACTACCAAAAAAATCAACAATTTTTTTATATGCACCAGTAGTTAGAGGAAGAAAAGGAGAATATAGGAAAGATATTCTTGGCTACAAAAAAAGAGGATTTAGAAAAATTAAAGTTGATAATAAACTTTATAATATTGATGATGTTCCAGAATTAAATAAAAAATTAAAACATGATATAGCAGTTCTAGTTGATAGAATTGTTTTAAACGCTTCACTAGGAAATAGATTGGCCGAAGGTGTAGAAACTGCAGTTAATCTTGCAAACGGATTAATGTTTGTCGAATACGAGGATGAAACTCTTCCCAAAAAATTTAGAAAAACTGAAAATTTAATTTTTTCAACTAAATTTGCCTGTCCTGAAAGTGGTTTTACTATTGAAGAAATAGAACCAAGACTTTTTTCTTTCAATAGCCCTTATGGAGCATGTGAAGAATGTGAAGGTATCGGAGTTAAATTAAATGTAGATCCAAAATTAGTAGTTCCTGATGAGAAGAAAACTATTGCAGATGGAGCTATAGAGCCTTGGTCAAAATCTTCATCTTTATATTATGCGCAAACTTTAGCATCTATAGCAAAGCATTATGGATTTTCATTAAATGATAGATGGGCAAGGCTTTCAAAAAAAATTAAAGATGTAATTTTGTTTGGTTCTGATGATGAAGAAATAAAATTTTCTTATGACGATGGGTATGAAAAATACTCTCATAAAAAAACGTTTGAAGGAGTAGTAAATAATTTGGAGAGAAGATTTCTAGAAACTGATAGTGATTGGAAAAGAGAGGAAATATCTCAGTATCAATCAGATACAAAATGTGAAAGATGTAACGGTCACAGATTAAAGGATGAAGCTCTTTGTGTTAAAATTAACGAACTTAATATTAGTGAAGTAACAGAAAAATCTATATTTGATGCCAAAGAATGGTTCAAATCACTCGAAACAAAATTAGATAAACGTCAACTTAAAATTGCTCAACATATTTTGAAAGAAATAAATGAAAGATTAAACTTTCTATTAAACGTTGGTCTTGACTACTTAACTTTGTCAAGAGAATCTGGAACTTTATCAGGTGGTGAAGCACAAAGAATAAGACTAGCTTCGCAAATAGGTTCAGGATTAACAGGTGTATTATATGTTCTAGATGAGCCTTCTATTGGATTGCATCAAAAAGATAACGTTAAATTAATAGACGCATTAAAAAGACTTAGAGATTTGGGAAATACGGTCATAGTTGTTGAACATGACACTGAAACAATGGAAAATGCCGATCATATTATTGATTTAGGTCCTGAAGCTGGTAACAAGGGTGGCGAAGTAATTGCTCAGGGATCTTATAAAGATATTTTGAATAACAACGACAGTATTACTGGAAGATATTTATCTAATAAAAGCTTCATACCAATCCCAAGAAATAGAAGACTTGCAAAAAATGGAAGGTTTTTAGAAATTAATGGAGCAACTGGAAATAATTTAAACAACGTTAATCTTAAAATTCCATTAGGAAGTTTTACATGTGTAACAGGTGTATCTGGAAGTGGAAAATCAACATTGATACTTCAAACACTATACAGCGCTCTAAATCTCACTTTAAATAATAATAAATCAAGAAAAATACCAAAACCCTTTAGGGGTTTTAAAGGAATAGAATTAGTTGATAAGATTATAGATATAGACCAATCACCTATCGGTAGAACACCAAGATCAAACCCTGCAACATATACGGGTGCTTTTGGTCCTATAAGGGATTGGTTTACTAATTTGCCAGAGTCTAAAAGTAGAGGATACAAACCTGGAAGATTTTCTTTCAATGTAAAAGGTGGACGGTGTGAAGCTTGTGAGGGAGATGGTGTTATAACCTATGAGATGCATTTTTTACCCGATGTGTATATCACTTGTGATGAATGTAAGGGAACTAGGTATAATAGGGAGACATTAGAAATTAAATTTAAAGATAAAAGTATTGCAGATGTTTTAGCTATGACAGTAGACGAAGGTTGTGAATACTTTGAAAACATTTCAAATATTAAAACAAAACTTCTTACACTAAAAAAAGTTGGACTTGGGTATATAAAAATTGGACAACAAGCAACCACTCTATCTGGTGGTGAGGCTCAAAGAATTAAATTAGCAAAAGAATTATCGAAAAGATCAACTGGAAGAACAATTTATATTTTAGATGAGCCAACAACAGGATTGCATCAGCATGATATTAAAAAATTATTAGAAATATTACATACATTTGTTGCAACAGGAAATACTGTGGTTGTTATAGAGCATAATTTAGATGTTATAAAAACAGCTGATTATATTGTTGATATGGGTCCAGATGGTGGTGTTAAAGGAGGAAATATCATTGCAGAAGGAAAACCTGAGGAAATAATTGATGTTAAGGAGAGTTACACAGGTAAATTTTTAAAGCCTTTACTAGATAATAAATTTAAAAAAATAGCTTGAACAAAAAAAACTAATCGAGTAACGACTCTACAAATTCCCAATCAATTAATTTTTCAATAAACTGATCTAAATATTCTGGTCTTCTATTTCTATAATCAATATAATATGAATGCTCCCAAACATCACAGCCTAGAATAGGTTTCATATTATCTACTAGAGGATTTGCGGCATTAGCTGTCTTAGTTACAACTAATTTTCCATTACTAATTGATAGCCAGCACCAACCAGACCCAAATTGAGTTATCCCTGCTTGTTTAAATTGTTTTTTAAATTCTTCTATACTACCAAAGTCCAAAATAATTCTTTTTTCCAACTTAGGAGGCATATTACCACCTCCGTTAGGTTTCATGCATTTCCAAAAAAGATTATGGTTCCAATGTTGGCTAGCATTGTTGAATATACCCATTTTTGAACTATCCTTAGAACTTAACAATATTAACTCTTCAAGAGATTTATCTGACATGTCAGTGTCTTTAATAAAATTATTTAAGTTTGTTATATATGTTTGATGATGTTTGCCATGATGGAGATCTAATGTCTCTTCTGACATTATAGGTGCTAATCCATTTTTAGAATAGTCAAGTTTAGGTAATTCAAAATTCATAAATTTAATTAACACCAATTTAATGTATTTTTATTTGTTATTAAAAAGCAATATGGACGCGGTTTTAATAAATTCGGCTAAAAAAAAGGTTAATTTTTTTTAATAAAAGTGTTATATATTAAATTAAGAATGAGCGGAATCTTACAGTCTTTGTCAAAGACGATACATCTATCGTTAGGTCTATCTATTTTACTTTTTCTAGGTTTATATTTTGGTAATGATGGATTTGATATTGATCAAGTTTTTTGGAGTTGGTTATTTAGATATATTCATGTGATTGTTGCAATTATGTGGATTGGATTACTTTGGTATTTTAATTTTGTTCAAATACCTAACATGGCAAAAATTCCAGACGAACAAAAACCAGCTATTGGAAAAGTTATAGCTCCTGCAGCTCTTTTTTGGTTTAGATGGGCAGCTTTAGTTACAGTAGTATCAGGACTTATTTTAGCTTATTTAAACGGTTATGTTCATCAAGCTATGACATTGGGAATTGGATCAGGTGGTGGAAAAGCAACTGCCATAGGAATTGGTATGTGGTTAGGAATTATAATGGCATTTAATGTGTGGTTTGTAATATGGCCTAATCAGAAAAAAGCTTTAGGTATTGTGGAGGTTGAAGCTGACATTAAGGCTAAATCTGCAAAAACAGCGATGCTTTTTTCTAGAACAAATACGCTTCTATCATTGCCAATGCTTCTAACGATGGTAATAGCTCAAAACCTATATTAATTTTTTTCTTCCTCTTTAACTATTGTTCTTTGGCTAACATTCAGTGCAACTAGAATAGGATTTGCGATATAAATTGAGGAGTAAGTTCCAAAAATAACTCCTAATATCATTGCTAAAGAAAAGCCTTTGAGTATTTCACCACCAAATAAGTAGATTGATAAGAGAGCTAACAATGTAGTTACAGATGTGATTATTGTTCTAGATAAAGTTTCATTAATTGAAATATTAGTTAAGTCAAAAATTTTAATATCAGAATACTTTCTTAAATTTTCTCTTACTCTATCGAATATAACAACAGTATCGTTCATTGAATAACCAACAATTGTTAAAACAGCTGCTACGATAGAAAGGTTTATTTCAAGTGAGAAAATAGAAAATAAGCCCAATGTAATAATAACGTCATGAAATATAGCTAAAATAGCTCCTAAACTAAACTGCCATTCAAAACGTATCCAGATATACAAAAGCATTGCTGCAAGTGACAAACTTATAGCTATTATTCCAGATTTTAAAAGTTCTGAGCTTACTTTAGGACCAACATTTTCTACTCTTCTAAAGTCGATTTCACCAATGGAACTAGATAGTTTATTTTTAATATTTTTAATAAATTCAGGATCATTTGAATTTTGCTTTTCAAACTTAACAATAAAGTCTGTCTCATTACCAAATTTTTTAACTGAAACGTCTCCTAAATTCATTTGATTAAAGCTATCTCTTATAAGACTAATGTTATTTGTTTTATCTGTAGTTCTTAATTCAATTAAAGTACCACCTTTGAAATCAACACCATAATTTAAACCTTTAAAAATTAAAAATACTAATGAAATTACTATTAGGATAAGTGACAATATATTAAATTTTCTATAAAACTTATTAAAAGAAATATTATTCATTTTAAAGTAACTGCTCCTTATCTTTATTTTTCACCACATACAAAGAAGTTAACAGTCTTGCTATGAAATAGACTGAAAACAAAGTAGTCAAAATACCGACGCCTAAAGTTACAGAAAAACCTTTTACAGGTCCTGATCCCATAAAAAACAAAATGAACGCAGCAATTAGTGTTGTAATGTTTGCATCTAAAATAGTTGTTCTTGATTTTGTATATCCAGCATCAAAAGCTATTATTGGATTTTTTTCATTTTTAGTCTCTTCTTTAATACGTTCAAAAATTAAAACATTCGCATCTACTGCCATACCAACTGTTAATATAATACCTGCAATTCCTGGCAAAGTTAATGTCGCCTCAAATAAAGTTAGAATACCAATTAATAAAAAGAGATTTGAAACTAATGCTAAATTAGCGATTAATCCAAACGCTCTATACTTATAAATCATAAATAAAATTACTAACAAGAAACCAATAAACAAGGATAAAATACCAGCGTCTATAGAGTCTTGACCTAAGTCAGGTCCAACTGTTCTTTCTTCAATAATATTTAAAGGTGCAGGCAAAGCTCCAGATCTAAGTAGTAAAGCAAGATCTGTTGCAGATTGAAAAGTAAAGTCACCTGAGATCTGTCCAGAACCTCCAATGATTGGCTCTCTAATCGAAGGAGCACTAATTATTTTACCATCTAATACTATTGCCAATTGTTTGCCAACTCCAGTACTAGTTGCTTTACCAAATTTTTTGGCACCCACTCTGTCTAGACTAAATGAAACTACTGTTTCATTTGTTTGTGAATTCATTGTTGGCTTTGCATCAACTAGGTTATCACCACTTAAAATTATTCTTTTACTAACAATTGCATCTCTGGAACCATCTTCGAAAGATAATTTTTCAGTTCCAAACGACTCTTCATTATTTTGAGAAATAAATTGAAATGTGAGATTTGCTGTTTTTCCAAGTAAAGATTTAATTCTATTTGGATCATCTAAACCTGGTAATTCAACTAATATTCTATCATTACCCCTTTTTAGAATAT
>CABYVH010000023.1 GCA_902522365.1 uncultured Pelagibacteraceae bacterium
TAAAGTAAATAGTATTTTTTTCATATTATTCTCTCTTTTGTTAATATTAATAAGTTTTACATACCAAAAATATACATATACGCTTAAGTTTATAAAAGTAAAAATTAGATTTGTTTTGACGCAAGTTCAGCACCTGCGACAAGTGCTTCAAGTTTTTTGTAAACAATATCTTCATCTACATTTCCATAGCCTGCAAAGGTACTAAATCCACAATCTGTTCCTGCCATTAATTGATTTGGCTCTAGTACTCTAGAAAAAGCTAAAATTCTATGTTTTACAACATCTGGATGTTCAATAAAGTTAGAAGTAGACTCAATAACCCCTGGAATAATCATCTTATCTTTGGGTACTTTTATATTTTCAAATACTTCCCATTCATGAGCATGTCTAGGGTTAGCAGACTCTATCAAATATTTACTAACATCGGCTTTAAAAGCTAATCCAATTATTTTATCTAAACCGATATCATGAGTATGAGGTCCTTCATAATTACCCCAGCAAATATGCATTCTTACTTTAGATGGATCTATATTTGATAATGAATTATTTAAAACTTCCACATGTTTGTTAGCTCTTTCCAAAAAATCTTTTTCAGAAATTTCCTTGTAAATCATATGCCTTGATAATGCGAGATCCGGGCAATCAATTTGAATAGATAAGCCGCTCTCAGTTATTTTCTCATATTCGAACTTCATTATATCTGATAGTTTCTCAAGATACTTATCATCATTTTTATAAAACTTGTTTGGTAAAAAATTACATATAACTCCTGGAGATGGTGAATTCATAAATCCATCAGTATGTGAATTTTTTTCTAAGGCTTTTTTAAAATTTAGAATATCTTTGTTAATTGAATCTTCATCTTTTATTTTAAGTTCACTTGTACAACACGGTCTCTTATAAGTTGGAGTTCCACCAGATAGGATAAGTTTTTTTTTAAAAGATGGAAAATCATCTAAGTCTTTTGGAGCCTTTCTTTCACTTTCACCAGAAAAACCATCAACTCTATCTTTTATGTAAGTTGCGTAACTTATTTTTGACATCTCTCCATCACTCACAGAATCTATTCCGGTATTAATTTGCTTTTTTACAACTTCAGATACATTTTTTTTAACCAATGCATCAAAGCTGCTAATATCTATTTTTTCTTGATTATCTTTAGAGGCTAGAAGACTGGAGAGTTCGTTTGATCTTGGTAAGCTACCAACATGTGTAGTTTTTATTTTAACCATGGTTCAATAATATTTGTTTCCATATAGCAACTTCATCAAATAAAACCCATTCTCTAATAATTGAGTTATTATTAAATTCAGCATGGTTAATACCCATTATAAATATTTTTTTATTTGATGCTTTACCATATTCATCACTTTCATTAGCATGCTCCCCTTCTAAAAACCATCTGACTGACACTCTTGGATTTCTCTCTGGCTCTTCTAAAAATCCAACATGCTCAATACTAAATTTTATATTTGTGAAAATTTTCTTAATGGAATTCCATTTTTCAATAATATCTTCTCTTCCGTGACCAAGTTTATTTCCTGGCCAAAACAAATTTGCAGCTCTGTCATAATCTTCATATTCGTAACTATTATTAAAGATATTACTTAAAACCTGCGTATATTTCTCAGCGATTGATCCATCTTTATAACTCTCTGCTTTATAATCTGAATTTTTATCAGAATTAGCATCATACAATTTACTTGAATTTGATAGGCCTCCTTCCTTTTCAATCATTTTTCTAGCAAACTCCTCTGGGGAATAACCAATCTGTCTGACCATTGCTCCTTGATCTCTAACGATCCATTCATCATAAACTTGATTATTCTTACAAGCACAATCAGCAATAACCCTATAATAAATATTTTTACCAGTGGGTTCACCATAAAAGCCTTTTCCAAGATGAGTTCCTTTGCTTAAAATTCTATGTGATGAGTGATATCCTATTTCATCATTTCCATTCCAAATAACGTCTTCACCTAATAACTGCCTGTTTGGAAATTCTTTTAAAGTTGAATAGGTTGCATCTATAACTGGTTTGTTTCCATATGTAACACCAAATGGTGATCTAACAGGTATGTCATTGGTATAAAAGTCACCAATTGACTCGACATCTTTATTTTCCCAAATTTGTTCTGTGATTTTTATAATAAAGTCTGGAAAATCTTTATATTTTTTATCAAAACCTCTCATTAGATGCTTGATACACAATTAAGATATGAAACTTCACTTTCATTAATCTCAATATTAACATTCACACCTAATGGAACTGAAATAGTATCTTTAAAATTTATTTCTTTTGATAAATTTTCCATTTCAATTTTCCAATTTCCTTTTTGTGAAAAAAGTATTGTAGGTTTATTGAAAATCAAATTTTCAACTCTGCCTTTTTTTGATTTGAAACAACTCAAACTAAAACCTGTATCTTGTTTTATTATTGGATTAATAGACTTATCTTGAAATATGTTTCCTAGTATATGTGAAATTTTAATATTATCTCCGATATTCAATTCATTTTCTATTCTATTATTAAGAGTAGATATATTACTTTGTAATTGATCTAACTTGTAATTATTAAATTTTTTTATTTCATCATTAGATATAGGTTTTAATAATCTCCTGCCATTTGGTATTGCTTTAATATTTAGATCGATTAATGAATTATCATCTAAAAGTGCCATACCTGTCTTTTTTGCTTTCTCTAATACCTCAGGTATCCAAGTGACAATTCCTGGATCATCACCTCCTAGTACAACAAAAATTAAGCCTTCTTCCTCACCAGCATTTTCAAATGCTCTAAACATATTTGTTGGCATTGAAATAATGTCTCCTGGATTTAAAATCGTTTCATCTTTACCTTCAGACCCCCAATAAAATCTCCATTTACCTGAATATATTATGAATACCTCTGCTGTTAAATGGCTATGTAAACCCGATCCATTAAAGGGTTTTGCTGATACTGCACCTAAATTAAAACCATGGGGTTCAGATATTTTTATTGATTGGTCAGCGTCTTCTGCGACACCTGGACCTAAAATAGAATAATTTTTTCTTTCTTTGTGTCCATCTAGTTTACCCTCAACAAATGGCAAACTACTAGGAATTAAATCTTTGAATTTTGCTAATCTAATATTCATATTTTTTTAATTATAATATTGTGATACACGATTATTTCCAATAAATAAATATATGCAAATAGAACAATTTGATACAGGACTAAAAACAAAAACTAATGTTCAAGACATTATTCTGTCACCAGAAAAAAATTTACAAAATAAAAATTTAATCCGAGGTTATCTTAATAAAATTATTACATCAGGTGTAAGTGAAATAGACAAGAATTTAGATGAAGCATTTATAAATGATGTAAAGATAAATAGTTTTTATCCAATAAATGAATTTGAGGGACTTAAAAATCTTAAAGAAAAAATCTTTATACCTTTATTTGAGGCTTTTCCTGATCTTGAAAGAAGAGAGAATATTGTTGTTGGTGGTGCTTTTAGAGACAAGGTTTTAGTAGGTTCATACTCAGTCCTTTCAGGATATTTTACAAAACCTTGGTTAGGAATAAAACCAAATGATAAAATGATTAATCTTAGATGTTGTGAAATTCATGAGCTCAAAGAAACAAAAATAGTAGAAAGTCATATTTTAATTGATGTGATGGATTTTTTAAGACAGTGTGGCATATCTTCGATCAATCCATCTAGAGGCTCTGAGGGAGCTTGGCTTCCACCTATAAATACTGATGGAGTAAATTTTTATGAAAAAAATATGGAGGTATCCAATTTTAATTTAAAACAAGCACTCTCTATGAATAGAAGTCTTAATTTGAAACCTGAAAAAGAAAACTTATCAAATGAGGAATTAAAAAATAGATTATTAAATCATCCTCAAAAAGAATATTGGCATGATAAAATGATCTGGTATGGTCCATGTGGAATAGGTACTTCAAGATCACTAGAGGGGTTTATTGATATGCATCAATTACCTTTTAGAAAATCATTTACTGAAAGAGATTATTTTAAACTGGGTCATTACTGCGAGATAGGAGATGGAAAATTTTCTCTATGTGCAGGATGGCATAGTCTAGAGGCATATTACGGTTCAAATGATTGGCTTGGATATAAGGCAAATAAGCAAAAATTAACAATGCGTGTTATGGATTTTTACCATCATGATGAAGGAAAAATCCGTGAAAATTGGGTACCAATTGATATACTTCACATTCTAAAACAAATCGGCATAGATGTTTTAGATAATATTAAAGGCTAAAATGGCAAATATAAAATTTACTGGAGTACATAAATCTTTTGGCTCCAATAAGATTATTACAGACTTCAATTTATCCGGCAAGGATGATGAATTTCTTGTACTGGTTGGGCCATCTGGATGTGGAAAATCAACTTTGTTAAGAATGATCGCAGGTTTAGAACAGATTGATGAAGGTGAAATATTTATTAATGATCAAAAAATAAACGATCTACATCCTTCCAAACGACAAACTGCAATGGTGTTTCAATCATATGCTCTTTACCCTCACATGAATGTTTATGAAAATATGTCATTCGGGCTAAAGATAGAAAAGAGATCTAAAGAAGAAATCCAAACAAAAGTTATGCAGGCAGCAAAAATTCTAAAGATAGAGGAATTGCTGGAAAGAAGACCCAAACAATTGTCAGGAGGGCAGAGACAAAGGGTTGCAATTGGAAGAGCAATTACAAGAAATCCAAAAATATTTTTATTTGATGAACCTTTATCAAATTTAGATGCAGCACTAAGATCAGAAATGAGAGTTGAGATTTCCAAATTACATAATCAAATTAAAACAAATATGATTTATGTTACTCATGATCAGGTAGAGGCAATGACTTTAGCAGATAGGATTGTAATATTAAATCTTGGTAATATTGAACAAGTTGGAACTCCAGACGAAATTTACAATAATCCAGCAAATATTTTTGTAGCCCAATTTATTGGAACCCCAAAAATGAATATTTTACCTTTAAATAATGAAAATATAATTTCAGATAATAAAATTATTTTTTTAGGCAATGAAATAACTTTTGAAAAAACTAAATTTGATAAAAAGAAATATTTCTTAGGAATAAGACCTGAGCATTTTAACTTATCTAATGAATCACAATTTAAATTTAAACCTAAAATTGATCTTGTTGAAAATTTAGGTAATGAAAAGATTGTATACATGAGTAACGACAACCTAGAACTTAGTGCAAAAATTTCTAGTCAGGAAGATTTTCAAAATCAGATTAATTTTGACTCTAAAGATATTTTTATTTTTGACGAAAACGGAAGAAGAATTTAAATTTTTTTAAATATTATTGTTTCATTAATTATTTAATATGAATTGGATAGTTGTTACAGTTATTGCGGCTTTTTTTCAGAATCTAAGGTCTTCATTTCAAAAAAAAATTAATAAAAATGTTTCAACTATAGCATCTACTTATGTTAGGTTTTCTTTTGCTCTGCCTTTAGCATTAGTCTTGTTTTTTATATATTTCAGAGAAGTTTCTATAGTTCATGAAATACTTAATCAACCAGGCTTTTTAATAAATGTAACTTTAGCATCAATTTTTCAAGTAATATTTACTTTTGTATTATTATATTTATTTAGGTTCTCAAATTTTGTTGTTGGAACCTCACTAAGTAAAACAGAAGTCGTACAAGTTGCTATATTTGAATACTTAATTTTAAATGAAAAATTAAGTAAGCTAGGCATAAGTGGAATTATAATATCAACTCTAGGTGTAATAATTTTATCTATAAAAGATTTAAAATTATTTCTTCAAAACATATTTTCAAAAACAACATTAATTGGACTTATATCTGGTTTATTCTTAGCTCTGAGCATTGTTTATTTTAGATCTGCTGCATTATCATTAGAAAATTTTAATTCAAATTTTGAAAAAGTAATATCAACTTTACTTTTTGGATTATTAATTCCGACGATTATTTTAACGATATATCTTTTAGTCTTTGAAAAAAAAGAATTTAAAAAACTATATAACGATAAATACGACTGTATGTTAATTGGCATTGGAGGTTTTTTTGCATCTCTCTCATGGTTTTATGCATTTACATTAATCCAAGCATCCTTTGTAAGAGCAGTTGGTCAGATCGAATTATTATTTAGTTATTTTTCCTCAAAATATTTATTTAAGGAAAAAGTAAAACTAACAGAAATTTTAGGTATTATTGTTTTTGTAGTTGGAGTTACAATTTTATTAATTTCTAGAGTTTAAAACTAATTTGAAAATCCGTATTTTCTAAGTCTTACATCTCCAGTTCGAGCATGAGCTTCCATGCCTTCATATCTTGAAATTCTTGCACAAGCTGCACCTACTTCTTTAGTTGATTCCTTTGTCATTCTTTGGAAACTCAATGTTTTAATGAATTTTCCGACAAATAAACCGCCTGTATATTTTCCAGCACCTTTTGTTGGTAAAATGTGGTTTGTTCCAGAGCATTTATCACCATAAGCAACTGTAGTTTCTTCTCCAATAAATAATGATCCGTAGTTTTTTAATCGATCATGAAACCATTGAAGGTTTTTAGTCTGTAGCTCTAAATGTTCAGGAGCATATTCATCACTAATTTTAGCCATTTCTTCGTCTGTATCGCATAAAATAACTTCCCCATAGTCTCTCCAGGCTGCACCAGAGTTTTCTCTTGGTAAGTCTGGTAAGTCTGCAATTAATTCTGGCACTCTTTTCATTACATATTCAGCTAATGATTTACTTGTAGTAAATAACCATGCAGGAGAATTGTAACCATGCTCAGCTTGTCCAACTAAATCGAAAGCAACTAATTCTGGGTCAGCTGTTTCATCTGCTATAACTGCAATTTCTGTAGGACCAGCAAATAAATCTATACCTACTTTGCCAAATAAAATTCTTTTTGACTCTGCAACAAATTGATTTCCAGGACCAACAAGCATATCAGCAGGTGCATTACCAAAAAGACCATAAGTCATTGCAGCAATAGCCTGAACTCCACCTAAATTCATTATTACATCTGCTCCACATAAGTCAGCGGTATAAACAATAGCGGGATGAACTCCAACACCAGGTTTTGGTGAACTGCAAACAATAATATTTTTAACACCAGCAACTTTAGCTGTAGTAACACTCATTACTGCAGATGCTATGTGAGCATATCTTCCTGCAGGTACATAACAACCTGCTGTATTAACAGGAATTAATTTTTGTCCAGCATATAATCCATCTGAAAGTTCTACTTCAAAATCTTGGCCATAATTTTTTAATTGTGCTTCAGCAAAATTTCTTACTCTTTCATGAGAGAATTGAATGTCGTCTTTGGTTTTAGGATCTAAATTTTTTTTAATTTGTTCAATTTTTTCTCTTGTAACTACTACTTCTCCTTCATATTTATCAAATTTTTTTGATAACTCGATACATCCCTCTTCTTTTGTTTTCTCTATATCTTTTAGAATATTTTCTACAATCTCTCTTGTTTTTGTATCATCAGTAGAAGATGTTTTGGGTGATTTTTTTAAATAATTTATTGCCATGTCTAAATCCTAATTTAATTATTATTTTTTTTCAATATTCATTTAATCCAAAGCTACCACAGCTGCCGCAATAGATGCTAGCCTTGCTGTCGCATCATCTGATCTACTAGTAATTACCACTGGAACTTTTCCTCCTATAACCACTCCTGCCGCACACGCTCCCATAAAATAAATCATCATTTTAACTAGAGCGTTACCTGCTTCAACATTTGGAACTAACAATACATCTGCATCTCCTGCAACTATATTTTTTATACCTTTTATCTCTGCGGATTTTTTTGACACACTATTATCAAATGCCAGAGGTCCAAATATATCTGCATTAAGACTCTCTTTTTCAGCTAATTCACATATTTCTTTAGCATCAAGTGAACTTTGCATGCTGTCTAAAACTTCTTCTGTTGCAGAAAGAATGGAGACTTTTGGTCTTGCTATTTTTATTCTATGACAAAAATCAACTACATTTTTTAAAATATGCATTTTTGTTTTAACATTTGGATTAACGTTCAGAGCACCATCAGTTATTATTAATGGTTTATCCTCTTTATCTAAAGTCATATGCCAAATATGACTCAATCTTTTTTTACCAATCAAATTATATTTTCGTAACAGAACTTCTTTCATTAAAATGTCAGTGTGTATATGACCTTTAACAATTATTTTTACTTTTCCATCACCAGCGAGCTTTGCCGCAATTTTGGCAGTGTTATTTTCAACTGGCTCATTTATTATTTCATATTCGGAGATATCGAATTTTAACTCTTCAGCAGTTTTTTTAATTTCTTTTTCATCACCTATAAAAACAGGGATGATCAATTTTTCTTTTACGCAATCCATTATAGATAGCATAGGAAGTCTTTTGCCTGCATTTACGATTGCTGCTTTGGCTCCTCTTTTTTGATGAGCGATATCAAGTAAATTGAATGGACAGACTGTTGATTTATCTGAAAGCATTTGAATTTATATATACTAAATTAATAAAAAAACTAATATAGTATTATTAATATAAGGATAAATAGTGGAAGTAGTTACAAAAATAGCTCCGATCGCGCTAGCTCTTATAATGTTAGGTCTTGGATTAGGATTGAAGGGACGTGACTTTTTGAGAGTAATCAATAATCCTAAAGATTTTATAATTGGCTTTGTCTGTCAATTGATACTTTTACCAATAGTTGCGTTTATAATTGTATTAATATTAGATTTACCAATTGAAATCGCTGTAGGCGTTATGATTATTGCTGCAGCACCTGGAGGCGTTACTTCTAATGTAATGACAAAATTTGCAAATGGAGATGTTGCGTTATCTGTCTCATTAACAGCTATAATAAGTTTGATTAGCATTATTTCAGTACCCTTTATTATTTTTAAATCAGCTGATTTATTAGGAGTTACAAATGTATCTTCTGATATCACCATGACTGGAATTGCATTAAAAATGGCTCTAGTTGTTACAGTGCCCGTAGTTTTAGGAATGATAATTAGAAAATTTGCAGAGAATTTCATTTCATCAAATATTTCTATAATCGAGAAGATTACATTTATTTTATTTGTAATTGTTTTTGCAGCAATATTAATTGAAGAAAAAGATAATATTTTAAATTATTTCAAACAAGCAGGTATAGCAGTCCTTATTCTCAACATAGTTATGATGACATTGGCATATTATATAGCAAAGCTATTAGCTACTGGCATAAAACAAAGAAAGTGTATTTCAATTGAGTGTGGACTTCAAAATGGAACATTAGCAATATTTGTGGCTACACAAATATTTAGCGATATCACCTACATCATTCCAACAGCGGCATATGCTCTTATAATGTACATAACGGGATTTATTTTAATTTTTATTCTAAGAAGGTATAATTAGGGCTTAATTAGTATCGATTTGCTCAAAAATCTTAGAAATTAAATAAGATAAAGACAGGAAGTTTTGCTGTTGTAATTTCAATGTATCGTTTAAAGCTTTACCTTGCATATTAATTGAAAATTGTTTCTTTTTATTAACAACTATATAATCGTTTTTTAATAAGTAAGTTAATTTTCTAACTACTGTTGGTCTAGGAATATGAGTTATTTCTGAAATTGACATTGTATTAACGCCAATATCTTTATTTTTTAGGAAATTTTTATTCCATTCTACAAAATCTAAATTTTTTCCTTCAGACTTACTAAGGGCGTCACTTGCATTGATTGAATGGCATACTATAACCATCCCAACAGAATATGTTTCAAGATCTCCTAACTGAATTTTCCATCTAGTTGTTAATGTAAAAATAAATTTATAAAAATAGTACCAACAATATGAAAAATTATCCTTTATAAGAGTAGACATTTCATCAATATTAAATGATTTATTAGTTAATTTCTTATTTTCAAATATTTCAGAGATCTTTACTAAAAGGGCACTTAAATTTTTAAGAGTATTTTTAGGCTGAACTAATCTGTATGCAGATCTATCTATATAAATTTTTTTTCCTGTCTTTTGTAGAACTCCAATTTTTTCAAGGTCTATGATTTTTCTTCGGGTACTTTCTTTTGGAATATTTAAACTTTTAGATATTTCAATTATATTTATTCGATCTAATTCCAATGATTTGTCATACAAAAAAAAATTATCGTAACTTTCTACTTTATTTGTTTTTATGTATTGCTCAAAATCTTTGTTAATTAAGTAAAGAATAATTCTATATTTATCTATGTCATGGAATGTTTCATATGAAGAATTCATCCACTCCGACAAGAGTTTGATGTAACTTGGAGCTATTATTCTAAAATTTTCTCTAAATAATTTATTTAACTTATTTTCCTTAAACTCTTTTAACTTTATCATTAAATTTCCCGCAATTCATTTTAGACACACAATCCCAAAATGGACACAAAATAATTATTTGCAACCCATTTTGGACACTGATTAAATTTTATCATGATTTAATTGTGTTTTAATGATCTCTCATGAGTTATAATAAAAACTTAAGAGCATCTGATATTGAAAATTCTTCTCAATTAACAGGTGACGTAAATATTGATACCCCTCAAAAAGTAGATATCAGTGCTCTTAAACTCAGATTAGCCAAAAAAGAAAAAAAAGAAAATATAAAGAGTAGAGTAATCATTTTATCAATTTTTTGTTTCTTAGGATCAATTGGATATTTTATATCCAATTAATTTTAATCAAACTCTCATCTAATCAAAAACTAAGCTTTATATGTGCATATCAGTTATTGTAAAAATTAATAATTAGTTAATAATATTATTATGAAACCATTTGCAGGATATCTAATTTTGGCTATAGGAATCATAACCGGAATAGCTGCAAACAGTTTTGCAAAGATTTCAGATGGTTTTACAAAGCTGACACCAACTATTGCTTGTTTGCTTTTAATGAGTGTTACAATGTTTTCTTTGGCAAAAGCAATGTCAGTGATACCTGTAGCATTTAGTTATTCAACTTACAGCGGGCTAACAGTTGCGGGTGTAGTTTTGTTTGGGATATTAAAATATAACCAAGTTCCTAATATTTATGGATTAATTGGTATTTGCTTAATTGTAACTGGGGTTATAATGGTGAATTATCTAGGACGAGCTGGTTAACAATTTAATCTATTTCAATAGAATACGAATATCCTCCATAATATTATCTGGAATTTTAATCTCAGATTTATAATTCTTTTTAAATCTTCTTAACTTGTTTTCTCCTGGATATAATATTTCTTTAAGTCCTTTTAATTTAGGAAGTTTTTTAATTATTTTTATGTTTTCTTTTATTCTTTTTTTGTAATTAGATTGAAATAAGTTTGCTTTCATCACAATAAATAAATGACCAATATTTTGTGGGCCAGAAAAATCATCAAACGGATCTTTAACTTTCCCACCGTGATTACCTCCTGTGTAAACACCACTTAATATATCGACCATCCACGCAAGTCCTGATCCTCTAAACCCTGCTATGGGAAGTTGAACACCCTCAAGTGCTTTTTTAGCATCAGTTGTTGGATTACCAAATTTATCCAAAGCAACACCCTCAGGTATTTTTGAATTAGATCTTGATGCAACTCTTATTTTGCCTCTATTAATCATTGAGACAGATGTATCCAATATAAATGGAATTTTAGAACCAGTTGGCGATCCAAAGCAAATAGGGTTTGTGCCAAACAAAGATTTTATAGCACCATGTGGAGCAATAGCAGGCGGTGCATTAGTAAATACTAAGGCGATCATATTTTTTTTTACAGCTTGTTCAGCGTAATATCCCGACATTCCATAATGGCCACTGTTTTTGACTGCAACCAATCCTATCCCTGTTTTCTTAGCATTTTTTATGGCTTTTTTTATTGCTGTATCTGCAGCAACAAATCCAATGCTGTCATCAGCATTTATATGAGTAACAGATTGGGAAATATTTTTTAGTTTGATTTTAGGTCTTGGATTAATCAGTTTTTTTTGGATACGATCGCAGTACATCTTTAATCTTGATAGTCCATGAGTTGGGGCACCGACTAATTCTGCATTAATAATTGCTTCAGCGCAAATTGCAGAATGACTTTTTGAAAGTTTATATTTTTTAAAAATTTCAATTATTATTTTTTTAAGTTTATTTTTTTCCATAAATTTTTCTAAAACTAAACTAGAAATTGTATTTTTCTAATCAAAATTAATATTTTTGTAACATTTAATTTTATAATTTAATACCATCAACCAATTAAAAAAGAGAGGATATATGAAAAATATAATAAAATTAGCTTCAATAGTCCTAGTCTTTTCATTTACATTGTTCGGATTAACAAACAAAGCTTCTGCTGCAAAATTAACTATGTATTGCAGTGTTGAAATAGATGTTTGTGAAATGCTTGAGCAAGCTTATGAAAAAGAAACTGGTACAAAAGTTGCTATGACAAGAGCAAGTAGTGGTGAAACTTTTGCAAAAATTAAAGCAGAGTCGTCAAATCCAAAGGGAGATGTTTGGTTTGGTGGAACTGGAGATCCACACTTAACAGCTGCCCAAGAAAACTTAACTGAAAAATATAAGTCAACTCACTTTAATGATTTATTACCTGCCGCACAAAACCAAGCAAAAAATGCAGATTTTAAATCTGTAGGAATTTATGTTGGTGCATTAGGATTTGGTTATAATAAAGATCTTTTAGCTAAAAAAGGTTTACCAGCTCCAAAATCATGGATGGACTTAACAAAACCTATTTACAAGGGAGAAATCCAAGTAGCAAATCCAAATTCATCTGGAACTGCTTACACAACTTTAGCAACAATTCTTCAAATTTTTGGAGAAGATAAAGGTTGGGATTATATGAAAGCACTTCATTTAAATATAAACACTTATACTAAATCAGGATCTGCTCCAATTAAAGCAACTGGTAGAGGTGAAAATTTAATAGGTATTTGTTTCCAGCACGATGGAGTTAAACAAACTAAAAAAGGTTTACCCGTTGTAACTGTGTCTCCTGAAGAGGGAACAGGTTATGAAGTTGGATCTATGAGTATTATTGCAGGTGCAAGAAATATGAAGGAAGCTAAAAAGTTTTATGACTGGGCTTTAAGTCCCGCAATTCAAACTATGGTTTTCACTTCAGGAAAATCTTTACAGGTACCAGCAAATACTAAAGCGCAAGCTGATCCAGATGCCCCAGATTTATCAACTATTAATTTGATTGATTATGACTTTGCAGTTTATGGCGATAAAAACACAAGAGCTGGACTGTTAGGTAAGTGGGATACCGACGTATCTGTAATTCCTAGATAATTTTAGGAATTAATGAGAGGACTCGTTATCGGTTGGATGCTCATAGGAGGATTGGGTTTTCTAATCTTCCCTTGGTATGTAACTGGTGACGGGTTTTTCTCAATAAACTGGATAATAGAATACTCTTTAGAAGATTATGGCTCAGCCTTACCTCAAGTATTTATTAACAACAAGTACTGGCTTTTACCTTTAGCAATACCTCTATTTTTTCCATTAACTACATTAAAATTAACACAAAATAATCCACTTTATTCTAAAATTTTTTTATATTCAGGATTAATTGGTTTTCTTTATTTTTTTCTTCAAGGATTTTCAATTGGAATTAGAGGATGGAACTTTGAAACTTTTCAATCAATTTTTGGCGACGTAGAAAATCAGTTTGGAATAGGATCAGGTGCAGTTTTGACATGCTGTACATTCATTTTTTATATTACGCATGGGTTATCCTCTCGAGGATGGCTTAATGGTGATAATTTTATTGTTGGAAGTATCGGAAGTATAATTATTTTGGTTTCTACATTTGTATTCTTTCCAATATTTAGAATGTTTGCAGTTGCTTTTAAAGGAACTGAAGGTGGGTATGAAATAAGCAATTTTTCAGACAAAATATTTAATAAAGGAATTTGGGGATTAGATTGTCTTTACAGTGATTATGCATGTGGAGTGTTTTGGAATACAGTTACAATGGGAACACTTACTGCTTTTTCATCAACGGTTTTAGGATTAGCTTTTGCTCTTTTAATTGCAAGAACTAGTTTTAGGTTTAAAAAAACGATAAGAATATTATCGGTATTACCAATTATTACTCCACCATTTGTAATTGGTTTAGCAATAATAATTTTATTTGGACGAACAGGTGTAGTAAGTACTTTTCTAGAATGGGGATTTGATATTGAGCCTTCAAGATGGATTTATGGTTTACCTGGAATATGGTTTGCTCAGACATTAGCTTTTACACCTATTGCATTTTTAGTTTTAATAGGTGTTGTTGAAAGTGTAAGCCCATCAATGGAAGAAGCCTCTCAAACATTGAGAGCTTCTAAGTGGCAAGTTTTTAAAACTGTTACTCTACCGTTAATGAGGCCAGGTATAGCAAATGCATTTTTACTTGGCTTTATAGAAAGTTTGGCGGATTTCGGTAACCCTTTAGTACTAGGGGCTGAATATGATGTTTTATCCACTGAAATATTTTTTGCAATTGTTGGAGCGCAATATGATGAAACCAAAGCAGCAATATTAGCGATGATTTTGTTATCAGTTGTTCTAGTGGTATTTTATCTTCAAAATCAATGGCTAGGAAAAAAATCCTATATTTCAATTTCTGGGAAAGGAGATAGTGGAGTTCATCCAGAACTTCCAAAAAAAACAAAATGGGTGATATATTCAACCGTACTTCCGTGGGCATTATTAACATTCATTATATATTTGATGATTATGTTTGGAGGTTTTGTTGAAATGTGGGGAGTTGATCATAGTTTTACTTTAAGGCACTACATTGAGGCTTTTAGTATTGATTGGGTAAATGATAGAGGGCTTTTATGGACTGGAACAGCCTGGAATTCTTTTAATACAACATTTACGATCGCATTAATTTCAGCATTACCAACAGCAGCAATAGGAATTTTAACAGCATATTTATTAACAAGACATAAGTTCAGAGGAAAAAATGCTTTTGAATTTGGTACGATGCTAAGTTTTGCAATTCCAGGAAGTGTTATAGGTGTAAGTTATGTGTTCGCATTCAATGTACCACCACTTGAAATTACTGGAACTGGAATTATCCTAGTGATTGCTTTTGTATTTAGAAATATGCCAGTTGGTGTAAGAGCAGGGATAGCTGCAATGAACCAACTCGACCCTCATTTAGACGAAGCTTCATCAACTCTAAATGCATCTAGCTCTCAAACTTTTAGAAATGTAATTCTTCCTTTACTTAAACCTGCTATAACAGCATCATTGGTTTTTAGTTTTGTAAGAGCAATGACAGCAATTAGTGCTGTTATCTTCTTAGTAAGTGCAAATTACGACTTAGCTGTTTCGTATATATTAGGAAGATTAGAAAATAATGACTATGGTTTAGCAATAGTATATTCATCTGCATTAATAGTTGTTATGTTAATAACAATAATGTTAATGCAATTAATAATAGGTCAACGTAAATTAGGACGACGAGATGAAAATGCAGGTATTTTACAAGGAAATTTTGGATAATGAAAAAAGCTGAGGTAAAATTTGAAAACATAACAAAAAAGTTTAATGAAACAGTTGCTGTTGATAATGTTAGCTGCACTTTTGAAGCTGGAACTTTGACAACTTTATTAGGACCCTCAGGATGTGGAAAAACTACATCACTAAGAATAATTGCAGGACTTGAGCGAGCTACAGATGGTAAAATTTCAATAGATAATGAAGATGTAACTATCTTACCTGCAACAGATAGAGATGTATCAATGGTATTCCAATCTTATGCATTATTTCCACATATGAGTGTAATTGAAAATGTTTCTTATGGTCTTAAAATGATTAAGGTAAACAAAGAAGAATATATCGAAAAAGCATTAGAAACTTTAAAACTCGTTAATTTAGAGGGATATGAAAATAGAATGCCTTCTGAATTATCGGGAGGACAACAGCAAAGAGTAGCGGTAGCAAGAGCTATTGTGCTTAAGCCAAAAGTATTACTATTTGATGAACCTTTATCAAATTTAGATGCAAAACTAAGAAGACAGGTAAGAGAAGACATTAGGGAAATTCAACAAAAGTTAGGTGTTACAACTATTTATGTAACTCATGATCAAGAAGAAGCATTGGCTATATCAGATAAAGTAATAGTAATGAATAATGCTGTGATTGCTCAAGAAGGACGTCCAAAAGATCTATACAATTTACCAAAAAATAAATTTGTTGCTAATTTTATTGGTGATGCAAATGTTGTTAAGGCTGAAATAATAAATAAAAAATCTGATATTTATGAACTAAAACTAGGAGAAATGAGTATAAATATTGAAAGTGAAAGAGATTTAAATGGATCCGTTTCTGTTGCACTGAGACCTGAAAAAATAAATATTAGTAAAGAAAAAAATTCAAACTCAATTTTAGCAAAAGTAAATAATGCTTCTTTTGTAGGAAGTAATTACCAATATATATTTAATTCAACTCTTGGAAAATTATATGTAGTATCGGGAGATACGAATAACGTATTTAAAGTTAATGAGGAAGTTTGTTTAACGATTGATGCAGAAGAAATAAAAATTCTTGAAGACTAAAATTTATAAAGACCCACCTCTTCCATTATGAGAATAGGGATCATACTTAAGACTTCTAAGAAATTTTCTTAAATCTTTGACCAATATATCTGGTTGCTCTAAAGCTGCAAAATGTCCACCTTTTTTCATTTCTGAAAACTGATAAATTTTAAATATTCTGTCTAAATAAGATTTTGGAGGCCATGCAAGCATCTCCTTGGGAAACTTAGCAATTCCTGTAGGTACATTAATTTTTTTAAAATTTTTTGGAAAATTTCTTCCACCTTCTTCTCTTCTACCAAAATATATCCAACTAGCAGAATTAAAAGTATTAGTAATTAAATAAATCATAATATTAGTTAATAAAATTTCTTTCGTATACACACTTTCTATCTTGTTATTTTTAATATCTGACCACGAATGAAATTTTTCTAAAATCCATGCAGCTACACCAACAGGACTATCAATCATTGAATATGAGAGAGTTTGGGGTTTAGTAGCTTGAATTGTTCTATAACCTTCTTCCATAATTTGATCTTTAATGAATTTTTTTTCCCATTCTTTTTCTGGTTTATTTTGTGGTCCTTTAGGATGTCTCATTGTTAAACAGTTTACATGTATTGCCCTACATGATTTTGAATGATCGTATCCCAACCAATTACAAATAGCCGCTCCCCAATCACCACCTTGTGCAATATATTTTTTATATCCTAATTTTTTAGTCATTAATTCATTCATTATTTTTGCAATTCTTCTAGGACCTATTGGTTTTTTTGAAGATCCTGAAAATCCAAATCCTGGGAGAGAAGGTGCAATTACGTCAAACGAGTCTTCTTTGTTTCCACCAAATTTTTCAGGATGAGCTAATTTTTCAATTACTTCTAAAAACTCAACTACACTACCAGGCCAACCATGTAATATTAATAAAGGAGTTGGGTTTTTCCCACTTCCTTTTTCTCTGATAAAATGAATTTTAATTCCTTCAATATTGGTCGTAAAATTATTGAATTTATTGATTTTTTTTTCCTGAAGCTTCCAATTAAATTTTGATGTCCAATATTTAGAAATTTTTTTAAGATAATCATGATTGGTACCATGTAGCCATCCATCCATCTTTTGAATGTTATTCCAAGGATAATTTCTTACTTTTTTA
>CABYVH010000024.1 GCA_902522365.1 uncultured Pelagibacteraceae bacterium
TTACAGAGGTTGGTCAAGTTTTATCAGTAGGAGATGGTATAGCAAGAATTTATGGATTAGATAATGTTCAAGCTGGAGAAATGGTAGAATTCTCTGATGGTTCGAAAGGAATGGCATTAAACCTGGAGAGTGAAAATGTTGGTGTTGTAATTTTTGGTGATGATAGAGCGGTTAAAGAAGGTGATACTGTAAAAAGAACTGGTGCGATTGTTGATACACCAGTTGGAAAAGAATTACTCGGTAGAGTAGTTGATGGTTTAGGAAATCCAATTGATGGAAAAGGTGCGTTAGATAAAAGTTTAAAAAGAAGTAGGGTTGAGGTTAAAGCTCCTGGTATAATTCCACGTAAATCTGTAAGTGAACCAATGCAGACTGGTCTTAAATCAATTGATAGTCTAGTTCCAATTGGAAGAGGACAAAGAGAGTTAATTATTGGTGACAGACAAACAGGCAAAACAGCAGTTGCTATTGACGCTATTATAAATCAGAAAAAAATCAACGAGTCAGGTGATGAGAAGAAAAAATTGTATTGTATTTATGTGGCCGTAGGCCAAAAGAGATCTACAGTTAGACAGATTGAAAAAACACTAGAAGAAGCTGGTGCGATGGAATACACAACAATAGTTGCAGCAACTGCATCAGATGCAGCACCTTTACAATTTTTAGCCCCTTACACTGGATGTACTATGGGTGAGTATTTTAGAGATAATGGGATGCATGCATTGATTATATATGATGATTTATCAAAACAAGCTGTTGCATATAGACAAATGTCACTTCTCTTAAGAAGACCTCCCGGAAGAGAAGCATATCCTGGAGATGTGTTTTACTTACATAGTAGATTACTTGAAAGAGCTGCAAAATTAAGTGATGAGCATGGTGGAGGATCATTAACCGCTCTTCCAATTATCGAAACTCAAGGTGGAGATGTTTCTGCATTTATACCAACAAATGTTATTTCAATTACTGATGGTCAAATATTTCTTGAAACTGAACTTTTTAACCAAGGTATAAGACCTGCCATAAACGTTGGATTATCCGTATCAAGAGTTGGATCATCTGCTCAAACTAAAGCGATGAAGAAAGTTTCAGGGTCCATGAAATTGGAGCTTGCACAATATCGTGAAATGGCTGCGTTTGCACAATTTGGTTCAGACCTTGATGCGTCTACTCAGAAATTACTTAATAGAGGATCAAAGTTAACTGAACTTTTAAAGCAAAACCAATATTCTCCCATGACAGTTGCAGAACAAGTCATTTCTGTATTTTGTGGAGTTAGAGGACATCTTGATGATATTGAACAAAAGGATATTTCAAGTTTTGAGAGTAAAATTATTGAAAAATGTAAATCTGAAAAGCCAGATATTATTGAGTCAATAACAGCTTCAGGAAAACTTGAAGATGATAAAGAAAAAGAATTGAATGAAATTATTTTACAACTTAAGAAAGATTTTAACTCATAAAAAATAATGGCTAGTTTAGACGATCTAAAAAAAAGAATATCAAGTGTTAAGTCTACACAGAAGATTACTAAGGCAATGAAAATGGTCGCTGCTGCAAAATTGCGAAGAGCCCAAGAGAGTGCTGAGAAAGGCAGACCTTACTCTGATAAAATGAATAATATTATTTTAAACTTATCAAATGGTATATCTGACATTGGTAACGCTCCGAAACTTTTATCTGGCACTGGAGAAGATAAAGTGCATCTATGTGTAGTAATGACATCAGATAGAGGTCTTTGCGGAGGTTTTAATACAAATATTATTAAAAAAGCTAAACTATATTTTCAAAAAATTTTAGATGAAGGAAAAACTTTAAAAATTATTACAGTGGGAACTAAAGGTTATGACCAACTAAAACGTCTATACGGTGATAATATTATTGAAAGGATATCTTTTAAAGAGTCAAAAAATATTAATTATTTTGATGCTGATAAAGTCGGTAAGATAGTTATTGAAAAATTTGAAAAAAAAGAATTTGATGTATGTACAATTTTTTATAACCAATTTAAGAATGTAATTACTCAAATACCACAAGAACAACAAATTATTCCTTTAAAAACATCTGAAAAAGACGAAAATTCACCAGAGGATAACTATGAATTTGAACCCGAAGAAGATGAGATATTGAGCAACTTGTTACCTAAAAATATTTCAACTCAGATTTTTAAAGCGATGTTAGAAAATTCAGCTAGCGAGCAAGGTTCAAGAATGAGTGCAATGGATAATGCAACCAGAAACGCAGGTGAAATGGTTGACAAACTTACTATTGAGTATAATAGAAGTCGTCAGGCATCAATTACTAAAGAGTTAATAGAAATAATTTCAGGAGCAGAAAGTTTATAATTATGAGAAAAGGACAAATAACACAGATCATTGGGGCGGTAGTAGACGTAAAATTTGAGGGAGAACTACCAGAAATTTTAACTGCATTAGAGTGCGATAACGGTGGAAATAGATTAGTTTTAGAAGTTGCTCAACACTTAGGGGAGTCAAGTGTCAGAACAATTGCAATGGATGCAACAGAAGGTCTTAAAAGAGGAGACGAGGTGACAGACACAGCTGCTCCAATTAAAGTTCCAGTGGGGCCAGAGACTCTTGGAAGAATTATAAATGTGATTGGTGAGCCTATTGATGAAAGAGGAGAAGTTAAAAGTTCAGATAACTGGCCAATTCATAGAGCTGCACCAGAATTTAATGATCAATCAACAGAAACTGAAATACTTGTTACAGGAATAAAGGTTATTGATCTTTTAGCACCCTATGCAAAAGGTGGTAAAATTGGTTTATTTGGTGGAGCCGGAGTTGGTAAAACTGTTTTAATTATGGAATTGATTAACAACGTTGCAAAAGCTCATGGTGGATTTTCTGTTTTTGCAGGAGTGGGAGAAAGAACTAGAGAGGGAAATGACCTCTACCATGAAATGATAGACTCAGGTGTTATTAAAACTGATGGGGAAGGTTCTAAAGCAGCATTAGTTTATGGACAAATGAATGAACCTCCAGGTGCAAGAGCGCGAGTTGCTTTAACTGGATTAACTGTTGCAGAGTATTTTAGAGATCAAGAAGGTCAGGATGTGTTATTCTTCGTTGATAATATTTTTAGATTTACACAAGCAGGATCTGAGGTCTCTGCATTGCTTGGTAGAATACCTTCAGCTGTAGGATATCAACCAACATTAGCAACTGATATGGGTAACTTACAGGAAAGAATTACAACAACGAATAAAGGTTCAATTACATCTGTTCAGGCAATTTATGTTCCTGCAGACGACTTAACTGACCCTGCACCTGCAACTTCATTTGCTCACTTAGATGCAACAACCGTACTTTCTAGACAAATTGCTGAAATTGGAATTTACCCAGCGGTAGATCCACTAGACTCAACGTCTAGAATTTTAGATCCTAGAATAGTTGGTGACGAACATTATAGAGTTGCTAGAGAAGTACAAAAAGTTCTGCAAACTTATAAATCTTTACAAGATATTATCGCAATTTTAGGTATGGATGAATTGTCAGAAGAGGATAAATTAGTTGTTGCTAGAGCTAGAAAAATACAAAGATTTCTTTCTCAACCTTTCTTTGTAGCTGAAGTATTTACTGGCTCGCCAGGTAAGCTTGTAGATTTGGAGTCAACTATCAAAGGCTTTGATGCTATTTGCAAAGGTGAATATGATCACTTACCAGAAGCTGCATTTTATATGGTTGGCACTATTGAAGAAGCTATTCAAAAAGCTGAGAGTTTAGCTAACGAAGCTGCCGCATAATGAGCGAAGAATATTCTGTAGAAATAGTAAACCCTGAAAAATCATTTTTATCAAAAAATGATGTCACTGAGGTAGTTGTCCCTGCATTTGAAGGTGAGATAGGGATTTTAAAAGACCATATTTCTATTATTTCTTTCCTAAAACCAGGAATAATTAAAATATTTTCAAAGTCTGGCGAGGAAAGTTTTTATGTAAATGATGGAATAATTGAATTTAAAGATAATAATCTTTCTATACTTACAAGTCTTATTTTAAATTTAAAAGACATTGATAAAGAAAAAATTTCAGAAATTCAGAAATCTGCCGAGGAAGAACTTAATAAGTCTGATATAAATGATCAGGAAAAATATTTGCTTGATCAAAAACTTGAAGTATTAAAATCAATTAACTAAAATTTTTTTTACTTCTTCTTGAATTTTTTCGTATACATGTAGTTTAAATTCTACCACAAGTTCAGTAATTTTATCTGGATCTACCCATCTCCATTCAAGAAATTCTGGATGTTTTGTATTAATATTAATTTCTTTTTCTTCACCATTAAATCTCATTATATACCATTGTTGTTTTTGACCTTTAAATTTACCTTTCCAAATAATTCCTAATAATTCATTTGGTAAGTGGTAGGTAAGTAAGCCATCAATTTTTTTAATTAAACTTACTGATTTAATACTAGTTTCTTCTTTTAATTCTCTAATTGCAGCCTCATAAAAGTCTTCACCCTTATCAACCCCACCTTGTGGCATTTGCCAAAAGTTTTTTTTATTATCTATTCTTTTTGCAACAAAAATTTTATTTTCTTTATTTAAAACAACTATCCCAACACCACTTCTAAGTGGTAAATTTTTATATTTCTCTTTCATTTTAGCCGTTTAAAAGCTCTAGAGCGAATTGAAGTTGATTGTCTGTATCAGTATTAAACCTAAAGTCATCAGATCCTTCAGCTACCTCAATATCAGGCGAGACACCTATCTCTGATATAGATTTTCCAGATGGAAGATAATATTTAGATACAGTCAATCTTATTGCACCTTTATTTTTGAGAGGAATGATTGATTGTACAGAGCCTTTACCATAGCTATTTTCTCCAATTATTATTGCTCTTTTGTGATCCTTTAGCGCCCCTGCTACAATTTCAGATGCAGATGCTGAACCATAATTTATTAGTACAACAATTGTATCTCCATCTAATATATCACCTTTTCTTGCAAAGAATTTTCTACTTTCATATTTTCTTTTACTTTTTGTTGAAACAATTTCACCACTATCTATAAAAAAATCTGTAATTTTAATTGCCTGAGAAAGTAGTCCACCTGGATTATTTCTTAAATCTAAAATATAATTTTTAACATTTTCAATTTTTTTAAACTCTTTAATTTTGTCTCTAATTTGACCACTACTGTTTTCATTAAAAGAAGTAAGTCTTAAATAACCAGTTTGATTACCTAATATCTCAGATTTTACTGATGAAACTTTAATTTTTTCTCTAGTAATATTAAAAACTAATGCCTTTCGTTCACCCCTTCTTCTAACTGTTATTTCAATATCTGATCCAACAGGACCCCTCATTATGTCAACTGCTTCACTTAAAGATTTACCTTGAACCTGAATATCATTAATTCTTACTATATAATCACCAGCTTTAACTCCTGCTTCAGCCGCAGGTGAATCATCCATTGGTGTTATTACCTTTATTACCCCAGCTTCCATGCTCACTTCAATTCCTAGTCCTCCAAATTCTCCACTCGTTTCTGTTTGCATACTTTGATAAGAGTCTGGTGACATATAAGCAGAATAAGGATCTAAGGATTGAAGAACACCATTGATTGCAGCATCCATTGCATCACTTTGGTTTACCTCATCAACAAATTCTTTATTAATTTTATCTAAGACTTCTGAAAAAACATCTATTTTTTTATAAATATCATTCTCTTCTGATACGGCAACAATACTAGTTACAAAAAAATAAATAAATAATGATAAAAAATATGTTTTAAGTTTTTTCATCATATAATTACTTTTTCTTTAGGAATTAATTCCGACCATATTTTTTCTAATTCATAAAATTTTCTTTTTTCAGGATTGAAAATATGAATAATAAGATCAATTCCATCTACAAGTTTCCAATCACTACTTTCTCTTCCTTCGATTTTACAATTGGTAACACCATTTTTTTTTAAGTATTCATATACTTGCTCTGATAAAGCTTGGATATGTCTTGAAGACGTCCCGCTAGCGATTATCATTTGATCTGCTATTGATGATTTTCCATCTAAATCTATTGAAACAATATCTAGGGCTTTATTTGCATCTAAGAGATTGACCACATCTTTGTGAAGAGTAGAGATTTTGTCCATTAATTATTAAAAGAGTATCAAATTTTTCTTAATTTAGAAGATGAAATATTGACCTTATTAAATTTTATAAATTTTAAGCTTTTCTTACTATACTTTTTAAAGCTTCTAGAACTTAATGATTTGGCCTTATATCTGTCTCTATCAAATACTAGAATGTTACAAAGAGATGAAATTAAATCAGAGTTTTTCCATTTATGAAAATTAATTAAACTATCTGCTCCCATTATGAAATAAATATCAGTTTTTTTATTATTTTTTTTAATATGCTTTATCAGGTCAATTGTTCTATTTGATTTAATTTTATCCTCAAAATATTTTACTTTTATAAATGAATTTTTTTTAGAAATTTTTTTTGCAAAATTTATTCTTTTATCTAAACTTAAACTACTTTTCTCTTTAAATGGATTTTTTTTGGTAACCGCCCAAATAATCTTATCAATATCGTATCTTTTTTTTGCCTCTTTAGAGATACTTAAATGTCCTTTATGTGCTGGATCAAAGGTGCCTCCAAGAATACCAATTTTTTTTTTATTTTCTTGTTTGTCCAGATCCATATATCTCATATTTGTAACTAACTAGCTGGTTTAGTCCAACAGGACCTCTTGGTGGAAGTTTGTTTGTTGAAATTCCAACTTCACCTCCAAAACCAAATTCTCCTCCATCAGCATACTGAGTTGAAGAATTGTGAATAGCTATCGAACTTTTAATATTTTTTATAAAAAATTTTGCAGAAATTTTATTATTTGTAATTATCGCATCAGTATGCATTGTTCCGTATTTATTGATATGATTTACTGCATCATTAATATTATTTACTAGTTTTACAGAAATTTTTGCAGATAAATGCTCCTTCGACCATGTTTTATTATTTGCTAATTTTGAATTTCCATTAAACAATTTGGAAATTTTTCTATCAGCATAAATAGAACAACCTCTCTTAGTGAGTTCATTTAATATCTCATTTACATTTTTTGATTTATTTTTATGTATTAAAAGTGTCTCGGTAGCTCCACAAATACTAGTATTACGTAATTTAGCATTGATTAATATTTTTTTTGCCATTGAAAGATTTGCATCTTTATCAATATAAGTATGACACATACCTTCAAGATGTCCAATTACAGGAACAGAGGATAAATCTTGAACTTTTTTTACAAGACTTTTCCCACCTCTTGGAATAATAACATCTATATATTTTGACATTTTTGACAGCATGTAGTCGACCAGTTTTCTATTTTTATTCTCTATAAACTGAACAAAATTCTTACTTATTTTGAATTTTTCTAACGATTTTCTAAAAAGATTAGCTAAAATTTTATTACTAAAATATGCCTCTGATCCTCCTCTTAATATTACGCAGTTCCCAGATTTAAAACAAAGTGTAGATACATCCGAAGTTACATTTGGTCTACTTTCATAAATTACACCAATAATACCAATCGGAATTGATACTTTCTTTATTTTTAAACCGTTTGGTCTTTTCCAGGTTTCTATATCAACATCTACTGGATCCTTAAATTTTGCAATAGTTTCAATTGATTTAATAATTGAGCTTATTTTGTCATTATTAAGAGCAAGTCTTTTAATTAAATTTTCTTTAAGTTTTTTAGATTTGGCTATTTTTATATCTTTTGTGTTTTCGACTAAAATTTTATTTTGGTTTTTTTTAATAAGTTGAATGTAATAATTTAATACTTTATTTTTTTTTTTATCACTTATTTTGTTTTGAAAAGCAATTTTCGCATTTATACCAATTTTTTCTAAGTTTTTACTCATTTGATTAATACCATATCATCTTTATGAATAACTTCTGATTTTGAAATATAACCTAAAATATCATTTATTTTATTAGAGTGCTTCCCTTTAATTTTCAAGATTTCATCCGAAGAGAAACTACTTAATCCTCTAGCAAATTCGGTCATATTATTGTTTAGAATTTTGATATGATCACCTTTGCTAAAACTGCCTTGAACATCCTTAATCCCCGCGGCTAGTAAACTTTTCCCATTATTCAAAGCTAATAATGCACCTTCATCAATAATTATTTTCCCCTTTGGAGAAACTGAGCTTATGATCCACTTTTTTCTCGCATCTAATTTTGAAATTTTAGGCAAAAACCAAGTACATATATTTTCAGTTAAAATTTTTTTAATTGGTCTACTTATTAAGCCGTTAGCAATCGCCATATGGCATCCTGAGAATTGACAAATTTTAGCAGCATCAATCTTCGTTTTCATTCCACCAGATCCAAATTCTCCAGATTTATTTGTTGCTAACTTTTCTATATTTTGGTCAATATTTTTAATTTCACGAATTAATTTAGCTTTTTTGTCTAATTTTGGATCTTTAGAGTAAAGACCACTTACGTCAGATAATAAAATTAAACAATCTGCACTTGATATTTGTGCAACCCTAGAAGCTAGTCTGTCATTATCACCATACTTAATCTCAGAAGTGGCTATACTATCATTTTCATTTACTATTGGAATAAAACCAAGACTAAATAAATTCTCAAAAGTCCTTTTTGCATTAATAGCCCTCCTTCTTTTTTCTGTATCTTCAAGTGTTAACAAAATTTGAGAAAGATTGATTTTTGACTTATTAAAAGTTTTTTTAAAAAGATTCATTAACTCAATTTGGCCAATTGATGCTACTGCCTGACTTTTATCAAGTTTCAATTTTTTTTTACTTAGTTTTAATTTTTTACATCCTAAAGCAATTGCTCCTGAACTAACCAAAATTATATTTTTTTTTAATTTTTGTAAATTTTGAATATCTTTTGCAAATTCTGACAACCATTTTTCTCTGATAATTTTTTTGTCATTAATCAATAAAGATGATCCAATTTTTATAACGACAGTCTTTGAGTCTTTAAGATACATAATTAAGCAATGTTGATTTAATATCAGATACTGATTTTTTATCGAGTGTTGATGTTGTAAAAGCGGATTTCTTGATAATTTTTTCAAAATCTTTTATTTTTTCTTTTATTTCATTCTCATCAATTAGGTCTATTTTGTTAAACACTATTATTTCCTGCTTTTTTAATAACTCAGAGCTATATTTACCCATTTCATCCCTCACTTGAAGATATGAGTTAATTAAATCATTTTCTGATACATCAATTAGATGCAACAGTGCTTTGCATCTTTCAATATGTTTTAAAAATTTAATCCCTAATCCTGTTCCTTGATGTGCTCCTTCAATTAATCCTGGAATATCTGCTAAAGTTATCTCTTTATCGTCATAAATTGCGACACCTAGATTTGGATTTAAAGTTGTAAATTTATAATTTGCAATTTTAGGAGTGGCACTTGTTAATGATGCTAATAAGCTAGATTTTCCTGCATTGGGTAATCCAATGATACCAATATCAGCAATTGTCTTAAGTTGTAAATAAATCCAGAATTCTTCTCCAAATGTACCTTTTGTAAATTTCTTTGGAGCTCTATTAGTTGACGATTTAAACCTTGTGTTACCAAAACCTCCTTTACCACCTATAGCTGCAACAAATTTTTCATTTTCCTCCTTGAAATCAAAAATCAGGGTTTTATTGTCTTCCTCAAATACTTGTGTTCCAACCGGTACTTTTAGATATAGATCTTCTCCTCCTCTTCCTGTTTTATTTTTTCCACTTCCATCTCTACCTCTCTCAGCTTTAAAATGCTGTTGATATCTAAAATCAATTAGTGTGTTTAAATTTCTCTCTGACACAAGAATAATAGAACCACCTTTCCCTCCATCGCCTCCATCAGGTCCTCCAAATTCTATAAATTTTTCTCTTCTAAAACTAGGAGAACCAGTTCCACCGTCTCCAGCTTTTATAAATATCTTAACTTGATCTAAAAATTTCATGATTTTACAGAATTAATTAGCTGTCTACTAATTAGGCTTTACTGATACGTAAGTTCTGTCTGATTTGCTTTTTTTAAAAACAACTTTTCCTTTAACAACAGAAAAAATTGAATGGTCTTTACCCATTCCAACATTTTCTCCAGGAAAAATTTTAGTGCCTCTTTGTCTTACAATAATATTTCCAGGAATTACTAATTCACCACCATATTTTTTTACACCTAGTCTACGGCCTGCACTATCTCTTCCGTTTCTCGATGATCCACCAGCTTTTTTTGTTGCCATAAATTACCTATTTATTTTGAAGCCTCAATTTTTTCTTCTTTAGCTTCTTTAACTACAACTTCCATTTTTTTCATCTTTTCAGCCTCTGATAAAACTTTACCATCTTTTGAAAAAATTTTGTTAATTCTTATTAGTGAATACTGTTGTCTGTGTCCGTTTTTACGTCTTGAATTTTTTCTTCTTCTTTTTTTAAAAATTAGAACAGTTCTTTCTTTGCCATTTTTTAATAATTCAGCTTCAACTTTTGCACCATTTACAGTTGGCGCACCTAATTCAATGCTCTTATCATCTCCATAAGCTAAAATTTCATTAAATTCCACTTTAGTTTCTGGATTTGTATCAGCTAATTTTTCAACTTTAATAATTTCACCAGCAGAGACTTTGTACTGTTTTCCACCTGTTTGTATAACTGCGTATGACATTAATAATCCTAGTTTTTAATTATCAGCAATATAGTCAGGGGCTTATTTTAGTCAAGCTGAATAAGCTAGAAATTATCCTTTAAATCTCTCAATTTTGAAAAGTTTTTAACGTTTTTTGATCTTAAAAAAATATTGGTTTGTAGTTCTTCTTCAAGAGTAGATGGTATAGTTGGTATTCCTTTTGCTAACTTATTTTTTACTGTCTCAATTTTTGAAATTAGTCTCTTATTATCTGAATCATACTTTAAACAAAAATCTGAATTTTTTAATGTATATTCATGTCCACAATAAATTTCCGTATCTAAAGGTAAACTCTTTAATAACTGTAAAGAATTAAACATTTCTTCATGAGTACCTTCAAATACTCTTCCACAACCTAATGAAAACAATGTATCTCCAGAAAATAATGCATTTTCTTTGAAAAAATAAAAACATACATGACCTAAAGTATGTCCTGGAATATGAAAAACTTTTGCTTTAAACATACCATCTTTCCAAATTTCATTATTTTTTACCAATATATCTATTTCAGGTATTCTGTGTTTATCCTGATCAAAACCGATAACTTTGGCATTATATAATTTTTTAAGCTCTTTATTGCCTCCTACGTGATCATAATGATGGTGAGTATTCATTATAAATTTTAATTTTAAGTCGAGACCTTCAATTTGATTGATTACAGGCTCTGCTTCGCTTGGATCTATCACAACAGCAGATTTAGTAATTTCATCAATTAATAAATATGAATAATTATCCTCTAAACATTTTATTATTTTTATTTTCATATTATTTCTCTAGTAAAAAAATACCTAATTCAGATATTAGGTTTTTAAATTTTAAATTTGAAGATGTAATTTTTGAAGTTTTTTGTCCATTTAAAGAAATTGTTTTAAAAATATTGATCCCTTTATTGTTACAAAAATTATAAAAGTCTTGAATTGTGCACATATGTAAATTTGGAGTGTTATACCATTCATAAGGCAAATTTTTGGTAATTGGCATTTCTCCTTTAAAAAGTAAATCTACTCTAACTTTCCAATGTCCAAAATTTGGAATTGTTACAATAACTTTTTTCCCCACTCTTAATAAATCTTTAATTACTTTCTCTGGACTCATGAAAGCTTGTAGTGTTTGACTTAGAATAACATAATCAAAAGATAAATCTGGAAATTGTTTTAAGTCATGCTCTGCATTACCTTCAACTACAGCTAGTCCATTAGATAAACATTTTTTGACTTTTTCCTTAGAAATTTCAAGTCCTCTAACATCTACTACCTTATTCTTCGACAAATATTCCATCAGAATTCCATCACCACATCCAACATCAAGGACTCTTGAATTTTCTTCAACTAATTGTGATATAACTTTAAATTCTTCTTTCATTTATTTAAAATAAATAGTGTTTAAGTAGTTTTTAATAGTGCTTAAAAAATCTGGGACATCTAATAAAAATGAGTCATGACCTTTGTCAGTCTTAATTTCCACAAAACCAACATCAGCTCCAATGGCATTTAGTGCTATTACAATGTCCTTATTTTCAGAGGTTGGATACAACCAATCCGAAGTAAATGAAATAATAAAAAATTTTGTCTTACTTTCTTTAAAGGCTTTAGAAAGATTTCCACCATATTGTTTAGTCAAATCGAAGTAGTCCATCGCTCTTGTAATATACAAGTAACTATTTGCATCAAATCTATCCACAAATACAGAGCCTTGATATCTTAAATAACTCTCAATTTGAAAGTCAGCATCAAATCCAAATTTTAAGTCAGATCTTTCTTGTAGATTTCGTCCAAATTTTTCTTGCAACCCTTTCTTTGATAAATACGTAATATGTGCTGCCATTCTAGCTACAGCTAAACCTTTGTCTGGATTATTTGTTTGTCCATCATATAAACCATCTTTCCAATTTATATCTGACATGATTGCTTGTCTTCCAAGTTCATTGAAAGCAATATTTTGGGCTGAGTGACTAGCAGTACAAGCAATTGGTAAAGCAACTTTAGCTTTGTTTGGAAAATTTGAGACAAATTGTAATACTTGCATACCTCCCATAGAACCACCAGCTACTGCAAATAATTTTTCTATCTTGAAGTGATCCAAAAGATTATATTGGGCATTAACCATATCGTTTATTGTAATAACTGGAAAATTTGTTCCGATAGGTTTGTTGGTTAATGGATCAATAGTTCCTGGTCCATATGATCCCATACATCCACCAATTACATTTGCACAAATTACGAAAAATTTATCAGTATCAAATGCCTTTCCTGGGCCAACTGCATAATTCCACCAACCCTCTTTATTTGTCACAGGGTTTATGCCTGAAGCAAACTGATCTCCAGTCAAAGCATGAAATATTAATATGGCATTATCTTTTTTCTCATTAAGATTTCCATAAGTCTCATAAGCTAATGGAAAATTTGATATTTCTTTTCCACAATCAAGTTTAAGGGGTCGCTTAATTGTTATACTTTTCATTTTACCAAAATTACCCATAATATTTTTGCTGAAATGAATTGTGAGAAAAAAACTTATTTAGCAGGTTTTTTATAGCGCTCGCAATTCAGTTAAATCAGCGCAGAAACGTTTTATAAGATAGCTTTTTGGATGTCAATTTTTTTTGAATTATTGATTGTATTATCTAATTATCTGACTATTTATTAATAAAAATTAGCATCATGAATACCCCAACATTTAGAAAAATAACCCTACAAGCTTATAAACCAGGAAGATCTTTTTTAAGTAAAAAAAAAAAAATAATTAAATTATCAGCAAATGAGTCCGCCTTAGGTATGAGCAATAATGCTAAAAAGGTAATAAAAAAATTTAATGATAATATCTCAAAATATCCAGACGGAAAATTTAGAGATTTAACTTCTATAATTTCAAAAAAATATAACTGTAATCAAAACCAAATAATTTGTGGATCTGGATCCGATGAAATTATTCAAATGATATGCCAACTATTTTTAAATAAAGGGGATCAGGTAATTGTACCAGAGTTTAGTTTTTTAATGTACAGAATTTATGCGCAAATAGTGGGAGCAAAGGTTGTATTTTCTAAAGAAAAAAATTTTAAAGTATCAAATAATGAAATTTTAAAAAAAGTATCAAATAAGACCAAAATTGTATTTTTAGCTAATCCTAATAATCCTACAGGTACATATATTTCTAAAAAACAGCTATTAGAATTAAGAAAGCGTTTAAATAAAAAAATTTTACTTGTTGTTGATGATGCTTATTTTGAATACATGCTTAACAAAGATTACAAATCAGGTTTAGAGATTTTTAAAAATAAAAGTAATGTATTTATATTGAGAACTTTTTCTAAAATTTATGGACTCGCTTCTTTAAGAGTTGGATGGGGATATGGAAGTAAAAAAATAGTAGAAGCTCTGTATAAAATCAAACCACCATTTAATGTTAATAAAATAGCCCAGGTATGTGCTATTGAATCTTTAAAAGATCAAAGTTTTATAAAAAAGTCTGTAAAACATAATTTAGATTGGGCAAAAAAAATACAAAAGATATTGAATTTATATAATATTCAGACAAACGATATCGGGCCAAATTTTTTTCTTTTAAACTTTAAAAATTGTAAACTTTCTGCAAACTTTGTAGAAAAAAAACTTGAAGCTTCAGGAATAATTTTAAGAGAGATGAATTCATATGGAATTAAAAATTGCCTGAGACTTACTATAGGAAATAATTACGAAAATAAACTATTACTCGATAAACTGAAAAATATTTTCAAAAATGTTTAAAAAAATTTTAATTATTGGTTGTGGACTTATAGGGTCTTCAATATTGAGAGGCTCTATAACTAAAAAAATATCCAAACATTATTTTGTTTTCGAAAAATCAAAAAAAAATATTCGAAAAATAAAAAAAATTGATAATAAAATAAGAATTCTTAAAAAACTGGATGATAAATTATCTGATGTAGATCTTGTAGTGTTATCAACCCCAATGAGTGAATATGAGAAAATTATTCCTAATTTAAACAAGTATTTGAATAAAAATTGCTTAATTACTGATGTGGGCTCAACTAAAGAAAATATATTAAAACTTAAAAATAAAAAACTATCAAAATCTCTTGATTGGATAACTAGTCACCCAATATCAGGTTCAGAAGTAAGTGGACCTGAACATGGAACTAAAAATCTTTTTGTAAATAAATGGTGTGTTGTAGTAAGTGATAAAAATAAAATAAAACAAAGCAAATTATTGAAATTTTGGAAAAAATTAGGTTCAAATGTAATTATTATGGATGCAAAAATTCATGATAAAATTTTTTCAATAACAAGTCATTTGCCTCATTTAATCGCTTATAACCTAATTAAAACTGCACAAGACTTTCAAAAAAAACAAAATAAGGATGTCATAAAGTTTAGTGCTGGAGGATTAAGAGATTTTTCAAGAATAGCTGCATCCAATGAAATAATGTGGAGAGATATATTTTTCAATAATAAAAGAAATATAGTCAGTGCAATAAACTTATTTATTAATAATTTAAATTCATTTAAAAAAAATATAGAAAATTTAGATGACAAGACTTTGAGAAAAAAATTAATTAATTCAAAAAAAGTAAGACAGCAGATATTAAGTTTAAAACAAGATATAGCAAAACCAGATTTCGGAAGAGACCAAGATTAAATCGATATTACTTTTGTTATTTCTAAATTTGCAGTTTTCTCAATTAATTTAATGGTTTTATTGATTGGCATTATTAACACTTTTTTTCTTGGCCCGTATGCATGAATTAAATTCCTTGAATTTAAACAAATTGCGACATGTCCTTTCCAAAAAATAATATCCCCTTTTTTGAAAACCTTTTTTTTTAGAACTCCCTTTTTAAATTTAACCTGATCAATCGTGTCTCTTGGAAAAAATTTATTATTAAATTTATAAAATATTTGTAATAAAGCTGAGCAGTCCATACCATCAAAACTTTTCCCACCCCACTTATATTTGCAATTTAAAAAAAGTTTAAATATTTTTGTAAAATCTTTATTTTGTTTTTTTATAGTTTCTAATTCATTAAAGCTAATCCATTTATTTTTTTCAAACATGACGAAATTATTATTTTTATTTAAAATTTCAATTTCTGATGAAAAAGGAAGGTATTTTTTTGTACCAAATTTACTTTTAGGTTTTGAATAAATTTTAGATTTTAATACACTAACTTTATACGTCTTATCTAATCTTTTTTTAAACTTTCCAACTTTTATAAAACCTTCATAATGATCAAAGTCAGTTTTGATCTTTAAAAAATTTTTATTTTTTTTGATTACTTTAAATTTTTCACCGTATAATAATTGAGTGCTTATATTAGAGTTTTTTGATGCTAACTCATATACGTTCAAGTATGAATTTCTGCAAAAAAAGCTATTTTGCACCGATTTTTACTTTATTCCTTATAAACCAAAGACAAATTAGTGAAGGTATCACCATAACAGTTGTTATTACAAAAAAAGTACCCCAGTCGCCATTTAACCAATCTACCAACGCTCCTGACGATGAGGCAAGCGTTGTTCTTCCAGCTGTCCCAATTGATGCCAATAATGCATACTGAGTAGCTGTATAGGTTCTATCCACTAACAATGATATAAAGGCAACAAATGCAACAGTAGCGAATGCTGCAGTTATGTCATCTGCAATTACAGCTATCGCAAATAAAAGTTCAGATTTACCTGTCCAAGCTAAAACTGCAAAAATAAGATTTGTTAGAGCCATTAAACCACCGGCAAAAAACATTGTTTTAATGGTTCCAGCTCGCATTGCCATTATTCCACCAAGTAAAGTGAAAACTACAGTAGTAATCCATCCTAATCCTTTTGAATAAATAGCTATTTGACCCTTAGAAAAACCAATTTCCTTGTAAAAAACAATCGACATCCGACCTAAAAATGCTTCTCCGATCTTGAATAAAAATACAAAACCTAAAATTCCTAGTGCAATTGCTAATCCATTTTTTTTGAAAAAACTAATTATTGGTCCACCAATCGTTCCTGTAATATAAGCAACAAAATTTGTTAAAATATTGTTGGATCCAATCTTATCTCTAATTATTTGATCTGTTGCTTTTTGATTATTTACTCTATTAAAATCAATTGTTTCGTGAACAAACATCAAACCTATATTCATCAAAAT
>CABYVH010000025.1 GCA_902522365.1 uncultured Pelagibacteraceae bacterium
TTCATGCCTAAGAAAAAAAAAGTTAAAAAAAAAGTAATCTCTAAAAAACCCAAAGAGACAGTTTATAAAACAAAGAAAGAATGGATAAGTAAAGCTACTGTTAATAAGTCTCAATATACAAAAAAATATAACGAGTCGATTAAAGACAATGATGGATTTTGGAAAAAAGAAGGAAAAAGAATTAATTGGATTAAGCCCTATAAAAAAATTAAAGACGTTAAATATAGTAAAGATGATGTTCATATCAAATGGTTCTATGATGGTACTTTAAATGCCTCAGCGAATTGCATTGATAGGCATCTTAAAAAAAATGCTCACAAAACTGCAATTATATGGGTAGGAGACGATCCTAAAGTTCAAAAAAAAATTACATATAAAGAACTTCATAAAGAAGTTTCAAAAGCAGCAAATGGATTAAAAAATCTGGGAGTTCAAAAGGGTGACAGGGTAACAATTTATCTTACTATGATACCAGAACTTGCCTACACAATGCTTGCGTGTGCAAGAATAGGTGCGGTTCACTCCATAATATTTGGAGGTTTTTCACCAGATAGTATTTCAGGTAGAATTAATGATTGCGAATCTGATTATATAATAACTGCAGATGAAGGAGTAAGAGGTGGCAAAACAATCCCTTTAAAATCTATTACAGATGAAGCTTTACAAAGCTGTCCAAACGTAAAGAAATGTATCGTTGTAAAGAGAACAGGTACCAAAAAAATTGATTGGTACAATGATCGTGATGTTTGGTATCACAAAATGATTAGTAAAGTTTCAGCAAAATGTGAGCCTGAAGAAATGAATGCTGAAGATCCACTATTCATTCTTTACACATCTGGTTCAACTGGGAAACCAAAAGGTGTTCTACATACTACTGGCGGATATATGGTTTATGCATCAATGACTCACCAATATATTTTTAATTATAAACCTAAAGATATTTACTGGTGCACGGCTGATATAGGCTGGGTTACAGGACATAGTTATATTATTTATGGTCCACTTGCTAACGGTGCAACTACAATAATGTTTGAAGGAATACCTACTTATCCTGATACATCTAGGTGGTGGCAAATAGTTGATAAATATAAAGTAAATATTTTCTACACGGCTCCAACAGCAATTAGAGCTTTGATGAGAGAAGGTGATAAACCTGTAAAGAAAACATCTAGAAAAACTTTAAAACTTTTAGGCACTGTGGGTGAACCAATTAATCCTGAAGCATGGGAGTGGTACTATAAAACTGTTGGTGATAGCAGATGCCCAATCGTTGATACTTGGTGGCAAACAGAAACAGGTGGAATTTTGATCAGTCCTCAAACTGGCGCCATAGATTTAAAACCTGGTTCTGCAACTAAACCATTTTATGGAATTAAACCAGAGATCCTAGATAAAGATGGCAAGGTTTTAAAAGGAGAAGCACAGGGTAGACTTTGTATTTCACAATCGTGGCCTGGACAAATGAGAAGTGTCTATGGTGACCATCAAAGATTTATAGATACTTATTTTTCACAGTTTGATGGGAAGTACTTTACCGGTGATGGCTGCAGAAGAGATAAGGATGGATACTATTGGATTACAGGAAGAGTAGATGATGTAATTATTGTTTCTGGACATAATTTAGGTACTGCAGAAATTGAAAGTGCGTTTGTAGCTCATCCAAAAGTGGCTGAAGCAGCAGTGGTTGGATATCCTCATGACATAAAAGGAAACGGGCTTTACTGTTATGTAACTTTAAATGCTGGAGAAAAAAGTACTCTTGATTTAGAGAGAGATTTAAAACTTTGGGTAAGGAAACAAATTGGTCCAATAGCAACTCCTGACTTAATTCAATTTGCTCCAGGACTTCCAAAAACAAGATCTGGAAAAATAATGAGAAGAATTCTTCGAAAAATTGCTGCTAATGAACATGGTCAATTGGGGGACACAACCACTTTAGCTGATCCTTCGGTTGTTGAAAGTTTGGTAGATAACAGAAAAAATATCTAGATCTTTATTAGTTTAGAAAATTCTTCCTTAATATTATCCCATTTTAAAATCATAGAATTAAGCACTATCTTTCTATCTATAGATTTTAGTTCAGTAGCTACTGGAGCCCAATTATACAATGCAAGAGCACTTTCATTAAATGGCCAAGACTTATAATAGTCATCCCATTTAATTTGATCTAATCTTTTTTGAAAACTAACCCTCGCTTCATCAACAATTTCCTTAGGCATTCCATTCTCTAATTCTTTGTCCAAAATGTTATTATAAATTTCAGAAGCTTTGTTGGTTTCTTGATAATTAAAATAAACATTTAAATATGAAATTGTGTAAAAGGATAAATCCTGAAGCGAAATTGCATATATATTCCATTTGGCAGTATTAATTGATTTTAAAAATGTTTCATCATCGAAATGAAGAACCCATTTAGTGCCCATTCTTGTTTTCAAATAATTATATAAAGTAACTTGTGATACCCATGCTGATTTTTGCTGAATAAATTCACCAAGGTCTTCTATGTTTTTTATTTTTTTCTTTGGCAAAATGCCTTTGAGCATTGCAACTAAGTAAACTTTGAAATCTTGAAGTTTTATATCTTTTAAGTTGAATCTGTATTTAAGGGCCATTTATGTACCTAATATGTTGATGTATAATGTAAAAATGACACAATATCGAGTGTTTTTAAGGGTTTAAATAAGTTTGATTATCGGTATGGTTCTTTCTTTAACCTATAGGAGAGAGAAAAAATGTCAAAACAAGAACAACACTGGGAAAAAACCAGAAACTTGCTCTTTATCACATTAGCAATTTGGTTTGTTTTCTCAATTGGCATCTTTCTTTTCGGAGCCGAAATGCAAGAATCTAGCATTAGACCATTTGGATATCCTTTAACGTATTGGTTTACATGTCAGGGATCACTTGCAATCTTCGTCATTCTAATTTTCTGGTTTGCCGGTCGACAAGAGAAAATAGATGATGAGTTCGGATTTACTGAAAGAGAGGGCGAACAATGATAAAAGGTAAATTTATAGATAATCTACCTAAGGTCTATGGGATATATACTGGAGGTTTTCTAGTATTTATCATCATAATGGCCATAGCTGAACAAGCTGGTATGTCAGCAAAAATGATTGGTATCTTTTTTGTTGCTTTTACAGTTTTGATTTATGCTTTAATTGGTTGGTTATCAAGAACACTTCAAACAGACGCTTATTACGTAGCTGGAAGGCAAGTACCTACCGTATTTAATGGAATGGCAACTGCAGCAGACTGGATGTCTGGTGCATCTTTTGTAGCCATGGCAGGTGGTATTTATTTTAAAGGTTATGGTTATATGGCACTGCTTGTTGGATGGACTGGTGGATATGTACTAGTTGCATCTTTGTTAGCACCATATCTTAGAAAATTTGGATGTTATACTGTACCAGATTTTATAGGAACTCGTTACGGTGGTAACTTAGCAAGATTTAGTGCTGTTATTGTCTTAACTGTTGCATCATTCACTTATGTGACTGCTCAAATTAACGCTACAGGAACTATTGCTTCTGTTGCTTTAGATATTCCATTTAATATAGCAGTTTATGTTGGACTACTTAGTATTTTGATGTGCTCAATGCTTGGTGGAATGAGAGCGGTAACTTGGACACAAGTTGCTCAATATATTGTATTAATTATTGCTTATTTACTTCCGGTGTTCTGGATAAGTAACAATATTGGTGCAGGTTTCTTCCCACACTTCATGTTAGCTGACGAAGTAGCAAGAATTGCAGAACTTGAAGGTCAATTTGGATTTGTTAAAAACTCAGCTGCAGATTTAGCTACAGTTCCAAAAGGATTGGCTGGAATTACTAAACCACACTCTTCAGTTAATGCAACACCTTGGGCGTTTATTTCATTAGCGGTATGTATGATGGCTGGAACAGCTTCACTACCCCACGTTATGATGAGATACTTCACTACTCCAAGTGTAAGAACAGCTAGAAGATCAGTAGGTTGGTCGTTATTCTTTATATTCCTACTTTACTCTTCAGCTCCAATGTTAGCTACTCTATCAAAAATTTCTTTGATGGATCCTACTTTGGCTACAGGTATCATTGGTAAATCAGTTGCTGATGTTCAAGCTCTTGACTGGTATCAAAACTGGAACCAAGCTAATTTAATGTTTGTAAGTGACTTCAATGGCAATGGAACTCTAGAGTTAAATGAGTTCTTCATGAAGGGAAGTGCTGTAGTATTAGCAACACCTGAAATTGCTGGATTACCTTATGTAATATCTGGACTAGTTGCTGCTGGAGGTATGGCTGCTGCCATGTCAACTGCAGATGGGTTAGTTTTAGCTATTTCAAATGCGTTGTCACATGATGTTTACTACAAAATCATTAATCCAAAAGCTGAAACTGCAAAAAGATTAATTGTTGCAAGAGTATTACTTGTATTGATTGGTTTTGCAGGAGCCACAATTGCTGCACTAGAGATACAAGGTATTCTAGGTTCAGTAATTTGGGCTTTTGACTTTGCGATGTCTGGACTATTCTTCCCACTTGTACTTGGTGTATGGTGGAAGAGAGCTAATGCACCAGGAGCTGTTGCAGGAATGCTATTAGGACTGATCTCAGGAACTGCGTATCTAGTTTGGGTACGTAATGGTGGATCTGGTTTCTTAGGCATAACTCAACTAACTTTTGGAATAGTTGGAGCATCAGTGAGTTTAGTTTCGATGATTGTTGTCAGTTTAATAACTGCAGCACCAGATGCAGCAACTCAGAAAATGGTTGATGATGTACGTATACCAAGCGGTAAAACCATACTTGGAAAACAACATTAATTAAAATATATTATTTTAGGGGCGAAATTTTCGCCCCTAGATAACATCAAAAATGTCAGCAAACTTTCATCCCTTAGTTTATTTAATTGATTATATTCTTGGAGTTATAATGTGGACTCTAATTGGACGAGTTGCGATGAATATATTTCAGAAAGAAGACTCACAATTTTTCTTTATGAAAGTGTTTGTAAAACTAACAAACCCGCTTATAAAAATATTTAAGCCAATTACTCCAAGCTTCATTGTAGGACCTTTAGTACCACTTTATGTAGCGTGGTTCTTTTACATGGGTCGTTTCTATTTAATGCCTTATTTACTTGGATATTCTGTTATGGGTATGCTTTCATTCCCTCTTGAAAGTGAAATAGCTAGAGAAATATATAGAATATTCAGTAAAAACTAATTCAAATAGAACAAAAAATTGATACTAATATTTTTAGTATCAAATGAAAAAAATTCAAATTTCCCCATCTATATTGTCTGCTGATTTCAGCCAGCTTGGTAGTGAAATTAGGAAGCTTGAACAAGGTGGAGCTGACTTGATACATGTCGATGTAATGGACGGTCACTTTGTTCCAAATTTAACAATAGGACCTCCAGTAATAAAAAACTTAAGAAAATATACTAAACTTCCATTTGATGTACACTTAATGATTTCTCCAGTACATGATTACATTGAAAATTATGCAAATGCTGGTGCTGATATAATAACTATTCACCCTGAGGCTACTAAAAACTTAAAAGAATCTATAAGTTTGATAAAAAGATTTGGCAAAAAAGTTGGTGTATCTTTAAATCCAAAAACTGAAATAAACACTTTGATTGGTGAAATAGATAATATTGATTTAGTTCTTGTTATGAGTGTTAATCCTGGTTTTGGTGGACAAAAATTTATGCCTGAAGTATTAGATAAAATAAAAGAATTGAAAAAAATAAAAGATAAAAACCAATATCACTTTGATATTGAAGTTGATGGAGGAATTAATTTTAGTAATTCAAAAATAGTTTTGCAAGCTGGTGCTGATATTTTGGTATCTGGAACCACAGTTTTTAAAGAGAACAATGGGGATATTAGAACTAACATTGAAAAACTAAAATCAATGTAAAATGTTTTTAAAAAGTTCTTTTAATTATATCAATGAATTTTATTTTATTTTTAAAAACCAAATACGAAAAATTTATTTAAACTCATCTATCTATAATAAAAAAATTTCAAGATTTGACGAAAATGTTTTAGTTTATCAACCAAGTCTTAATATACTTAGTTCATTAATAAAGTATGAAAAGCAAAAGAATAAAATTGAAGATTTTAATATTCAATCAATATGGGAAAAGAAACGTTTAAAATATAATGATTTTAAAAAACTACATAGTTTTTACTGGTTGTTTTCAATAGATCTTAAATCTTCTAATGAGGTTACTCAGTCAATTATTGAAAATTGGATTAAAAAGAATCAAAACTATGAGACAAAAAGTTGGGAAATAGATATTCTTTCTAAAAGGGTAATAGCTTGGATATCAAATTCAAAAATAACCTACGACAAATCAGGAAATAACTACAAAAATAGTTTTAACGAAATAATTAGCAAACAAGTAAATCATTTAATGAACGAAATTGACAGATCATCTGATTTAAACAACAAAATGATAGGGTGTACAGCAATAACTCTTGCAGGAATAGCATACAAAAACAAAAGGTTTTTGAAGTATGGATTAGATTTACTAAAAAAAATTATCAATACTTCTTTTGATAACAACTATTTTCCTAAATCGAGAAATATAAGACAGATGATTTTTTATTTAAAATATTTTATTTTGATCAGAGAACTTTTAAAAGATTCATTAAATGATATTCCAGAATACTTAAATGAAATAATTCATTTTCTTGGCAAATCTTATGATTTTATTTGGGGGTCATTAAAACAAAGTTTATTATTTAACGGAAATAACAATTCAAATAATAAAGACTTTGATGAATACTTATCTCTCTTTAGATATAAGTTTAAAAGCGATAAATTTGATATATCTGGCTATACAATCTTAAAAAATAAAAATGCGGTTCTTGCTATGGACACAGGAAGTAATCCAGTAAGAAATTACTCTGAAAATTATCAAAGTGGACCACTATCATTTGAATTTTTTTTTAAGGGTAAAAAACTAATTACTAACTCCGGTTATTTTCAAAATCATAACCATCAACTGAATTCAATTTCAAAATCAACAGCAACTCATTCGACATTAATTTTAGATAACTCTTCAACTTGTAATTTTAAAAAGAATAGTAAAGGTCCTAGTATAGTAAGCAAAGGATTTAAAACTTTTGATAATGAAGTAACATATGAAAAGAATTATTGGAGTATTAAATGTTCACATGATGGCTATTTGTCAAGATATGGAGTAATTCATGAAAGGAATTTAGAATTTAACAATGACAAAAGTATTCTTTTTGGGAAAGAAAAAATAATTAAAAAAAAGAATTTCAAAGTTACAAACTTTGAAATAAGGTTTCATCTTTTACCAAATATAAAAGTAACAAAGCTTCAAGATAATAAATCTGTGTTAATTGAATTAGAGAATTCTGGTTGGAGGTTCTTTTCAGATGATGGATTGATAGGGGTTGAAACTGGGCTATATTTCGGTAATAAAAATAATTATACTGAGAATCAGAATATTTTTATCTCGGGTGTTACTCAAAATGAAGAGCAATTAATTGAATGGCAAATTAGCAAGATATGAGTAAAAAAATTAAAAAAGCAATTATATCTCTATCAGACAAATCAGAAATTAAATTAATTTTAAATACACTTAAAAAATATGGAGTTAATATTATAAGCTCGGGAGGTACATCTAAAGAAATAAAAAAATTAGGCTATATGTGTACTGAAGTATCAGAATATACAAATACAGATGAGATTTTAGATGGTAGAGTTAAAACATTACATCCAAAGTTATATGCAGGAATTTTAAGCAAAAGAGAAAACAAAAATCATAAAAAAGAACTTAAAAAGAATAATTATAATGAAATAGATTTGGTTGTAGTTAATTTTTATCCATTTGAAGAAACATTAAAAGGTCCAAAAAATCAAAATAAAATTATTGAAAATATAGATATTGGAGGTCCAACTCTTGTGAGAGCAGCGGCTAAAAATTACAAATATACAACTGTTCTAACTTCTCCACATCAATACAAAGAATTTATTTTAGATTTAGAAAAAAATAAAGGTAATACAAGTTTAGAATTTAGAAAGAAACTATCTCAAGAAGCATTTAATTTAACAGCATACTATGACTCTGTAATTTCTGAATATATGAATATTGAAAATAATGACTATTTTCCAAAAAGGAAAACTATTCACGGAAATTTGATAGAAGTAATGCGGTACGGTGAAAATCCTCATCAAAAATCAGCGATTTATAGCAAAATAAATAAATTAGATATATCAAAAATAAATGGAAAACAGCTGAGTTATAATAATTATAACGATATTTATGCAGCTTTAAATATTTCAAAAACACTTCCAAAAAATATAGGAACAGTAATTGTAAAACATGCTAACCCTTGTGGTGTATCAATAAATAGAGATAAAATAAAGAGTTACAAAGAAGCTTTAGCATGTGATCCTATAAGTGCATTTGGAGGAATTATTTCATGTAATTTTAAAATAAGTAAAAAAATAGCATTAGAATTAGATAAAATATTTTTAGAGGTAGTTATTGGAAATGGTTTTGATTATGATTCTCTGAAAATTCTCAAGAGAAAGAAAAATTTAAGATTAATTGATGCATCAAAATTAAGACAGCAGAACTTAACCAATATAGTTAGTAGCTTTGACTCTTTATTAGTGCAAAGCGTCGATGATAAAGTCTTTAGCAAAGATAATTTTAAAGTTGTGTCTAAAATTAAGCCATCAAAAAAAGTTTTTGATGATCTTATGTTCGCTTTCAATATATGTAGAAATGTTAAATCTAATGCAATTGTTTTAACAAGAAATAGTTCGACCATTGGAATTGGATCTGGTCAACCAAGTAGATTAGATAGTTGTAAAATTGCGATAGACAAAATGAAAAGATTCCAAAAAATTAATAAAAACGATGTAATTATAGGGGCTTCTGATGCATTCTTTCCTTTTGTGGATGGTATCGAAATGTTGGTTCAAAATGGAGTAAGTGCAATAATTCAGCCTCATGGGTCTATTCGTGATAAAGAAATTATTAAATTTGCAGATAAACTAGGTGTTATACTTATATTTTCAAAAACTAGGCACTTTAAACATTAAAATTTGTTAGACTTTATCAATTTTTGCTGCAAGAACAAAGTCGCTTTCATGTAGTCCATTTATGGCGTGAGTTTGTATTTTGATTTTTGCATACCCCCAACCAAACCATATATCAGGATGATGGCCTTCTTGCTCAGCGATTTCCCCAACTTTATTGATAAAAGACTGACTTTCTAGAAAATTATTAAATTTGAAGTCTTTAATAATATAATAATCTTTATTATCTACAGACTGCACATTCCAACCATCAACTTTTTTAAGATATTTATGGATTTCCTCAAGATTGAAACTTGGAATACCTCCTTCGCAAGGTATACATTTTTTATCAGCTAGATCAGTCATCAATTTTATACCCTAAATCATTTAACTCATTTTGCAAAGTTTTATTTAGCTTATTTAAAATATTTTTTGGTAGAATTTTTTGCCATCTATTATTAAAACCTAAATTAAAAAATCGTTTTTTTTCTCCAGATTTTGAGTACACACTTTCTTCGAAGCCTTCATTTTCCTCTTTATTCTTTAAGTTAGAAAAGTTTGTTGAATTAATAGAATTTAAAAATTTTTTTTCATTTATAGATGATTGATCTCCTTTTAAATCATTAATGAATTGTATAATTCTCCTAAATGTATCATATTTATTATTTTGTAAGTCCTCATATTTAATAAATAATGTTTTAAAATCTTTTGAATTTTTCCAAGATCTATAATGGTTTGACCAGGAACCCAAAAAAGTAAAGTTGCTGTGATCATTATCTTTAGGTTTTTCTAAAAGAGAAGCATTTTCGTTAGTTAACTTTGAATAGGCCGCATCATAATCTAATGAATAGTGATGCATTAGAGAGGTAATTAGGTTTCTAGGATCTCTAACAATATATATTGCTCCCAATGTTTGATCACTAGATGTAAATTGATTATCCTTAAATTTTTCAATCGAGTTATGTGTTTTTATAAAATTTATTTTATCTCCTACGAAAAATTGATTTTGATTATAAATCCAATTATCACTTGCCTCTTTTTCAGAATAAATATTTTTTTTTGAAAATTTAACAGAAGGGAATTGAAGGATATTTAAAAGTAAATCAAATTCAAATTTTCCTTTTTTAGAAAAATAGTAAGAAGCAATGAAAGACCGTATATAAGTATTTCCACTCTTAGGATATGAAGCAATCCAGATAATCATAATATTGAACATTTATGGAGCGGGCAATGGGACTCGAACCCACGACCTTCTCGTTGGCAACGAGACGCTCTACCACTGAGCTATGCCCGCTTGTTAAAAAACATTATAGATAGCGGTTTTTAGAAATGCAAGTATTAGTTAAATTAGTAGCTTTTAAGAATTAAGTAAGTGACAATTTATATAAAATTAAAAATCTATTTCCTTATTTTTAAGAGTTTCCTGCATAATTTTTAAATGGTCCTTATACTTCTTCCATTTATCAGAAGTATTTTTTTTGATGCTTCCTCTTACCTGGTTATAAGACGCAGTTGTGACAACTCTGTCGTTATTGCTATAGTTTTTAATTTGATCCTCCCAATTTAATTCAAGATAAGAAAGTATTTTTTTTGTATTTTTTTCATAGTCTTGAACAAAATTTTCGTAATTAATATGTAAAATTTGTTCTTTAAAATATTGTTTCCAAAACCTCATTAAATCGAGATAAAATGAGTAGTAATTAGCTACATCTTTTTGTGACAAACTGAAGTCCATTCCACTATCCACAAAAAGTGTTTTATAATTTGACCAGCAGACCGCCATTGGATTTCTATAGATATGAATAATTTTAGCTTCAGGTAATGATTTTAATATAAATCCTATCCATCTAAAATTTACAGGCATTTTATCAATAACAAAATTTTTATTTGAAATTTTACTTGTTTGTTCATTATAAAAATGCCTGATTTTGGAAAAATAATCTTTAAAATTACTTGGTTTTTCTAATCCCAATTGATCTATAATTTTTTGTAAATAATTTAGTTCTCCTGCACCATGAATTTTAGAATGAGTTGATAATATTTGTTCAATTAAAGATGTTCCTGATCTTGGCATACCAACGATGAAAACTGGTGTTTTAATTAAATTTTTTTTAAATTTTGAATTTAAAATATTTGGGTTTTCAAAAAAGGATTTTATTTTTTCAAATTTTTTTTTTTCGTCATTCATTGAAAATTTTGATATATCTTTTTTTAACAGATTTGATTTATTTAGATAATTAAACCCTAAGCTAATTTGATCCAAATCAAAATAACTCTTGCTCAAGGCTGTAAAAAATAAAATTTTGTCTTCTACTCCCAATTCATCTAAATTTATATCTGTTAATTTTTTAAAAATATTATTTTCTTTATCTATTTTTGTTACAGAAATATAATTTCTATAGCTTGGTAAATGTTTATGATCAATATCAATAACCTTTTGAAAATATTCACATGCTTTTGAAATATCTCCTAGAAAAAGATATGCAGAGCCTAAATTATAAATTGTTTTAATATTTTCCTTATCTAATTTTAAGATTTGTTGATAGGTTAAAATAAGATCCTTGTATTTTTTTTTTTCTTTTAAAATATTGGTTAGGTTAAAAAGTGCCTCAATATTATCCTCTCTTAAACTTATTGCTTTTCTATAAAATTGCTCTGCTTCATCCCTTAAATCTAATGATTTTTTTGCATTACCTAAACTATTATATGCTTCAGAAAAATTTGGGTTTAACTTGATAGCATTTTGGAAAGAAGTGACGGAATTCTTAAATTTTTTAAGCTTTTTTTGAATATTTCCAAAAATATAATACAGTTGATATGTTTTTTTAACAGATATCAATTTTTCAAAATATTTTTCCGCTTCTATAAAGTTTTTAAGATTAATTGAAGTTAAGCCTAAGATATAAGTTAGCTGATGATCATTAGGCTGATTGTTATATAAATCCTCACCAATTTTAATTACTTCAGTAAATTTTTGCTTTTTATAAAGATCTAAAATTTTTAATTTTTTTTTTTCAAAATTATTTGAATTCATAGATAATGTGTTATATTTTAAATATTATGAAAAAAGAAGATCTTCCAGATATATTGCCTGTTTTTCCTCTCTCTAACTTTATAATTTTTCCTAGAACTACCGTTCCATTAAATATTTTTGAGCCAAGATACATACAAATGGTAGACCAAAGTATGAAAAGTAATAGAATTATAGGAATGATACAGCCGAAAAAAACAGGTGAGTTAAAAAAACCTGACCTATATAAAGTTGGTTGTGCAGGTAAAATTACCAGTTTTAATGAAACAGATGATGGCAGATATCTAATAATTTTGAATGGGATATGTAGATTTAAAATTATGGACGAAGTGGACAGTGATAACCTTTATAGAGAGTGTGAGGTCAAATATGAGGATTTTTCTAATGATTTAATCGAAAAATCAAATGAAATAAAATTCTCAGATTTAAAAATGATATTCTCCAACCTTAAAGGTCTATTTAAAAAACAAGGTTATGAAATTAATTGGAATGAAATTGAAAAACAAAGTTTAGATCAAACAATAAATACTTTATCAATGGCATCACCATTTTCATTAGAGGAGAAACAAGTTTTACTTGAAAGCAAAGATTTAAATATCAGAAAAGAGAAGTTAGAAGAAATTCTAAATACTTATATTTTAGACAATTTTAATAACAAAACTTTACAATAATAATATTCAATTAGATAAGAAAGTTGCATATTTGTTCAAAAGTTTATTACCTTTTAATAGTTTAAATATTGGTTCTGATAAATTATTTTTTAACTTACTATCAAGGTTAAAAAAAGTATTTATTGTATCTATTCCTAATCCATAGATAAAATTCAGATGTTTATTTTTTTCTTGAAATTTTTGAGCAATTATTTCTCCATCATCAATACCTAGTTTAATATTTTCATCTAAAATATTTGATAGAGATTTAATATCTCTAATAGTCATATTGAAGCCTTGTCCAGCTAGTGGGTGAACCTTATGGATCAAATCTCCAAAAGATAGAATATTTTTAAAAATATAGTCTCGAAGTACTAAGAACTTAATACTAACAGACTCAACGTCACTAATTTTGGTGATCTTATATTGATGATTATATTTATTAATGATTTGAAGAAGACTGAACTTATTAATTAGTTTGGTTGAATTATTTGAAAATACAATTGAAGTTTGATTATTAGACAAAGGAAGAAATGCTATGGGACCTTTTTTTGTAAAAACTTGATTAGCAATTTTATTTTTAACTTTTTTATGGTCTATTATTGCAGTGTGAGCTAAAGACTTATAATTTTTTTCTATTTTTCTTTGAAAGTATTTTTTTGTGATTGGATTATTTTGTTCTGAGTTAATAATCAAATCATAGTTTAGTTTCTTAATTATATCTAGATTATAATTTTTAAGTTTAATAAATTTTAAAAATTTATTTTTTTTCATCAAATTATATAATGTACTATATTTTAATAAGTAAAAATTTCTCTGGTGTTTATTTTTGAACTCAAATAACTCTGATGATTTATTTTTGTCAGAATAAATTTTAATTTTTTCTGTTGGCCACCCCAAATTGGAAATCCCTTTAATATTTTCTCTCAGAAATTTGTAATTTTCATTTGATATAGCGATTGTCCTAACTGTATTTGTTGATAGTGATGGATTAGTTTGAGAGATAATATCAACATTGATCCTTTTCTTTAGTAATATGTTTGCTAAAACTAAATTTGTTAAATTATTTCCTAAAAGACAAATATTCATAATATTATTTAATTTTATCAACAAAAATTAAATGATACAAAGTGACAAATCATTAGTGATAAAATGAAAATTAAAAATATAGTAGATAATACAACAAGTTTTCTCCTTAAAAGGTTATCTGAATTAATAGGTTTAGCCTTACTTTGCTTGTCAATCTTGCTCCTGGCATCATTAATTACCTACTCACCTGAGGATCCTAACTTTATTTTTCCAGAGAATACAGAAATTAATAATATATTAGGCTCAAAAGGTAGCTATACCTCTGATATTTTATTTCAATCAATCGGTTTAATCTCTTTATTAGTA
>CABYVH010000026.1 GCA_902522365.1 uncultured Pelagibacteraceae bacterium
ATTTTTTATACTTAAATAATCTTCTACATCCTCGTTTGGCATGACATAAGTAATTTGAAAATAATTTTTTTCGATACTTTGCCAATTCTTTGCAAAAATGTTTTCACTTAAATAATAAAAATTATTCTTTTCTAAATCAACTAGAACTGGTATTAAAAAAACATCTATTTTTTTTGGTAATGAAATATTTATATTTTTTGAACCTAAGAATTTAATTAACTTTTTTCTATTAAATTCTACCTCCACAATACTTTTATATTTTTGATTTATAAATTTTTCGTCTAATATTGAAAAGTTTTCGATTAATTTTTTAATATCGTTTATTGGGGTATTTCTAATTTTATCAAGATCTTTTCTCTCAAGTATCATTTGAGAGATATCTTCAAATGCTTTTTTAAAGCCTCTATCAATAACTTTAAGTTTGTTAAAATTAAGATTATATTTTTCCTCAACTTCAATTTTAGAAACAACAAAAGTTTTAGCAAGCACCTCTTTTGTGGAAAACTCTATAAAATTAAAGGTTAAAAATATGAAAAATATATATAAACAATTTGATATATTTTTAAAAGAATACATAACTTTGTTATATGGCATCAAATAAATTAACATACAGTAAGAGTGGAGTTAATATTCCAAAAGCAGATAGTTTTGTTAAGTTCATAAGTTCACTATCTAGAAAATCAAGCAAAAGTGGTGATTTTAAGAATATAGGCAATTTTGGTGCAATCTCACCCATACCGAAACAATTAAAAGATCCACACATTGTTACTAGCACTGACGGAGTTGGAACAAAAATTGAGATTGCAAACGACCTAAATAAATTTGATACAATTGGAATAGATCTTGTTGCAATGTGCGTAAATGATTTGGTTGTTCAGGGAGCAAAGCCTTATTTATTTTTAGACTACATTTCGATTAGTAAAATTAATTTGAATAAATTAAAAAATTTAGTTAGGGGAATTATTAAAGGATGTGATATTGCAGGTTGCAAATTAGTTGGTGGTGAAACTGCTGAAATGCCAGGAACATATACAAAAGGGAAATTTGATTTAGCAGGTTTTGCTGTTGGTTTTGTTGAAAAGAAAAAAATACTGAATAAAAAAATTAGAAATAATGATCTTATTTTAGCAGTACCCTCTAATGGACTTCACTCAAACGGTTATTCCTTAGTAAGATATCTCTTACAAAAAAAAAAAATAAACGTAAAATTAAACAAATTTCTCAAAAATGAATTAATTAGACCAACTAAAATTTATGTAAAAGAATTATCTCTTCTTAATGAAAAAAATTTAATAAATGGGTGTGCAAATATAACTGGTGGAGGTTTAACTGATAATATTCAAAGAATAATACCAAAAAATTTGTGTGCTGAAATAGATCTAAATAGAGTCAAAACATTAAAAATTTTTAAATGGTTATATAACATGGGTGTTAGTGAGAAAGAAATGTTAAAGACCTTTAATTGTGGCGTAGGTTTTTGTTTAGTTACAAATCCTAGAAATTTAAATTCGGTAAATAAATATTTTGGAAAAAAATTTAAACCATATATAATTGGAAAAATTGTTAAAAGTTCAAAAAAAGTAAAATTTAGTGGAAAAATATCCTGGTAAAAAAAATGTAGCCGTCTTTATTAGTGGCAGAGGTAGTAACTTAAAATCTTTAATAAAATACTCAAAAAGAAATTCTTTAATCAAAATTATATTAGTTATTTCAAATAATCCAGATGCCAAGGGATTAAAATATGCATCTAAATCAAAAATAAAAAATTATGGAATTAAATTTACAAAAAATTCAAATTTTGAAAATAACTCACTTAAATTACTTAAAAAATATAATATAGATATGCTTTGTTTGGCTGGATTTATGAAAGTATTATCAGGAAATTTTATAAAAAAATTTTCTAAACCTATATTAAATATTCACCCCTCACTTTTACCTAAGTATAAAGGATTGAATACACATGAAAGAGCAATTGGAAATAGAGATTCATTTACAGGAGCTTCAGTTCACAAGGTAACAGAAAAATTAGACTCGGGTAAAGTTATTTTGCAAAAGAAAGTTAAAATTTCAAAATCAGATAATGTAAGAAGTTTAAAGAAAAAAGTTCTTAAGATTGAACATGAAATTTATCCAAAAGCTATTGATAAGTTTTTAACTAATCTTTAAAAAAAAAATCTAACTCAATCTTGGCATTTTCGACACTATCTGATCCATGAACAGAATTTTTATCAATTGAAATTCCATATTTTTTTCTAAGTGTTCCCTCTTCCGCATCTTTAGGATTGGTTGCGCCCATTAATTTTCTATTTTCCAAAACCGCATTGTCTTTTTGAAGACTCATAACAACAATGGGTCCAGAAGATAAATAATCACATAAATCATTGTAAAATGGTTTAGACTCATGGACTTTATAAAACTTTTCTGCCTCGTCTTTTGAAATATGAATTTTTTTTTCTTTTAAAATTTCAAATCCATTATTTTTAAATTCATTTTTAATCTGATCTTGCAAATCTCTTTCAATAGCATCTGGTTTAATTATAGATAATGTCTGTTCAATATTACTCATAATTCTCTTCAATAAATTTGTTTAATAATCTGACACCATACCCAGTTGCACCACCAGAATTTAGTGCTCCTGCATATTTAGAAAATGCCATTCCAGCAATATCTAAATGCGCCCAAGGTGTTTTATTAATTATAAATCTTTGTAAAAATTGAGCTGCAGTTGTTGACCCAGCTCCTCCAACATAATTAATATTTTGTATATCGGCATTATTTGAGTTCATTAATTTATTATAATTTTCGTGTAAAGGCATTTCCCATACCTTTTCTTCTACCTGTTCTCCGGCATCAAAAAGTTGTTTTGACAATTTTTTATTATTTGACCATAAACCAGCATATTCAGATCCAAGTGCAACAATTATTGCTCCGGTTAATGTAGCTAAGTCAATAATTAAACTTGGTTTAAATTTTTCTTCGGTATAGGTAAGTACATCAGCTAACACTAGTCTTCCCTCTGCATCAGTATTTAAAACTTCAATAGTTTGACCACTATAAGATTTTACAATATCTCCTGGCCTTTGTGCATTTGCTCCAGGCATATTTTCAACTAGCCCAACAACTCCAACTGCATTAATTTTAGATTTTCTTAAAGCTAGAGTTTTCATAAGACCAACTACAGTTGCAGAGCCAGCCATATCATATGTCATATCTTCCATAAATTTTGCAGGTTTAAGTGAAATTCCTCCAGTATCAAAACAAACACCTTTTCCAACGAAAGCTAAAGGTTTAGATTTATTTTTATTTCCCTTCCACTCTATGGTCACCATGTAAGAACCTCTAATGCTTCCTTGGCCAACACCAAGTAATGCATTAAAACCTAATTTTTTTAATCTTTTTTGATCATAGACCGTAACTTTTAATCCAAACTTTCTTAGTTTAACAATTCTCTTTGCATATTCGTCTGGATGTAAAACATTACCAGGTTCAGAAACCAAGTCTCTTGTCAGAAAAACTCCTTCTAAAAGAGAATTTAATTTATTTCTTAATAAATTTTTTTGTTTAACACTACTTCCAATAACACTTAAATTTATATTAATATTCTTTTTTTTATCTGATTTATAGAGATTAAAATTATATGATTTAAGTTGTGCTCCATGAAGAAACTTTTCTAATTGTGCATTAGTTAAAGAATTATTTTCTACATTAATAAATGAATTCTCTTTCTTATTTTCCTTCAAGAAAACGAATAATTTTGAACCAAGTTTTTCAAAATCTAATGAAATTTTTGATTTAGTACAATTTACAAATATATAACTTTTGTCATTATAATCTTTTGAGAGAAAATTCTGTTCAGAGAAAAGTTTATTAGAAAATACTGATTTTGATAATTGTTTCATCTCTTTACTTTTTATAACTTTTTGGGTTAGCAGAATAATCTCATTATCCTTTGCAATTTTTGGTACTTTATTTACAAAATTTAAATTTAGCTTCATTTTTTTGAAATTTTTATTAGATAATGTTGTATATTTATTAAAACAATAATTTCAATGAATAAATTAATTTTTCGTAAATTTGGCCTAGATATATTGAATTTTTTTTTATTATCGTCACTATGCATCACATTCATAATTTGGATAATTCAAGCTGTAAACTTTTTAGATTTAGTCTCAGATGATGGACACAGCTTAGGAATATATTTTTATTATGTATCTTTAAATTTTCCTAAAATATTTAGTAAGACAATTATTTTTGTATTTTTTATATCAATATTTTATATTATTAATAAGTATGAAAATTCTAATGAGCTTATAGTTTTTTGGACAAATGGAATTAAGAGGATTCAGTTAATAAACTTCATATTTAAGTTTTCAATATTATTCTTAATTTTGCAATTATTGCTAAATGTATTTATTGTCCCGAAATCTCAAAACTTAGCTAGAAATTTTATAAAAGAATCTAACATTGATTTTTTGCCTAAATTAATATCTGAAAAAAAATTCATTAATGTTGTTAAAAATCTTACAATATTTGTTGAGGACTACAGTAAAGGTGGTGAGTTAAAAAAAATTTATATTAATGAAAAAATTGACAGAGAAAAGTCGAAAATTATTGTTGCTGATAAAGGAAAGATCATTAAAAAAAATGACAAATATATTTTAAGGCTTTATGATGGTGGTATTACAAATATAAATATTGATAAAACCTTTGCTATTAATTTTTCAGAGACAGATTACGATTTATCAAATTTTTCTACAAAAACTGTAACTGTAAATAAAATTCAAGAAATTGAAACGAAAATTTTATTTTATTGTGTAAAAGATACACTTTTAAGTAAACAAATTGATGAGGATCAATATATTAAAAATTCTGAAAATAAAATGTGTGATAACAGAACAGTAAAATCAATTATTGAAGAATTATACAAAAGAATTATATTACCATTTTATACATTAATTATATCATTAATTGGTGCAAGTTTAATAATAAATCCAAAATCAATTTTTTTTTTAAAATCATATAAATTAAATATATTCTTGATAGGTTGTGCAGTTATAATATTATCTCAAGTTAGTTTAAACTATTTTTTCATCTCCAATTTGATAAATTACCTAATACTATTACTGCCATTAATATTAGTTTCTTTTTTTTACTTATTTTTAAATATATTAACAAAGTTTAAATTAAACTTATTATGATTTTAAAAAAATACCATAATTATCTTGCAGGATTATTTTTAAAAAATATATTTATTATTTTAATTGTATTTATATTCTTAAGTTTTTTTTTAAATATTTTTGAGGAACTAAAATATTTTGAAAATAAGGAGAGTAATATGTATTATCCAATTCTTCTTACTATTTTAAATATTCCATCAATTGTTTTTGAGATTTTACCATTTATATTTTTACTTGGTGTTATGTTTTTTTTCATAAATCTGTTTGAAAAAGATGAGATAGATTTATTGAGAAATCATGGAATAAATAATTTTAAAATTACATTCTTGATTTCAATGGTTTCTTTGTTAATGGGCATTATTTTAATAGTTGTCTACTATTCATTTTCTGCGAACTTAAAGAGCTTATATTTGAGTATGAAATATAAGTATTCTAATGATGGGGATCATTTAGCAGTGGTAAATGAGGCTGGCCTATGGATTAAAGAAAAGGGTGTTAATAATAAAATATTCATAATAAATGCAACAAATTATAGGAAAAATAGTTTGGGAAATTTGAATATCACTGAATTAGATGAGAATTATAAGCCAAATAGAACAATAATTTCATCAGAAGCAAATATTTCTGAGAAAAGTTGGCTGCTTAAAAATGTAAAAATTTATTCTAGTGACAAAAAAACTCAATTATTTTCAAATTACAAATATCAATCTTCTTTTGATGGAGAGATTATTTCAAATTTATATTCAAATTTAAGTTCATTGAATATTTTACAGCTTATAGAACTTCAAAAAAATTATGAAACTATTGGTTATTCAGCGACAGAAGTTAAATTACACTTAAACAAAATATTAAGCCTACCATTTTACTTAACTCTTACTTCAATAATTGGTGCTCTTTTAATGTTTAAATTCAATTTTATTAAATCAAGATTTTTTTTAATTGTGATAGGAGTATTAGTTTCAGTAATTTTTTATTACATAAACTATTTTTCAATTTTATTTGGTAAGAATGAAACCTTACCAATTTTAATATCAGTATGGATGCCACAAGTTATAATGTTTTTAGTATGTACAATTGGTTTGATGAGGTTAAATGAAAATTAAATTTATTTCATTTTTTTTTCTGATTTTTTATATTTTGGGTTTGCCAGCTACGTACGCTAATACAATTTTTTTCGATTCAAAAAATATTCAAATAGAAGATGAAGGTAACACAATATATGCAACTAACAGTACTACAAAAATCCCTGATCAAAAAATTTTGATTAAAGGCGATAAAGCTATATATGATAAGATAAACTCAGAGTTAATTGTAATTGGAAATGTAAAATTTTTTGATAATCAAAACGATGTTATTATTGAAAGTGAAAAAGCTATATATAAAGAAATAGAGAATATAATTTTTACAAAAGGAAAAACAAATATTAATTTTGAAAACAAGTATGAAATGGAGTCAAAAGATGTTTTGTATGACCGAAATTCTAAGTTAATTATAAGTGATGAGGATACCAAAGTTTTTGATGATAAAAATAATATATATAATTTTATAACAGGTTTTGTATTTGACAGTACTAAAGAAATTATATCCTCAAAAGAAACTAATGTTATTGATAATGAAAATAATAGTTATGCTTTTGAAAATGTAAAAGTTAATTTATTAACCAAAAATCTTGTTGGTAAAGAAATAAAAGTTGAATTCAGAGATGATTTTTTTGGTATTGAGAAAAATGATCCTCAGTTAAAGGGGAAATCAAGCATCTCAAATCCAAACAAAACAATAATTAAAAAGGCAGTATTTAGCACTTGTAATACTGAAAAGAGAAAATGTAGAGGATGGGAACTACAAAGTGATGAATTTATTCACAATAAAATTGAAAAACTATTCCAGTATAAAAATTCATGGCTTAAAGTTTTCAACCAAAAGGTTTTTTTTATGCCTTATTTTAGTCATCCAGACCCCTCCGTTAAAAGAAAGTCTGGATTTTTAACACCAGTATATTCTAGTTCTGATACTTTGGGGCGAGCAATTAATATTCCATACTTTTATGTACTTTCTGATGCCGAAGATATGACATTTAATCCAAGAATTTATTCGGATAACGATTTTATATTACAATCTGAGTATAGGAGAGTATTTGAAAACTCAAATTTACATGCAGACTTTAGCTTAAACCAAGATGAAAATAAAACGAACACACATTCTATTGTTATTTTAAATGGAAGATTTAATCCTACTACAACCTATAATTTTGAATTTCAAAACGTATCAAATGATAATTATCTTAAAATTCATGATTTTAAAAATATAGCTGAAACAAATCCATTGGCATCCTCAATAGATCCAAGTGTGCAAACTTCATTTTTTAAAATAAATAAAAGATTTGATGAAGATACTCTGTTAGAAACTTCCTTAAGAATGTATGAAGATAGCACGGTTAATAATGATAGTGATAGGTATGCCTATGTATTTCCAGACTTTTCTTTTGATAAAAGGATTAATCTGGACGAGAGTTACTATGGAACTTTTGATTTTGGCTCATCTGGACATCAGCAAATTAGTGATACCAATATCTATTCAGCGTCAATAAATAATAGTTTTGGTTTTGAATCATTTGATTACTTTACCAACAATGGATTATTATCAAGATATAGGCTCTCAATGATAAACTATAATTCTTATTCTGAGAGCCCAAGTTTAAAAGATCATAATGATCATAACGTTCTAGGCTCAATGTCATTCGAAACTTCTTATCCTTTGAGAAAAAAATTTTCTAATTCTACAAATTATATTAAACCAAAACTGCAATTTAAATTTAGCCCCACCAATACAGTTGATAGTTCAAGTGATAATATTCGTTTAGGTTATAATAATTTATTCGCAATCAATAGACTAAGGACAGCTTCTGTTGAGGAAGGAAGATCACTAACCCTTGGTGTTGAATTTGAAAAGCAAAATATACTTAATGAAAAAGTAATGAGTTTTAATATTGGTAATGTAATAAAAGATAAAAAAAATTCATCTATGCCATCTTTATCTAAACTTGATCAAACAAGATCTGATATTGTTGGGGAATATATATACAACTTTAATAAATATAATAAATTTGAGTATAATTTTTCACTTGATAGAGATTTGGACCATTCTAACTATGATGAAATAATAGCAGAAATAGGTAATAATAAAATTGTTACAGGTTTTGAATATGTGAAAGAAAGCCATGATTTTGGTAATGGTGAAACTATATCGAATAATACAGGCATAAAATTAAATGAAGACCATTCTATAAACTTTCGAACCACAAAAGATTTAGAAGCAGACTTTACTCAATTTTATGAATTGTCATACAAATATGAAATTGACTGTCTAATTGCAACATTACAGTACAACAAAAAGTTTTTTAGAGATGGAAATTTAATTCCTGATGAAAGTTTATATTTTTTAATTAAATTTAGACCTTTTACATCAATAGTAGGTTCAGCAAACACTATTTTTGAAAATTAAATCTAATGAAAATTTTAATAATTTATTTAATTTTAATCTTTTATAGTAACATTGCTTTAGCTAATAATATTATAATAAAAGTAAGAATTAATAATGAAATAATAACTAACATAGATATTGATCACGAAAAAAAATATTTAATTTTTTTGAACCCAAAATTAAAAGAGCTTGAAGAGGTAAAAATTGATGAAATAGCAAAAAAATCACTTATTACAGAACTAGTGAAGAAAAAAGAATTAAAAGAATTAATAAATTTTGAAGAAAATACAAGAATTATTGAAGTACTAGAGAAGTCGTTTTTTAAAAAAAAAGGTATTAAAAATAAAAACGAATTTTTAGAAATTTTGAAAAAAAAAGAACTAAATTATTTAAAAATTAAAGATAAATTACAAATAGAAGGTTTATGGAATCAGCTAATCTATAAAAAATATTTTAATAATATTAAGATTAATAAAGAAGAACTAAGGTTAAGAATTAGAAATAGTTTTAAAAAAAAGAAAGAAAAGCATGAATATAATCTTTCCGAAATTGTATTTACAGAAAATGAAAATACTGAGGATTTAATTAATAAAATTATTAAAAATATTAACACTGTAGGTTTTGAAAATAGCGCTAATATCTTTAGTATTTCAAATACGGCAAAAAATGGAGGCTTGATCGGGTGGATAAGTGAAATTCAAATTTCTGAAAAAATAAATCAAAACATAAAAAATCTTGAAATTGAAAAATTTACTAATCCAATTAAAATCCCTGGTGGATATATAATCATCAAAATAAATGACAAAAGAGTTTTACAAGATAACTTAAATGAAGAAGATCAGTTAAAAAGACTAATTTCTCAAGAAACTAATAGGCAACTAAATAATTTTTCAATTATATATTATAAAAGATTAAAAAAAAACCTGGATATTAATGATTATTAAATCAATATTAGTAGTGATGGGGGAACCCAATACAACATTTTCAGAACTTCTATTAAAATATTTTAAATCAAGTAACTTTTATAAAAATAAAAAAAAAATAATTTTAATTGGTAATAAAGAATTATTCGAAAAACAATGTAAGATTTTAAATTGTCAAATAAAATTGAATAAAATATCCTATATTAATGAATCGTTAAAAAAGAGAATTAATATAATTAACGTGGATTATAAATTTAAAAAACCGTTTTCTAAAATTACAAACGAATCCAACAAGTATATTGCAGAGTGTTTTAAATTGAGCCTTAAAATAATAAAAGAAAATAAAAATGTTGCTTTAATAAATGGCCCTATATCTAAAAAACATTTTCTAAAAAAAAAATATCCTGGAATTACAGAATATGTTGCTAAAAAAACATCATCTAAATCACCTGTAATGCTCATATACAATAGCAATCTTAGTGTTTCACCATTAACTACTCATACTCCATTAAAAAATGTTTTCAAATTTATAAAAAGAGAAAAAATAAAAAATAATATATTAAAGATTGATGAATTTTACAGGTCTAACTTAAATAAAATTCCTAATATTGCAGTTCTAGGATTAAATCCTCATTGTGAAACAATTGATAAAATTAGTGAAGAGGAAACAGAAATCATTCCAGCAATAAAATTTTTAAAAAAGCAAAAAGTAAATGTTTCAGGACCTTTTTCAGCTGATACTTTTTTTTTAAAAAAAAATATAAAAAGATTTGATGTAGTTATTGGGATGTATCATGATCAAGTTTTAACTCCAATAAAAACACTTTTTGAGTTTGAAGCAATTAATATTACAATAGGTTTGCCTTTTATTAAAGTTACGCCAGATCATGGCCCGAATCATGGAATGATAGGAAAAAACAAATCTGACCCTTCTTCAATTTTTTATGCTTTTAGATTTTTAGATCTTTTTTAAATGAATTTAATTCTAAAAAAAAGTTTAGGTCAAAATTTTCTAGTAGATAAAAAGATAATTGAAATAATAACCGAAGAAGGCAACATTAATCAAAATGATATTTTAATCGAAGTTGGCCCAGGAAATGGAGCCTTAACAGAAAATTTAATAAAAAAAAAACCTAAGCTCTTAATCGTTATCGAAAAAGATAAAAGACTTGTTAACATTTTAAAAGACAAATTTGATAGTAAAATAATTATTTTAAATGAAGATATGCTGAAAGTTAATTATGAAGACTTCTTAAATAAAAACATAATAATATTTGGTAATTTACCCTACAATATATCGACACAAATATTAGCGAAATGGATTAAAATGAATAAATTGGAAAATTTTTGTAAAAAATTAATTCTTATGTTTCAAAAAGAGGTTGCTGATCGAATTATAGCTAAATCAGATACTAAAGATTATGGAAGACTCTCAATATTATCAAATTGGAAAATGAAGATTAATAAAATAATTGATATAGAACCAACAAGCTTTAATCCATCACCAAAAGTAAAAAGCACGTTATTATCATTTGTTCCAAAAAAAAATTATTATGAATTTAAAGATCCAAAAAATCTGGAACATATAACCAATATTTTTTTTAGCCAAAGAAGGAAAATGATAAAAAAACCTTTAAAATTTTTATTTAAAAATTTTGAGGAAATCTCTAACGAGTTATCTATTGATTTAAAATTAAGGCCACAAAATTTAGATAACATTACTTACTATAAAATTTGTAAAATTTATGAATCATCAATGTAATAAGCAATTGATATGATTTTTAATTAGTTTTCTATTAAATTTTACTACTTTTTTTTCATTTTTTTCTAAATTTATAAAATTGATTATATGACGATAACATTTTTCAATTTTATCATTTATAACTGTAAAATCATAATCTTTCCAATGCATAACATCATTTTTAAATTGTTTCATTCTCTCTTTGGCAATTTTTTTATCTTTTTGATCTCTTTTAAGTAACCTTTTGAATAATTCTTTTTTTGATGGAGGGAGAATAAATATGGTTATTATTTTAAAATTTAATTTTTGATTTTTAATTTGTCTAGTTCCTTGCCAATCAATATCAAATATAATATTTTCGCCTTTCTTTAATCTATTTATTACAGTTTCTTGTAATGAGCCATAATAGTTGTTAAAAACTTTTGCATATTCCAAGAATTTTTTTTCTTTAATTAATTTTGTAAATTCCCTTTTTTTAACAAAAAAATAATCCCTACCATTTTTTTCATTTAATCTAGGTTTTCTTGTAGTATGCGATACAGATATCTTATATTTTTTTCTTAATGAAATTTTCTTTACTAATGTTGTTTTACCTGCGCCCGATGGAGAAGATAATATTACAATTATCCCAGCTTTTTTCTCGGCCATTTAACAGTAAAAAATTAGTTTGCTTTATTTTCAATGAATTTAACTGCATCACCTACAGTTAAAATTTTTTCAGCGTCACTATCAGATATTTCAGATCCAAACTCTTCTTCGAAAGCCATTACTAATTCTACTGTATCTAAACTATCTGCACCTAGGTCATCTATAAAGCTTGATTCTTCATTTACTTTTGCTTCATCAATTCCTAAATGGTCTGCAACTATTTTTTTTACTTTACTTGAAATATCATCTGACATTTTATCCTTTAAGTTAATTTGTTAATAAATATTTTATTTACTTTGTCAACTAAAATACATACCGCCATTAACATGTATCGTTTCACCTGTAATATAATCTGATAAATTTGAACTTAAAAAAGCAATTGTATTTGCCACATCCTCTGGATTACCAAATTTATTCAGCGATATTCTTGATTTTAACAATTCAGTATGGTCTTCACTTATTTTATTAGTCATTTCTGACATTATAAAGCCAGGTGATACACAATTTACCTTAATATTTTTTTTTCCATACTCCAGCGCAAGACTTTTTGACATAGCAATTATTCCAGCCTTGGATGCTGCATAATTTGATTGACCTATATTACCTGAGTGACCTACTACTGATGTGATATTAATTATTTTTCCATTTTTTGATCTAATCATTTTTTTAATGATATTTTTGGTAATTAAAAAAGTTGAAGAAAGGTTAATATCAATCACTTTTTTCCACTCTTCTTCTTTCATTCTTATAGCTAAATTATCCTGAGTAATTCCAGCATTGTTTATTAATACATCAATTTTATTTGATAGAATTTTACTACAATTTTCTACAAATTCACTAATTTTACTATGATCTGATATATCAAACTTTATAATATTAACATCTTTATAGTTATCTTGAATTTTACGAAGCTTGTCTTCATTAGTTCCTGTAGCTAAAATATTAGATCCACCTAAGGTTAATTTATCAAGAATTGAGTTTCCAATCACACCAGTTGCACCTGTAAGAATTATATTTAAATTTTTCAAATCAATCATAATTTTTCTAGATCACTTATACTGTTTACTTGAAATAGCTCAACATTTCTATCGATTCTTTTTACAAGACCAGATAATATTTTACCAGGACCAATCTCAATAAATTTTTTATTTCCTGCATTAATTATATTTATTATACTTTCCCTCCAACGCACTGGTTTTTCTATCTGTTTTATTAATAAATTTTTAATTAGTTTTGGATCTTTTGATGGTTCTGCAGTGACATTAGAAACTATTTTATTTTTTGGTATTGAAAATTTAATATTTGTTATTTCTTCTTTCATAATATTTGTTGCTGGGTTCATCAAAATACAATGAAACGGTGCAGAGACTGGTATTTTGACATTCTTAATTTTTAATTTTTCTAACTCAGCTATAAATTTATCTAATTCTTTTATCTTGCCACTTATGACCACTTGCCCATTTGAATTATCATTCGCTATATAACTGTCAAATTTTTTTTTATTATTTTTAATTATATCTTCAATTTTTTTTATATCTTCTCCAAGTACAGCTACCATTCCACCTTCATTTTTTGGAACTGCATTTTGCATTGCCTTTCCTCTAATTTTTAAAAGCTTTAATGTTTCAATAAAACTTATAACTTCAGAACAAGCTAGAGCTGAATACTCACCTAAAGAATGTCCTGCAAAAAAATCTGCTT
>CABYVH010000027.1 GCA_902522365.1 uncultured Pelagibacteraceae bacterium
TGGTTAAACTGTTTTATTAATTTTTTTTGACTTTTAATTGAAGGAAGTTTTACTTTTGAAAGTCTAATTTTATCTTTTGCCATCATTTCTTTAACACCTTTTATAAAAGATATTTTAGGTGACCATTTCAAATGTTTTTTTATTTTACCTATATTTGATATAGATATTTCAATATCGTCGTTTCTTTTGTTTAAAAAAATATGATCTTTTTTCTCTGAAACGATTTTTTTTAAATTAAAGACACTCTCTGGTTTGCCAGAGCCGAGATTATAGATTTGATTATTGCTTTTTTTAATTTTAATAGATTGATATATTGCATGATTTAAATCATCAATGTGTAAAAAATCTCTTTTTTGTTTTCCGTCTCCAAAAATAGTTATTTTTTTATTTTGTAATTTCTGTGCTATAAATTTTGCAACAACAGCTGTTGAATTTTTGCCATAAATATTAAAGAATCTAAAGATAGTGTAATTAAATTTATTGATTTTTGAGTAATTAACTATCATTTTTTCTCCGATGAGTTTTGAGTACGCGTAAAAATGTTTTGGATCTGATCTAAAATTTTCAGAAATTTTTTTATTTTTTGTATCTCCATAAATTGAAGCAGAAGATGCAAAAATTAATTTTTTTACTTTATTTTTAGATGCAAAATTAAGAAGTGACTGGAGAGCGTTTAAATTTGATTTTGAGTATATTTCTTCTTTATCCTTAGCTATTAATATTTCAGCTTTTGCTGCAAGATGTATAATAATGTCAATTTTTTTTTTAAAATTAATTTTATTAATATCTATTATATCTTTTTTATAAAATTTAATCTTTAAATTATATAGGTTTTCTAATTTTCCAGTAGATAAATCATCAACTACCTGAACTTTATATCCCTTATCTATTAAATATTCTGATAAATTAGAGCCAATAAAACCAGCGCCACCTGTAATTAAAATATTTTTCACTTTTGATAAGTTTTTTTTTATTTAAAACCTCTTATATAGTATAATAGGTTTATTAATATCATTAAATATTCTTCTGATGCAAAAAAATTTTTTTATAAGTATAATTGTACCTGTTTATAATTCAGATAGATTTATAGGAAGGTGTTTAAGATCACTAAAAAATCAAAGTTTATCAAAAAAAAATTACGAAATTATTGTAATTGATGATTTCTCAAATGATTTTTCTCTAAATGAAATAAGAAAACAAAAAACAAAAAATATAAAATTAATCAAAAATAAAAAAAATCTAGGTTTGCCTGCCAGCTTAAATAAAGGAATTAGAGAAGCAAAAGGTACATTAATTGTAAGAGTTGACTCTGATGACTGGGTTCAAGAGGATTTCCTTAATATTTTATCAACATTTTTATTTTTAAATAAAAATTTAGATGCTGTTTCATGTGATTATGCTTTAACAGATGTAAATGAAAATGTCTTAAAAGTTGAAAATTGTCTCAAAAAGCCTATTGGATGTGGCATTATGTTTAGAGTTCAGCAGCTTTATGAACTTGGGCTTTATGATGAAAAATTTGCTTACGCTGAAGAGGAAGCTTTAAGAAAACTATTTTTAAAAAAATATTCAATTACAAGAGTCCCACTTAACCTTTATAGATATAGGCAGCACAAAAGTAATAGATCTAAAAATAAAAAATTAATACAATTTTATAGTAAAAAAATTAAATGAATAAATCAGTATACTTTATAGCAGAAATTGGGGTTAATCATGAAGCAAATCTAAAACTTGCAAAAAGAATTATTTTAGATGCAAAAAAAGGAGGTGCACACGCTATTAAATTACAATCCTACAAAGCAGAAAAAATAGCTTCTAAGTACGCAAAAGCTTATTGGGATAAAAAAGAAGAAAAAGAAGATAATCAACTTAAATTATATAAAAGGTTTGATAAATTTGAGGAGATTGATTACCAAAAAATAATTGATTATTGTAAAAAAATAAAGATAGATTTTATAATCACTCCCTTTGATCTAGAAACTATTAATTTTTTCAAAAATAAAGTTAAATATTTTAAAATCTCATCATCTGATATTACAAATTTTCCTTTAATTGAAAAAATAGCAAAAACTAAAAAACCAATTATATTATCGACTGGAGCTTCAAATATTCAAGAAATTAGAGAAGCGGTGAAATTAATTAAAAAATATAATAAAAAATTAACACTCTTACATTGTATCTTAAACTATCCAACTAAAAGATATGATGCAAATTTAGGTATGATTGATGACTTACAAAATACTTTTAATATACCTGTAGGTATCTCTGATCATACCAATCCTAAAGACAGCCATGATATATTATTATTTGCTACATTAAAAAATATTACAATGATAGAAAAACATTTTACAAATGATAAATCAAAGAGAGGAAATGATCATTTTCATTCTTTTGATAAATATGACTTAATAAAATTTAATCAAAGAGTTTTAGATGCCCAAAGAATAATTGGTAAAAGGAAAAAAAATTTTTTAAAAAGTGAAGTTATTTCAAGAAAAAATGCAAGAAGAGGTCTTTTTTATAATAGAAATTTAAAAAAAAATTCAAAAATAAATTCAACAGATATAATTTCTTTAAGACCAGCTATTGGAATAAGTCCATCTTTATATAAAAAAGTAATAAAAAAAAAATTAAAGATTAATGTTAAATTAGGTAGAAAAATTAAATTTTCTGATTTTTATTAATGAAAAAGAAGAATTTAATTTCAATAATATTAGCTGGTGGCAAAGGTTCAAGATTAAAATCCAAGACTCAAAAAGTTTTATTAAAAATTAAAAATAAAACACTTCTTCAAATATCTATAAATTTGGCTAAAAATTTCTCAGAAAAAATTAACGTTGTAATAAATCAATCACTTGTTTTTTTAAAAAAAGAGAAAAAAAAATGTACTTTTTTTTTGCAAAAAAATTCACTTGGAACAGGTCATGCTGTAAAGGAATTTTTTAAAAATAAAAAATTTAGTAATGAGAATTTATTTCTAATTTTATATGCCGATACACCATTTATATTAAAGTCTGATATAGGAAAAATGTTAAATAAAACTAAAAATTTTGATTTAGTTATCTTGGCTTTTAAGACAAATTCAAATGTGGGATGTGGTTTAATTAAAAAAAATAGAAGTTTAGTCTCTGAAATAATTGAGTACAAAAATTCAAATAAAAAGGAAAAAGAAATAAAAATATGTAATTCAGGTGTTATGGTTTTTAATAATAAAGTTAAAAATTTAATTAAGTTGATTAGAAAAAATGCTTTAACAAAAGAGTTCTATTTAACTGACTTAGTTAAAATTTCAAACGATAAAAAACTAAGTGTTGGTTTAGTTGTATCTAGTAATGAATTGAGAGCAAGAGGAATTAACGATCTTAAAACCTTTAGAATAAATAAAAAATACTTTGAAAATAAAAAAAGTTAAATAAATAATTAATAACATTAGTTAAAATCTCATATTTATCTTTAAAAAAAACTAATAATTTTGTAAGTAGAAATACACTGTTAATAAATTGCTCACTTATTATGAAAATTTACTACGTGAGATATTAATATATTAATTTAAACATAGATTTAATGAATAAAAAACATATAGACAAAACATTACAAAAAATTTTTAAGGGCATAAAAAAGCTTAATTTTAAAAGCACTGATAATGTATATTTGGGAATAGACTTAGGAAAAGTTTTATTAAATGACTATAAAAAAATTTTTGAACATGAAGATGTGCCTTTAAATGAAATCAGAAATTATGTGACCACTAAAATTATCAAAAATCTTAAAAATTACTTTAAAAATGGAACTATTATTGTCCCATCTTTTAACTTTGATTATTTTAAAGATAGAAAATTTAATAAGAAGTTAACTAAATCAACTTTAGGACCTTTTGAAAATTCTTTTATTAGAGAAAAAGGTGTATCAAGATCCAATCATCCAATTTTTTCAATTTGTGCATTTGGAAAAAATAAAAAAAAAATTCTTGAGCCTTGTGGATTGTTTAGCTTTGGGCAAAATAGTCCTTTTAATAATTTTATTAAAAATAACGTTATATTTCTAAATATAGGTTTGCCATTTAAAGATACATGTACATATGTGCATCATGTTGAGCACTTAAACGGTGCTAATCATAGATACTACAAAGCAGTAAAGGGCAAAGTATTCGAGGGTGGCAAATATATAAATAAGACTCACTATAGTTTCGTTAGATATAAAATTATTATGAAAAATGTTAAAAGAGCAGAATATAAAATTGAAAAAATGTTAAAAAACAAAAAATATTTAAAAGAAATTAATGATTCTAAAATTTATTTATCTAAAGTTTATGCCAAAGATGTATTTAAATGTGCAAATGATGCCTTGCATCATGATCCATTTGTTTTTTTAGAAAAAAGATCAATTGTTGAGACTAATTACTGATGAGAAAAAATATTCATAATATTAAAATTGGAAATGTAAAAATTAAACTTACTAAGGATTCTAAAGTTTTTGAGCCTAACCTTACAACTTTTAGCCTTATTGAAGCATTTGAAAATTTTAAAATCAAAAAAAAAATTAAGATTCTTGATTTGGGTTCAGGATCAGGAATTATTGGAATTTTTTTAAAAAAGAAATTTGGAAAAAAAATAGAACTTTATCTATCAGATTACTCTAAACATGCTGTTAAGATAATAAATTCTAACCTGAAAATTAATAAGGTCACTGGTACTGTAAAAGAAAGTAACATTTTAAAAGAGTGGTCAAATGAAAAATTTGACTTAATAATAAATGACATATCCGCAATAAGCAGTTTTGTAGCTAAGAATTATTGGTATAATAAATTTATTCCACACGATTGTGGGAAAGATGGTCTTAAATTATCAAAAAAATTTTTGAGTTCTGTTAAAAAAAATCTAAAAAAAAAAGGATCTATATTAATGCCTGTTATATCAATTTCAGATCATAAACTTCTAATTAAAATTATAAAAAAAAACTTTAAGTCTAAAATGCTAATTAGCAAGGAGTGGCCTGCGCCGAAAAATTTAATTAAAGGTAAGGTTGATCACTTTTTAAATAAAGGTTATATATTCAAAAAATATAACATGTATTTATGTTTTACAAAAGTATATCAAATACAGGGGAAGGATAATGTATGAATGAAAAAGATGTAATATCAATTGTATCTAAAGCTTTAAAAACGAAAGTGAATGTCAAAAGTAATTCTAAAAATACAGAAGAATGGGACTCTTTAGGACAGCTAAGTATTCTCTCTGCAATAGATAAGGCTACAAAAGGTAAATCTTCTAAAATCGATTTAACTGAAGTTCAAAGTATAAAAAAACTTTGTGTAAAACTAAAAAAACTGAAATAAAACATTTAAATGCAAAAAAATTTTCTCAATTTAAATGTACCTTGGGTTGAGTCTGAGCTTTTTGAATATAATCTTAAGTATAAAAAAAAAAAATACTTAGAATATGCTAAAAAATATAACAAAGATGGCTATGTTGTAATTGATTTAAAAGTATCTAAAAAAGACTTAGAAAAAACTATTCAGGATATTTCAACTCTGGCAAATGCTGAAGGAGTAAAAAAAAATCCAAAAATTTATCATTACAATAAAAACCCACGAATAGTAGAAGGTTATAAGAAATTTAAAAGTATTAAAAATTTATGTAAAAATAGAAAGATTATTGAGATTTTAGAATATTTTTATGAGAAAAAGCCAGTACCAATCAATTCTATAAACTTTATTAAAGGAACTGATCAACCTCTACATAGTGATTATATTCATTTTTCATCTATGCCACATAAATATCTGTGCGCAGCATGGATAGCTTTAGAAAAAACTGACGATAGAAATGGTGCGATAGTTGTTGTACCAGGTAGTCATAAATTTGATTTGGTCGATTACTCTTTGTTTAATCTTAAAACCCCTACCTCAATGCAGGAATTATCAAAATTTTATAAGATTTATGAAACATATGTAAATAAATTAATCAAATCAAAAAAAATTAAAACAAAAACACTTAAATTAAAACCTGGGCAAGCTGTAATTTGGGCTGCAAATCTATTACATGGTGGAAAAAAAATAATTGATCAATCCAGAACAAGATTTAGTCAAGTTGTACACTACCATTTTGATAAATGTGATTTTGTCTACAACCCTGGTTTCTCAAATGTTTCTAAAGGTCAATATGCGTTAAGAGACTTGGAAAAATTAAAAATAGTATAAAAATTTCCGTAATGAAAATTCAAAAAATAGGTGTAGCTCTTGGGGGACAAAAGAAAAAAATTAAACATTTTATAAAAAAAAACTATAATAAAGTTGTAAAATCAACTGGTATTTCTAAAGTTTATCATACGACTAATAAAGAGGATATAATTACTTTAGCGACTAAAGCCTCAAAAAAAGTTTTAAAGAATCAAACCAATGTTGATGCAATTATTCTAATTACTCAAACTCCTAAATATAATATCCCACCAAATAGTTTTATTATTCAGAAAAATTTAAATATCAAAAAAAAATGCTTAATCTTTGATATTAATCAAGGCTGTAGCGGATACATATATGGGCTTAAGGTTGCTGAAAGTTTAATGAACACAAAAGAAATAAATAAAATTCTTTTAATTACAGCAGATAATTATTCAAGATATTGCAAAAAGTTAAACGTGAAGCTTTTATTTAGTGACAGTGCTACAGCAACGATATTGGTGAAATCAAAAAATAAATTAAAATTTAAATTCTTTAGCGATGGTGATAATTACATTCATCTTAGTCAAAAATTCGATAATTACAGCGAAAGTATTAATAATAATAGTTTGCATATGGATGGAAATAAGTTGTTTAACTTTTCTCTAAATGCAGTTACTAATTTAATAAATGAGTTGATGAAAGAAAATAGATTAACAAATAAAAATTTAGATTATATTTTACTACACCAAGCTAGCAACATAATAAATAATAACATTATCAACAAACTAAAAATAGAAAATAATAAATTTTTAAAAAATTATAACAAATTTGGAAATACTGTTTCCTCAACTATACCGATATTGATTAACGAAAATTTTAAAAAATTAAAGAATAAAAAAATATTATTGTGTGGTTTTGGAGTAGGACTTTCAGTATCATCTTGTTTTTATGAATTCAAATAAAATATACATCATAGGTGGGGCAAGTAGTGGAATAGGTTATGAATACGCTAAAATTTTATCGAAGAATAATAAAGTTATTGGTCTCTATCATTCTACTAAAAGCAAAAATAATAAAAAATTTAAATTATTATAAAATTGATTTAGAAAACAAAAATGAAATTTCAATATTTTTTTTAAAAAATAAGAATAAACTCGATAAGTTTAAAAAAATTATTTTTATAAATTTTGCAACTTACAAAAGAGATAATTTATTAATTAATATTAATCATAAAGATATAAAAAAAACGTTTGGTATAAATTTATTCTCTAATTTTTACTTTACATCCAATTTAATAAGAAATCATAAAGATAAAATTTTAGACATTGTTTTCATTAGTTCATCTTTAGGTTTAAAAGTAGATGCTGGGACATTACTTTATTCCTCTTCAAAATTGGGATTGGAGAGCTTAATGAAATCTATAGTAATTGAATACTCAGGATTTAATGTAAAATGTAATATTCTTGTATTAGGTTTTTTTAATTCACCGCTATGGAGAAAATTATCTAATACAAAAAAGAGCAGAATAAAACGACTAATACCAAAAGGTAAAATTGGAAACATAAAAAATATATCTAATGCTCTAAACTTTTTAGAAAAAAATGACTACATAAATTCTAGTAGTATATATTTAGATGCAGGTTTTGGTACCGTAAGGGTTTAAAATTAAATCAAATATATTCAATTAAAAATTTTTTTCAGTGCATAAATCAAGCCAATTGAGCTATTAGTACTGGTCAGCTACACGCATTACTGCGCTTCCACACCCAGCCTATCAACGTGGTGGTCTACCACGGCTCTATAGGAAGAACTAGTTTTGAGGTGAGTTTCCCGCTTAGATGCTTTCAGCAGTTATCTCGTCCATACTTAGCTACCCGGCACTGCAGCTGGCGCTACAACCGGTCCACCAGTGGTATGTTCAACCCGGTCCTCTCGTACTAGGGTCAACTCCTCTCAATTCTTCTACACGCATAGCAGATAGGGACCGAACTGTCTCACGACGTTCTGAACCCAGCTCACGTACCACTTTAATTGGCGAACAGCCAAACCCTTGGGACCTGCTCCAGCCCCAGGATGTGATGAGCCGACATCGAGGTGCCAAACACTGCCGTCGATATGAGCTCTTGGGCAGTATCAGCCTGTTATCCCCGGCGTACCTTTTATCCGTTGAGCGATGGCCCTTCCACTCAGAACCACCGGATCACTATGACCGTCTTTCGACTCTGCTCGACTTGTCAGTCTCACAGTCAGGCAAGCTTATGCCATTGCACTCTACGAACGATTTCTGACCGTTCTGAGCTTACCTTCGCACGCCTCCGTTACTATTTGGGAGGCGACCGCCCCAGTCAAACTACCCACCATACAATGTCTTGATGCCGGATAACGGCTATCAGTTAGATGCCAAGAAAAACAAAAGAGGTATTTCACTGGTGACTCCACGATAACTGACGCCATCGCTTCAATGTCTCCCTCCTATACTAAATATGTTTTTCCTAACACCAATGTAAAGTTGCAGTAAAGGTGCACGGGGTCTTTCCGTCTAACTACGCGAACTCCGCATCTTCACGGAGAATTCAATTTCACTGAGTTGATGTTGGAGACAGCGGAGAAATCGTTACGCCATTCATGCAGGTCGGAACTTACCCGACAAGGAATTTCGCTACCTTAGGACCGTTATAGTTACGGCCGCCGTTTACTGGGGCTTCAGAAATGAGCTTGCACCCATCGCATTAACCTTCCAGCACCGGGCAGGCGTCAGACCCTATACATCCACTTACGTGTTAGCAGAGCCCTGTGTTTTTGATAAACAGTCGCTTCTCCCTGGCTTGTGCCACCTTTTAATGGTTGCCCAAAAAAAGGTCTTCTTTATTCCGAAGTTACAGAAGCATTTTGCCGAGTTCCTTCAACATCATTCTCTCAAGCGCCTAAATATACTCTATTAATCCACCTGTGTCGGTTTAGGGTACGGTCTTAATGATGGAGCTATTTCCTGGAACTTTTTCGCGGCATGTTCAATCCATTAAGAACACACAACTTACAAAATCCGTCACTACCATCAGGTTAAGGAATATTAACCTTATTTCCATCGACTACGGCTTTCGCCCTCGTCTTAGGGGCCGACTAACTCTGCGCGGATTAACCTTGCGCAGAAACCCTTGGATTTTCGGCGAAGAAGTTTTTCACTTCTTTAATCGTTACTCATGTCAGCATTCGCACTTCTGATACCTCCAGGATCCCTCACGGGTATCCCTTCGCAGGCTTACAGAACGTTCCGCTACCGCTTATAAAGTTCGAAAACTTTATAAACCCACAGATTCGGTATGTGATTTTAGCCCCGTTACATCTTCGGCGCAGAAACTCTATTAGACCGGTGAGCTGTTACGCTATCTTTAAAGGATGGCTGCTTCTAAGCCAACCTCCCGGCTGTTAAGGAATTTCCACATCCTTTCACACTTAATCACAATTTTGGGACCTTATCTGGTGGTCTGGGCTCTTTCCCTCTCGACCATGGACCTTAGCACCCACAGTCTGTCTGTTGAAGAACTACGTTTAGCATTCGGAGTTTTATTAGGTTTGGTAAGAATCTCTTCCCCCTAGCCCATTTAGTGCTCTACCTCTAAACGCATATTTATTCAACGCACTACCTAAATAGTTTTCGCGGAAAACCAGCTATCTACGAATTTGGTTGGCCTTTCACCCCTTACCACAAGTCATCCAAAGACTTTTCAACGTCAACTGGTTCGGTCCTCCAGCAAGTGTTACCTTGCATTCAACCTGCTCATGGTAAGCTCATTCGTTTTCGGGTCTAATTCATAAAACTAATCGCCCTATTAAGACTTGCTTTCGCTACGCCTACACCTAGATGGCTTAAGCTTGCTTTATAAATTAAGTCACTGACCCATTATACAAAAGGTACGCCGTCACTCTAAAAAGAGCTTCGACTGATTGTAGGCATGCGGTTTCAGGTTCTATTTCACTCCCCTAATAGGGGTTCTTTTCACCTTTCCCTCACGGTACTAGTTCACTATCGGTCACTGAAGAGTATTTAGGCTTAGAGGGTGGTCCCCCTATATTCGAGCAGGATTTCACGTGTCCCGCTTTACTCAAGAAATATATTAAACATTACTCATACGGGACTATCACCCTCTGTGGTTAGCTTTTCCAAACTATTCAAATTTTTTTAATATATCTACTGGCCTATTCCGCTTTCGCTCGCCACTACTAACGGAATCTCAATTGATTTCTTTTCCTCCGGTTACTTAGATGTTTCAGTTCTCCGGGTTGTCTCTTTAAACCTATGTATTCAGTTTAAAGTACCACATAAAGTGGTGGGTTTCCCCATTCGGAAATTTACGGATCAAAACTTGCATACAGCTCCCCGTAACTTATCGCAGTATACCACGTCCTTCATCGGCTTTCAGTGCCAAGGCATCCGCCACACGCCCTTAAACGCTTGATTTATGCACAGAAAAAAATTCTGTGTTGAATCAAATTTTTTTTAATATTCATCTATTCGAATATTAATTGATTGTTCAAATCTTAGAACAATCGGATATAGATATTGATAATAATTATAAAATATTTACGAATAAAATAGCTAAGTGCTTCTTGGTGGAGGATAGCGGGATCGAACCGCTGACCTCCTGAATGCAAATCAGGCGCTCTCCCAGCTGAGCTAATCCCCCAGTTTTTTGGTGGGCCGAGAAAGACTCGAACTTTCGACCCCACCCTTATCAAGGGTGTGCTCTAACCAACTGAGCTACCGGCCCCTTTATGCAAAAAGGAGAAACACAATTTTAAAAAGAGAAATGAGGACGGTCAACATTAACCTGTTATATTATTTAGATTAAGAAATAATCCTTAATCATCCTTAGAAAGGAGGTAATCCAGCCGCAGGTTCCCCTACGGCTACCTTGTTACGACTTCACCCCAGTCGCTGACTATACCGTAGTCAAGGGTTTTAAACCTTGCCTTAAGGTAGAACCAACTCCCATGGTGTGACGGGCGGTGTGTACAAGACCCGGGAACGTATTCACCGCGGCGCGCTGATCCGCGATTACTAGTAATTCCAGCTTCATGTACTCGAGTTGCAGAGTACAATCCGAACTGAGGCATCTTTTTAGGATTTGCTTGATGTCGCCATCTTGCTTCCTATTGTAAATGCCATTGTAGCACGTGTGTAGCCCAACACGTAAGGGCCATGAGGACTTGACGTCATCCCCACCTTCCTCCAGCTTATCACTGGCAGTTCTTTCAGAGTGCCCAACTAAATGATGGCAACTAAAAGTGAGGGTTGCGCTCGTTGCGGGACTTAACCCAACATCTCACGACACGAGCTGACGACAGCCATGCAGCACCTGTGTTTCGTCCGGCCGAACCGAAAACTCTAATCTCTTAGAGTCGCGACGAACATGTCAAGTGTTGGTAAGGTTCTGCGCGTATCTTCGAATTAAACCACATGCTCCACTACTTGTGCGGGTCCCCGTCAATTCATTTGAGTTTTAACCTTGCGGTCGTACTCCCCAGGCGGTGTGTTTAATGCTTTCGCTGCGACACTGAAAATAAATTTCCAACGTCTAACACACATCGTTTACGGCATGGACTACGAGGGTATCTAATCCTCTTCGCTACCCATGCTTTCGTTCCTCAGCGTCAGTAATGATCCAGAAAGCTGCCTTCGCAATTGGTATTCTTTCTAATATCTACGAATTTCACCTCTACACTAGAAATTCTGCTTTCCTCTATCATACTCTAGCTAAAAAGTTTTGATGGCAGTTCCAGAGTTAAGCTCTGGGATTTCACCACCAACTTTTTTAACCACCTACGAACTCTTTAAGCCCAGTAATTCCGAACTACGCTAGGTCCCTTCGTATTACCGCGGCTGCTGGCACGAAGTTAGCCGGACCTTCTTATTCGGGTACAGTCATTTTCTTCCCCGACGAAAGAGCTTTACAACCCAAAGGCCTTCTTCACTCACGCGGCATCGCTGCATCAGAGTTTCCTCCATTGTGCAATATTCCCTACTGCTGCCTCCCGTAGGAGTTTGGGCCGTGTCTCAGTCCCAATGTGGCTGATCATCCTCTCAGATCAGCTATAGATCAAAGTCTTGGTAGGCCATTACCCCACCAACAAACTAATCAAGTGCGGGCTCATCCTTCGGCGCATAAAGCTTTCTCTGTAAAGACTTATGAGGTATTAGCACAAGTTTCCTCGTGTTATTCCTCACCAAAGGGAAGATACCCACATGTTACTCACCCGTCTGCCACTAAGTATTGCTACTTCGTTCGACTTGCATGTATAAGGCGTGCCGCCAGCGTACGTTCTGAGCCATGATCAAACTCTCAAGTTTAAAAACGGCGCACACTAGCTTCTATATAAATACTAAGAATAATATTTATATAATGTTGAAGTGTGTACGACAAATTTTGGTAACCTTGACCGTCCACACTTCTCTTCTTAAAATATTAACAATTTAAATGTAATTGAAACTGGCAATATCATATATGCTAATTTGAATTTACAAAATCAAGATCTTAAACTTTATAGACATGAGTATGAAAAAAACAAAATTGATTATTTTGACGAGAATGGAAAAAGTATGAGAAAGACTTTAATGAAAACTCCTATAAATGGAGCTAGGTTATCTTCTTCATTTGGAAAAAGGAAACACCCAATTTTAGGTTTTACAAAAATGCATACAGGGACTGATTTTGCTGCTCCAACCGGTACACCTATACTCGCATCAGGAGATGGTTTAGTAGTTAGGGCTCAGTGGTGTGGAGGTGGAGGAAATTGTGTGAAAATTAAACATAATAGAGTTTATCAAACTGTTTATGCGCATATGTCAAAATTTGGTAGAGGAATTAAGAAAGGTGCTCGAGTAAAACAAGGTCAAATAATTGGCTATGTTGGTTCAACAGGTCTCTCTACTGGTCCTCATTTACACTATGAGGTTATTGAAAATGGAAAAAAAATAAATTCTCAAAAACTTAAACTTCCTTCTGGAAAAATATTGAAAGGTGATCAACGTAAAGTATTTGAAGTAAATAAAATTAAAATCGATGTATTAAAATCTGATCTAATATCTAAATTGTAGTTTACTTCGTTGTTGTTTCTTCTACTTCTTTATTTTCAGTTTCTTCTTTTTTTTCAGTTTCAAGTTTAACTTGATTCCTAATATTAGTATCAGAGTTATTTTCATTATGGTTTCTAGAATTTTCTTGAGATATTAAAATTCTAGAAAAATGTTCTGAATGCTGCAAATAGTTTTCAGACAAAATTTTATCCCCATTTGATAAAGCTTCTCTAGCTAGATCATTGTATTTTTCAACAAGTTTTGAAGCATTTTGATTGTTTTTTCCTGGATGTCTTCTTTTAAATGTTGATCCATTACTAAAATCTCCATTAACTTTATGACCATTTCCATTTCTTCTGAAACCCCTATCTCCATTTGGTTTAAACCGACTTC
>CABYVH010000028.1 GCA_902522365.1 uncultured Pelagibacteraceae bacterium
TCAAAAATTATTTAATTGATCAAAATTTTGTTTCGGGAATTGGTAACATTTATGCAAGCGAAATATTATTTTTATGTAAGATTTTACCATCCAAAGAGGTAAGTTCACTTAGCTTAAATGATTGTCAAAAAATTTCTCATTTTTCAAAAGTAGTTTTAAGAAAAGCAATTGAGAAAGGAGGATCGAGTATCAGGGATTTTATGAATACAAGTGGAGACCAAGGTTCTTTTCAAAAAAATTTTAATGTTTATCAAAGGGAAAATAAAAAATGTTTAAAATTTAGTTGCAAAGGGATAATACACAAAAAATTTATTTCAAATAGGTCTAGTTTTTTTTGTAATTTATGTCAAAAATAAACAATTATTGTATTGACCCGATCATTATCTGAAGATATACACTCACGCTTATGGCGAATACAAAATCAGCAATTAAACGTACTAGAAAAATTAAAAGACAAACGGCTGTTAACAGATCCAGAAAAAGTCGTTATAGAAGTGCGTTGAAAAAAATGAACTCTATAATCGAAAAAAAGGATAAAAAAGAAGCTTTAGCATTTCTTCCGAAGCTAAATTCCGAATTAATGTCAATTGCAAAAACAGGAATCATTAAAAGACAAAACGCCTCAAGGAATGTATCGAGAATTACAAAAAAAATTAGTTCTTTATAACAACCTCTAATAAGTAAAAATTTTTCTTATACAACTTAAACGTACAATTAGCTTATAAATTACTACATCTAAAAGTTTTATTTAAAAAATTACTAGATATAGACTTAGTAAAATTTTGAGTTTTTAAATTGTTACCCCAATAAGTTGCAAAAAAATTTTAAAAAAATTCAATCAGAAATTTATTCAATCATAAATTTTATTTATTTTTGTTTTTACAAATAAATTTATTGCAATAAATTTTTATAAGTCTTAAGTGGAATTTCCTCATGAAAAATAATTTACAAAACAATAAACCATTCGAAAAGAAAATCGATTGGCAAAGTATTAAAAAAGAATTACGTGAAAAACTTGGAAACGATATTTTTGAGAGTTGGATAAAAAAAATTGAATTAGTTGAAGAATTTCATAATTATATATTATTTTCTGTCTCAACAAGATTTATAAGAGATTGGATAGTATCAAGATATTTAGACCAAATATTGCAGACAATTAAAGAATACAAAAAAGACTTGGTGAGGATTGAATTCACAATAAAAAATAATAAAGAAACTGAAATTAGCGAGACAAATACTTCATCCAAAAATTCTTTTGAAGCTAACAATGATAATGTGTCGTTTATAAAAGACTCTTATCTTCAATATAATAGGATAGATCCAAATAAAAACTTTGAAAATTTCATAACCGGAGGAAGCAATAAATTAGCATTTGAAGCATCAAAAAAAGTTTCCAAAGATATAGCCCATTATAATCCTTTATATTTATATGGTGGTGTTGGTATGGGTAAAACACACCTACTAAACGCTATTGGTCTAGAATTGAAAGAAAAGAATAAAGTTATGTTTATATCAGCAGAGAGATTTATGTATCAATTTGTAAAGTCTATAAAATCGAATGAAATGGTAAAGTTTAAAGAGTATTTTAGAAATACTGATATTTTATTAATCGATGATATTCAGTTCATGAATGGTAAAGAGGCTATGCAAGAGGAATTTTTTCATACCTTTAACGCTTTATTAGATAAAAATTCTCAAATAATAATTTCAGCAGATAGACCACCAAATAAACTAACTAGGATCCAAGAGAGAATAAAATCCAGATTTTCAGGTGGTTTAGTTGTGGATATTCAAAACCCTGATTATGAACTTAGATATAAAATTATTAAATCTAAAACTGAAGAATTAAAATTATCTTATTCAAATCAAGTAGTTATTTCTGAGGAAATTCAAAAATTTTTGAGCACAGAAATTAAAACTAGTATTAGAGAATTAGTTGGAGCACTAAATAGAATTGTTTCATTCACAAGAATTTATAATAAAGTTCCCAATTTGTCAGAAGTTAAAATAGTTTTAAAAGATTTGCTAAATCTGACAGAAAATAAAGTGGATATAGACACAATCCAGACAATAGTTTGTAAGTTTTATAAAATTAGCAAAAATGAAATGCTTTCACCTAGAAGATCAAGATATCTTGTAAGACCAAGGCAGACTGCAATTTACCTTGCAAAAATGCTAACATCTAAATCATTACCAGAGATAGGTAGATCTTTTTCTAATAGAGATCACACAACTGTAATCCACTCAGTCAAAACTATAGATAGATTGAGAAAAGAGGATAGTGAACTAAATATTAATATTGATAGTTTAAAAAATAAGATTTTGTATAATAAAGAAAATGAAGTTTAGTGTAAATCAACAAGACCTTCAAAAATCTTTAAATTATTGTCAAGGTGTAATTGAAAAAAGAAGTACGTTGCCGATACTTTCAAATGTATTATTGGATATAAGTAATGGAAAACTAACAATTACAGCTACTGATCTTGATTTAATTTTTATTCATCAAATTCCAAATGTCGAAATAATAGAAGAAGGTAAAACTACTTCATCTTCATCAATAATGTATGATATCGTTAGAAAGTTTTCATCTGGAAGTAAAATCAATTTTTCTAACCCTAGTGAAAATAAATTGCATTTAGAGTCTGATAAATCCATTTTCAACTTAAATTGTATTAGTGCTTCTGAATTTCCGTTAACAGATGAAAACTTTAATAAAAATGAGTTTTCGATTAAATCAAAAGAGCTACTAAAACTGTTAAATAAATGTAAATTTTCAGTATCTAACGACGAAACAAGACATTATTTAAGTGGAATTTTTTTACATCAGACAGAAGTCGAAGATAAAAATTTTTTAACAGCCGCAGCTACCGATAGTCATAGAATGTCTATTTCTAAGATTAGATTACAAAATAAAGTTCAATTTGATCAGATAATTTTACCAAAAAAGACTATTTTTCAACTTTGCTCATTACTAGAGGACTATGAAGGTGAAGTTAAAATATCAAATATAAAATCAAAAATTAAATTTGAAATTAGCAATAGTATCTTGATATCTAAGCTTATTGATGGAAAATTTCCAAACTACGTACAGGTAATACCTAAAGAAAACCAAAAAAAATTAGAAGTTGATGTAAAATCATTTTTAAATTCGGTAGATAGAGTCGCCTCGGTCTCTTTAGATAAAAAAGATGGTGTAAAATTTAATCTTTCAAAAGATAATCTTGATCTTTCAGTTAACAATACAAATAGTGGTGACGGTAAAGAAAGTTTAAGTGTTAAGTTTGATCACGAGCTTGATATAAGCTTTAATTCCAGGTATTTAATTGATGTTGCTTCCCAACTTGATGGAGATAACATTGAGATTTATTTAAAAGATACAGGTTCACCAGCCTTAATTAGAGACCCAGCTGATTATGATAGCATATATGTTGTAATGCCAATGAAGGGTTAATTCATTATGTCTAATTCGTTATATATTTTACTTTCAACATAATTTGTAAAATCTACTGAGCTCATTCCAGGTTCTACCGCTGGAAGAATTGATATTATTATTGTCTTTTTTGAACTTAACTTTCCATTTTTTGGCCAAACATTACCTGAATTTATAGCTACAGGCTGGCATTTTATTTTTAACTCATGATAAATTCTACCAACTCCTTTTTTAAAGGGAACTGTTTCATTTGGTAAAACTCTAGTTCCTTGTGGGAATATTATTAATGGCCTTTCTGAATTTCTTACAGAATTTTTTATTTTATCAATTAAACCTAAATTATCTTTACTAATTTTATTTCTATTTATTGAAATTGATCCTATCTTTTTTAAATACCAACCAAATATAGGTATTTTGATTAATTCATATTTTAAAATAAATATTGGTGCATTAAAAATTGTTTGTAGGTAAAACGTTTCAAACATAGATTGATGAGAACAGGCAATAAAAAACTTTTCATTATTAATAATATTTTCTCTACCCTTAACAACAATTTTTGCTTGTAAAAAAATTTGAAGACAAAATGCTGCCCATCTTCCCATCATTTTTCCACCAAATAAAACTATTTTAGTTGGCATTATTAATGAAGGCAGGAATATTATTGAAATTATAGATATGCCTATAAAGAAAAAAAATAAAAATAGAGGTTTTCTTATCATTTTTGTCAAAAACTAAATTATATCTGATAGTTTTTGTCTTTTTTTAATTATATTTATTTTTGAACCTTTAATTAATATTTCAGCAGGTTTAGGTCTAATGTTATAATTTGAAGATAATGATGAGCCATAAGCTCCTACATCACAAATAATAATATAATCTTTCTCATTTAATTTTTGAAATTTATTTGTTGTTAAGAATTTATCTGTCGTTTCGCAAATAGGACCTACAAAATCATAATTTTTCTTAGTCATTTTATTAGTTTTTTTTAATGGAATTATTTTATGCTTAGCCCCATACAATGCAGGTCTCATAAAATCATTCATGGCTGCATCTACAATAATAAAATCCTTTTTAGAATTTTCTTTTATATAAATAATTTTTGAAATTAATATTGCAGTATCGCCTATAATTGATCTACCAGGTTCAAAAATAATTTTCGATTTATGCTTTTTTAAAAATTTTTTAATAATTTCATTATATTTTTTATAATTAAATTTTTTATTGTCCTTGTTATAGTCAATACCCATACCACCACCAAGATCAACATACTCAAAATTAAAGTTAATTTTTTTTATTAATTTGTCTAGAACATTGAGCATTTTTTGATAAGGTTTATAATCTAGTATTTGACTTCCAATATGTACACTCAAACACTTTAGATTTAAAAATTTTGAATTTTTTATATATTTAGAGATTTCAATAAATGTCTTCTCATTAACTCCAAATTTATTTTCTTTTTTGCCGGTTGAAATTTGTTTAATTGTTTTTGCATCTGTATTTGGATTTAATCTAATTCCAATATTTACCCTTTTATTCTTAAGTTTTGCTATACTTTCTATTTCTAATATTTCACTTTTTGATTCACAATTAATCAATAAAATATTTTTATCTATCGCATAAATCAATTCTGACCTAGTTTTACCCACTCCAGAAAAAACAATCTTTTTAGAAGTTATTCCTGCTTTAAGTGCTATCATTAATTCACCTTTTGAGACAACATCGGCTCCCAATCCACTTCGTTTAATTAGTTTAAGTATTTCTAAATTACAGTTTGACTTTGTTGAAAAACATATGATTGGAGAAAATGATTTAAAACTTTTCTTAAAGTTACTTATATTTTCATTAATTTTTTTCTCAGAATAGCAAAAAATTGGTGTTTCAAATCTTTTAATTACTTTAGTGAGGCTGAATTTTTCAACTGTAAAAATATTATTGATATATTTCATTTTTTTTTGGCATTTTAAATATGTTATTAAAATTATTAAATTTCATAACATTATTATTTAATGATGCCTCAAATTTTGGCTCATTTTTTCTTCCACATGAAATTAATAAAATTAGACACATGGTAATTAAAGTTATTTTTTTAATCATAGTTTTTTCTTTTTATAACTTAATATCATTTTCTTTATGTTGTCGAAAGAAGTTCCACCGTAAGAAACTTTAGAATTAACAGATTTTTTTAGTTCAAATACTTTTAGAACATCTGTAGTTAAATCTTTTTCAATTTTATTTATCTCTTTTATAGTGAGTTCTGATAGTTTTTTTTTATTTTTTTCAGCAAAATTTATGATTTTAGCGGTTTGTAAATAGGCTTTTCTAAATGGATAATTTAATTCCCTAACCATGTAATCTGCTAAATCAGTTGCTGTAATGTAGCCACTTTCTGCAAGTTGAATCATTCTTTTTTTATCAGCTGAAAAATTTTTAAGAACATCATTTAATATAATTAAGGAATTTTTTAATTGATCAAATGATTTAAAAACAATTTCCTTATCATCTTGTAAATCCTTAAAATAAGAAAGGGGTAACCCTTTTAATGTTGTAAGCATAGAAAATAGATTCCCAAACATGAAACCTGTTTTGCCTCTTAAATATTCTAGAGGATCAGGATTTTTTTTCTGAGGCATAATAGATGATCCAGTTACAATTTTATCATTCAAATTAATAAGTTTAAAAGCATCTGAATTCCAGATTATAAATTCCTCTGCAATCCTAGAGATATGAATAGCACATGCAGAACAAGAATAAAGAAAGTCAATTACAAAATCTCTGTCAGAAACAGTATCAATTGAGTTTTTAGTTGGTCTCTCGAAACCTAACTTCTTTGAAGTGTAAAATCTGTCTATTTTAAAAGAAGTACCAGTTAAAGCAGCCACACCAAGTGGATTTTCATTAAGGCTCTCTAAATTATTTTTAAATCTATTTTTATCTCTGTTAAACATTTCTAAGTACGCCATTAAGTAATGAGCAAACGAAACTGGTTGTGCATTTTTTAAGTGTGTGAAACCAGGCATTATTGTTTCAACATTTTTTTCTGCTTTTTGTAAAATATTTTTAATTGTTACATCAATATTTTTAACAATCTCTTTATTAGCTTTTCTTAACCAAATCTTAAAATCTGTAACTACTTGATCGTTTCTTGATCTTGCGGTGTGAATATAACCAGCATCTTCTCCAATTAACTCAAAGAGTCTGTGTTCTATATTCATATGAATATCCTCAAGCTTATGATCAAAAATAAATTTCTTTTTTATAATCTCATTCTTAATTCTATTCAAACCCCATACTATCTTATTCTTAATTTTAAAATTTATAATTTTTTGTCTAAACAGCATCTCGACATGTACGATTGAAGCTTCAATATCTTCTTTGAATAATCTTTTATCAATTGCTATTGATCCACCAACCTTTTTAAAAAGGTTTTTTGACTCTTTTTTAATTCTAGTGTTCCAAATTGGTTGATTGTTTTTATTTTTACCCATGATATTTAATTATTATTAATTATATGAAAATCATTTTTTTTAATTATCTTATAATAATATTTTACTTAATATCATCTAGCGTCTCATATTCAATAGAGCGTCCAGAAATTAAGAATCTTATAGTACATAAAGACAAGAAAAAAATTGAAAATATAGAATTTATTAAATCTGATGGCCAAAAAGTAAGTTTAAATGATTATAAATCAAACCCATTAATAATAAATTTTTGGGCCACTTGGTGTGCTCCTTGTAAAAAAGAGATGCCATCTTTGGATAAACTTAAAACTTTAAATGAATTTAAAAATATTAATATTATTCCAATTAATATCGGTGGCGAAAGCTATAAAAAATCAAAAGAATTTTTTGATGAAATCAAACTTAAAAATTTAGATATATTTACAGGATCTGGACCAGAGTTTTCACAGCTGTTTAAACTAAGAGGATTACCAACAACAATTTTAATAGACCGAAATGGTTTTGAAGTTGGGAGAATTGTTGGGTATATTGACTTTAATGATCAATCTTTACTTGATTGGTTACCAAAAATTTTATGAAATTTTCTTTAAATACAACAATAATAAAACCAGAAAATAATGAGAAAGTTAAAAGTGCAGTAATTTTACTTCATGGATATGGAGGTGATGGAAAAGATATCAGTATGCTTACCTTAAATTGGAAAAGATTTTTAAAAAATACAGTTTTTTTATGTCCTGATGCACATGAAAGGTGCAGCATAAATCCAACTGGTTTTCAATGGTTTGATTTAAATAATGAAGATCCAGAATATACTCTTCAAGAGTCAAAAGGGGCAGAAAATATTTTAAACGGTTATATTTCAGAAGTAAGTAATTATTTTAATTTAGAATATTCACAAATTTGCGTTTCTGGTTTCAGTCAAGGATGCATGATGTCATTAAATGTTGGTCTAACATCAGAAAAAGAATTTAATTGTATTGTAGGGTTTTCTGGAAGAATCATAAATATGAAAGACCTTTCTCCAAGAATTAAAAATAAAACTAATATTTTAATGATACATGGTGAAAATGACTCAATTGTCCCCCCAAGCAATTTACTTGAAGCTGAAGATTTTTTTATCAGAAATAAAATTAAAATTGAAACTTTAATGATTAAAAACTGTGATCACCATATTCCTATGGAAGCATCAAGTGCGGCATTAAACTTTATTAAAAAAAATATAATTAATTAATAAATCCTTAATAAACAATTACTAAAGTTGATTAAAAATATATTTAATGTATGTTTTAATTATGATTGAGCTTTCAGATCAAAGTATTTCGCTAGAAAAATGTCCAGCGTTAGTTTTAAATGCAGATTATAGACCTTTAAGTTATTATCCACTTTCATTGTGGAGTTGGCAAGATTCCATTAAATCTGTTTTCTTAGATAGAGTTTCTATTGTTAGTTATTATGACAGACAAATCAGAAGTCCTTCGTTTAGTATGAAACTTCCAAGTGTAATTGCTCTTAAATCATACATTAGACCTCAATCAAATCCTAACTTTACAAGGTTTAATGTATTTTTAAGAGATAAGTTTAGCTGCCAATATTGTGGAAGTAAAAATGAATTAACCTTTGATCATTTACTGCCAAGATCAAAAGGTGGAAAAACTAATTGGAATAACGTTGTAACAGCTTGTTCTTCCTGTAATGTTAAAAAGGGAGGAAGACTAATAAAGAACTCAGGTATGACATTAAATCAATGGCCTTTTCAACCTACCACAGAAGATCTTCATAAAAATGGAAAGAATTTTCCACCTAATTTTTTACATAAAAGTTGGATGGACTATTTGTATTGGGATGTCGAACTTGAACCGTAACTAAATTTTTTCAGAGATTTTTATAGCAACCTTAGAACCTGTTTTAATTACTTTATCCATAATTGAATAAAGACCTTTTTTTGTAGCACCCTCCTCGTAGGCTATATCTTTATGGTCTAATTCGTCTTGTCTAAATTTTATTATTTTTGCCTTTAAATCTTTTTCATCTCCTTCTATTTGGTCAATTTGGCTTTTATAATGTTCGTCTATTACCTCCTCGACAGAGGCCGTACATAACATCGCTGCTTTCTTTCCAAGTATCGTTGAACCAAATCCAAGACCTAGTCCAAGCAAATCCCATAATGGTAGTAATTTTGTTGGTTTTATATTTCTTTTTTCTATTTCATCCTCAAAAAAATTTGAGTGTTCCTCCTCATGCTTCTTCATTTCTCCAATAATTTGTTTCAAATCATCATTTTTTACAATAGTATTTAAAGCAAGCAGTTGACCCTCATAAATTTTAATTGCACCTCTTTCTCCAGCGTGATCTACTCTTATAAATTCTTCTAATTTTTTCTTATTAGTTTTTTTCATAGGCCAACGTTCTAATAGAAAAAATAACAATTAAAAGTGATAAAATTGTATTAATTGCCGCTAGTGAAATTCCAAGAATTTTAAAAGTAGCATCTTTACAGTTAACAGGCATAGTTTTGTTAAGAGAGTCTAGTAATTTCGATTTATTTAAAATATCTGATGATCCATTTGTACAGGCCGATAGCTCATCAAATATACTATTCTCAATTCCAAAATGATACCCAGATAGTATAGCGCTCAAAGCAAATATCATAATTGTAACTATTAAAATTTTATCATTATTCGAATAATTAAACCCGATAAAGCCTACAAATATTGCAGCCAGGTAAGGCAACCTTTGATAAATACATAACTTACAGGGTTGATACTTCAATATATACTCAATGTATAAAGCTGAAATTATTGAAATTAATGAGATAGATAAAATAACTAAATAAAAATTTTTTCTATTAGGAAATAGGATCATATTTAATTAATAAAATTATTTAAAAATTTGTATATAAAATAAGCAAAAATAATTAGAATAACTGATAGCAAAATAGAGAATTTTAAAAGTTTTTTTTCAATAATTTTTTTCATTGTAGGTCCAAAGTTTCCAACTAAAAATGCTATTAAAAAAAAACGCGAACCTCTTGTTACAATAGAAATAATAATAAAATACAAAATATTAAAGTTTATAAAACCACTTGTGATTGTAAGTAACTTAAAAGGAACTGGTGAAAAACCAGCAATCGCTAAGAGAGTTATCCAGGCTATAGCACCGCCTTCTGAAGACACTTTATCTTTTAAAAATGAGGCATCATCTACACCATAAATCTCAAAAATTTTAAGGCCAATTTCATTAAAGAAAACATATCCAATAAGATAGCCAAGGCAAGCCCCCAAAACAGATCCTATTGTTGCAATCAATGCAATTCTAATCCATTCATGTTTTCGAGCTATTGTCATAGGAATTATCAAAACATCAGGTGGTATTGGGAATATAAAACTTTCAATAAAAGATATAAATCCTAAAAAAGATTTGGATCTTTTATGACCTGCTAGATTAATAGTTTTATTGTACAGTTCTTTAAACATATTTTCTTTTAATATAATAAATGATTTAATACTATTAGTTAAAATATACAAAGTTTTGGGCGAATGGCGGAACTGGTAGACGCGTTGGACTCAAAATCCAATAGTAGTAATACTGTGAGAGTTCGATTCTCTCTTTGCCCACCAAGAATTTATGAGTACACAAAATATTAATAATTTAGTCGAACTGTTTTTTATTAATTATAAAAAACAAAAAAAAGACAATATTCTTTTAACGTCCTTAAAAGACACCAGAAATTGTTTTACATGGGAAAAAACATTCCATTCAATTAAAAAACTTTCTTCAGAAATTAAAAAATATGCAAATAAAGGTGATAGATGTTTATTAATTTCTGAAAATAGACCTGAGTGGTTTATAACAGATCTTTCTGTAATGCTATCAGAAGCTATTACTGTGCCAGCTTATACAACTTATGCTGAGAAAGATTATGAATATATAATTGAAAATTGTAATCCAACATTAATCTTTGTTTCTAATCAAGAGCAGTTCAACAAAGTAAAAGATATTATTAAAAAAAAGAGTTTTATTACTAAAATTTTTTCTTTTGAAGAATTAGATATAAGTGAGGATGACTATTTAAACATTAATAATTTATTCTATAATTTAGACTATCAAGATTTAAATGTGCCAGAATTATCAATTAAAAGAAATGATCCAGCTTGTATTATTTATACTTCAGGAACGCAAGGTAACCCAAAAGGTGTAATCTTAAGTCATGGTGGAATTTTAAATAATTGCGATGGAGCACTCGAGATATTGAAACCTTTGCTATCAGATCAGACTAGATTTTTAACCTGGTTGCCTCTTTCACATTCTTATGAACACACTGTTCAATTTGTTCAAATAAGCGTTGGAGCAAAAATATTCTATGCAGAAAGTATTGAGAAATTAATTAAAAATATGAACGATTGTAAACCCCAACTAATGACTGCAGTACCAAGGTTTTACCAAAATTTATTTCAAAAGATTAACGCAAGTTTTAACAAAGTAACAGGTTTTAAGAAAAAACTAATATTAAAGATGTTAGAATTAGGAATCAAAAAAATAAATAAACAATCTTTAACAATTTTTGAAAAATTAATTAATAATATTTTGGAAAAAATAGTAAGAAAAAAAATCAAAAGTCAATTTGGAGGTGAGCTTAAAACTTTCGTTTCTGGCGGTGGAGCTCTTGATAAAGAAGTTGGTATTTTCTTAAATGCTATAGGACTTCCTACACTTCAAGGTTATGGTTTAACCGAAACCTCTCCAGTTGTAAGTTGTAATCCAATTGATGATATTAGGGTTGAGACTGTAGGACCACCATTTAAAGGTAATGAGGTTAAAATAGCCTCTGATGGTGAAATTTTAGTAAAAGGCGAAAATGTAATGTTGGGTTATTGGAAAAATGAGGAAGAAACTAACAAAGTTTTAAAAGATGGTTGGTTGCATACAGGAGATATTGGAATTTTTGAGAATGGTTACTTAAAAATTACGGACAGGAAAAAAGATATTTTGATTACACCTGGCGGAGATAATATTTCTCCAGTCAAAATAGAAAATGAATTATTAAATTCGAAATTTATTGATCAATCAATCGTTTATGGAGATAATAAACCTTATTTAGTCGCTTTATTAGTTCTATCTGATGACAATATAAATGCAACAAAAGATCAAATTAAAAAAGAATTA
>CABYVH010000029.1 GCA_902522365.1 uncultured Pelagibacteraceae bacterium
AGTTTTAGAAAGTTTGGAATTAAAACTTGTAAAAGTAATTGATACTCATATTCATGCAGATCATGTAACAGGCTTAAATGAGCTTAATCAAAGAACTAATTGTGTTCGTATGATGGGTGAAAACTCTAAATCTGAGGTAATTGATATAAAATTGAAAGATGAAGAAAATATAAATATCGAGAATATTGAACTAAAAGCAATTTATACTCCCGGTCATACAGATTGTTCATATAGTTACTTAATGAATGATAGAGTTTTTACGGGAGATACACTTTTAATTAATGGGACAGGTAGAACAGATTTTCAAAATGGTAGTGCTCATGAGGCTTATGAGTCATTATTTGGTAAACTTTTAAAACTTCCAGAAGAAACACTTGTTTATCCTGCTCATGATTATAATGGGAAAAAAAATTCAACAATTGGTAACGAAAAAAGCAATAATCCAAGATTACAAGTTAGCTCAAAAGAAGAATATGCTGAAATAATGGATAATCTTAATCTTGCCAATCCAAAAATGATGGATATCGCAGTACCAGCAAATCTAAAGGGATTAACACTTAAAGAACTCTAAAATCAGGGTTATTATTAGTATTGTTTTTAAAAAATATACAATTATATAACTCTTATGGCATGCGATAATACACACTGTAAATGTAAAAACTGTTCTTGTAACAGATGCGTTTGTAAAAATTGTGATTGCAAACCATCATCAGAAAACTGCTGTTGTAACAAGTAGTTAAATTTTAATAACTAATCTTAAATAAACATGAATGATTTTTTAGAGTCGATAATTAAAAGAGATCCTGCTGCAAGATCAAAGTTGAGTTTAATACTAACTTATCCTGGTGTTAAAGCTGTATTTTTTCATAGAATTGCAAATTTTTTTTCAATTGCAAAATTTCATCTCGTTGCAAGAATAATTTCTCAGTTCTCAAGATTTTTAACAGGCATAGAAATCCATCCAAATGCTAAAATTGGAAAAAATCTTTTTTTAGATCATGGCATGGGAGTAGTTATTGGAGAAACATCTGATATTGGAGATAACGTTACCATCTATCATATGGCAACATTAGGTGGAATTGCTCCGAGTATTAATTCAGATGATCAAAGAAACATTAAGAGACACCCAACTCTAAAAGAAAATGTTGTAGTAGGTTCTGGTGCACAAATACTTGGGCCAGTTGTGGTTGGTAAAAATGCAAAAATTGGAGCTAATGCTGTTGTTACAAAAGATGTTCCAGAAAATGCAGTAATGGTTGGAATTCCTGCAAAAAATGTTGGAACTGCATCCGAAGAATTTAAACCCTATGGTGTTGCACCAGGGGGTGATACAAAGCTTGATGTATGAAAACTTTACAAAATAATTTTGTCGAAGCAATAGGAAACACTCCATTATTTAAATTAAAAGCCGCATCAGAAATTACTGGTTGTAATATTTATGGAAAAGCAGAATACCTTAATCCAGGTGGCTCTGTAAAAGATAGAGCGGCTCTAGCTTTAATAAGAGATGCTGAAGAAAAAAAAATAATTTCAAAAGGTGGAACAATTGTTGAAGGAACTGCAGGTAATACTGGAATTGGATTATGTCTTTTAGGAAATTCTATTGGTTATAAAACTATTATTGTAATGAACGATAATCAAACACAAGAAAAAAAAGATTTATTAAGAAATATTGGAGCTGATTTAAGGTTGGTTCCACCAAAACCTTATAAAGATGAAAATAACTTTGTTAAATACGCTGGAAGATTGGCGGATGAATTGAAAAGTAGTAACAATCACGGTGTAGTTTGGGCTAATCAATTTGACAATACTGCGAATTCTAAAGGTCATTACGAAACAACAGGACCAGAAATATGGAAACAAACAGACGGCAAAATTGACGGTTTTGTATGTTCATCTGGTACTGGTGGTACAATTGCAGGAGTAAGTAGTTTTTTAAAAGAAAAGAATAAAGATATTAAAATATATTTATCAGACCCAACTGGCTCATCTCTTTATAATTACATTGAAAATGGTGAATTAAAAAGTGAGGGGGGTTCAATTACAGAAGGTATTGGATCTAGTAGAGTTACTGCAAATTTTGCAAAAGCAAATATTGATGGAGCATTTTCAATAAGTGACCATGAATCATTACCTGTTCTGTTCGATTTAATTGAAAAAGAAGGTTTAAGTTTAGGAACAAGTTGTGGAGTAAACATTGCTGGAGCAATAAGGTTGGGTAAACTTTTAGGTCCAGGTAAAACAATTGTTACAATTCTTTGTGACAAATCTGATAAATACAACTCTAAGATGTTTAATAAATCTTTTTTAAAAGAAAAAGGCCTTCCCTATCCTCACTGGATATAATCACGCATACCAGCACTGTAATAAATTCATTACATTTCTATCTTATAATAAAATTTAATATAAAAATAATTAAAGGAGATTTTATGGACGCAAAAGAAGTAGTTAAAAAAGGATATGAACTTTTTGGAAAAGGAGAAATGGAGGCATTTATGGATATGGTGCATGATGATATCACTTGGATTTATCCTGGAGATAAACATCCAATGTCAGGAACTCATAAAGGCAAAGAGGCATATATGAAAACCATGATGCAAGTTCCACAACTTTGGAATAATTTTTCAGTAACTCCAGATATGATGATTAGTGAGGGGAACAAAGTATTTGTTAAAGTATCTGCTAAGGCTGATGGCATGGATACTATTTTTGGTCATTACTTTGAAGTAGGCGATGATGGTAAACTGACAATGTTTATTGCTTTTGACGACACACTAAGCATGTTCAATGCAATGAAGAAGTAAGAAACAATATGTCAATTTTAGAAAAACTAAATAAAGCAATCATGGAAAAAGATGGTGCAGCAGCTGGTGAGCTGGTGCACGATGACTACAAAATGTTTTCACATCTTAAAGGAGAATATGTCCATATGGGTAAGGCAGGTATGGTTGAAGCTGTAAGTAAAGGAATGATGAGTCCTGAAAAATATAGGATCCTTTTTGAAAATGATGAAATTGGTTTTGATCATTCATATGTTACTTATCAAGATGGAAATACAGAAGCCTTAATGTGTTGTTGGAAATTTAAAGATGGTAAAATCATTGAAGTAGAAACCGGGGCAACAAAAATACCCAAATAACTATGAACTAATAAAGGAGTTAATGTGGCTAGTATAGAAGTTAAAACTTTTGATAAAGCAGACGAAATAGTTGATAAATTTAATAATGCTAAAATTGAAGCAGTTAAGGTAGGTGGTCAAAGAGTAGTAAGATTGCATTTAAAACCAGGATGGAAATGGTCTACAGATGTTAAGCCACATATTGGAACTGATAGTTGTCAGGCAAACCATATTGGAATTATCACAAAAGGTTCTGTATGTGCTAAACACGATGATGGAACAGAGGTTACGTATAAAGCAGGAGACTCTTACTCTGTAACACCTGGACATGACGCTTGGGTAATTGGCAACGAACCTGTTGAAGCATATGAATTTGCTGGGGTTTGGGGGGAATAAAATGGTAAAAATGGTTGGTAACTTTGAAGTAAAAGACTGGACTCACTGGAAAAAATTGTTTGATGAACATTCTGGCCCAAGAGAAGCAGCAGGTATTAAAACTATTTACGTAGGTAATGAAATAGAAAATCCAAATAAAGTACATATTGTGATGGAAACACCAGCAGCAGACACTATGCAAAAATTTATGCAGAATCCAGAGAATGCTAAAGTAATTGCAGAGTCTGGCCATAAACAAGAGACAACAGTAATGAGTGTATGTTCAGACTAAAAATAATAACAGAAAGGTAATGGTGAAAAAAATATATTTAATTATGATGTTTATAATATTTACAACATCAAGTTTTGCAGACGGTCATAAAGGAAAAATTGATCTTAAAGGTTTTATCGTTGGAGATAACAAATTTCTTACTGATAACGAGGGTAACTTTTTAACTTTTACTTACGATGGAGTTGGAGGATTAATGGCAGTCGAGGGTACAACATTCATGGATAATGCATCACAATATTGTCTTGGCGCAGGCACAATCCCAGGAAAGGGATTTGAAATGGGACACTGTAAAATAAATCAACTGGATGGGGAAACTATTTTTACATACTACGAAATTCCACTTGGAGACTCAATGAATGGTACATTTAAATGTTTAGGGGGAACAGGAAAATATAAAGGAATAGAATGTAGTGGCTCAACAGGATACACACCAATTAACTCAGCCCAAGAAAATAAATTTGCCTCATCAATTTATTTTAAAGGTGAATATTCTTTAATGAAATAATTGAATAATCATTAGATTGATTTACAATAATAAATAAAAAAAAGGAGGAAAGAATGGAAAAAGAAATGTTAGTACTTGCAGAATTAAAAGAAGGCAAGTTTGAAAAATTTATGGGTTGGATGCAGTCGGATGAAGGTATGAGTGTAAGAAAATCTGCAGCTTATCCTGAAAAAACAGTAGGAGCAGTAATACCTGACAAAAGCGGTGTTATGTTTAAGGTATTTGTTCACAATGAGGAAAAAATGAAAGAACTAATATCTGGTACACTTCCAGTTGGAAAAGAAATTTATGATGAATGTGTTATCAAAATGACTGCTTGGGATTTAACAAAAGTTGAAATGTAATATGGCAAGATTTTATTTGATTGGCAAAATAAGTGCAGAATTAATGAAAAGAATGCAAAATGATCCTTCTGCAGATAGATATGCATCGACGAAGAAAGTTACCGAGGCGGCTGGTTTAAAATTGATCAGCTATGAATGGGTAAGAGGTAGATTTGATGTTATCTCATGTGTAGAAGGAGATTATGAACAAGCACTTGCCTTGAAAATTGCTTTTAAAAATTCAGGTCTAATGGATGATTTGATGGTACATGAAGTATTTGACTACAATAAAGCTTTTAAAAATGCTGCAGATGCTACAAAGTCTGTTATTAAACCTGCAGAATAATTAAAAATTACTTATAAAAAGGAGGTTTCGTGAGCGCATATCTATTGGCAAACATAGCTGTTAACAATCCTGAAAATTATAAAGAATATGTTTCGAAGGTAAAATCTGTTGTTGAAAAATTTGGTGGGGAATATTTAGTTAGAGGCGGAGAAATGAATATAATAGAAGGTGATTGGCCAAATGAAAGAAATATTGTTATTAAATTTCCATCAAGAGAAAAGGCAATGGAATGGTATAATTCTGAGGAATATAAACCAATTAGGCAAATAAGACACGACAATGCTGTGTCAAATTCTGTAATTGTTGATGGTATATAAATATAATAAATTAATAAAGATTAGGAGAATAATATGTCAATTTTAGAAAAATACAGTGCTGCATTAAAAAATAAAGATGAAGCAGCTATGAATGAACTTTTGCATGATGATTTCAAATTCAAAATGCATAAATCAGGAAACACTTTAGGCAAAGCTGACGTGATCAAATGGGCTATGAGCGGAGATATCAACCAAAGAGATACTAGAGTAGTATATGAGAATGACGAAGTAGGTGTACACCATGCATTCGTAACATTTGATGATGGAAATGTTGAAGCAGTAATGGCAGTCTACAAATATGATAATGGAAAAATCATGAGTTTAGAGACTGGTGCAACACCAATGCCTAAGTAATGAAAAAACTAATACTTTTATTTATTTTTATCGCCTTTAATTCAAATGCAGCTTCAATGAAGATGATTGGATCTAAGGGCGATCCAAAAGATGTTACTAGAGTAATAGAAGTAAAGATGTATGACAATTATTATGAACCAAGTTCAATTCAAGTTAAAAAAGGCGAAACAGTAAAGATAATTGTTAAAAATTTAGGTGAACTGGTGCATGAATATAATATTGGCACTAAAAAGATGCATGTTGATCACCAACCCGAAATGGCAAGATTAATTGAACACGATATTCTTTTAGGAGACCGAATTGATCATAAAAAAATGAAAGAAATGTCTAAAAAAGATCATTCATTGGGCCACAAACACGCAAATAGTGTAATGTTAGAGCCAAATAAAACAGGAGAAATTATTTGGAAGTTTTCAAAAGATATTTCTTTAGAAATGGCATGTAACATTCCTGGTCACTACGAAAGTGGAATGGTCGGTCCTATAACAATTAAATAAATTAGAAAAGTTTGTAGATATTAATTAAGGATATATTATTCTTTAATTATGAGTAATTTAACTGCTTATATAATTTTAATTATTGCAGTTGCCCTTGGTACAGCATCAAATGGTTTTGCCAAAGCTGCAAATGGTTTTACAATATTTTTACCGAGTGTCTTTACAGCAATAACAATAGTTGCTTGCATGTATACTCTGTCTTTAGTTATGAAAACTATTCCTGTTGGCGTAACTTATGCTTCATTTGCAGGCTTATGTATAATAGCTACTTCAGTTGTTGGTATTTATAAATTTAACCAAATTCCCGACTTTTTTACAATTATAGGTCTAATATTAATTATATCTGGAGTTTTAATTGTTAATTTAGTTGGAAAATCAAATTAAATATTAAAGTTCATCTGGCAGATCATGCTTACCGTCATCTTTTAAATCAATCATATATTCTTTAACTACAAAATCTAAATCTAGATCTGAATATAAATGTGGAAACATATTACCATCAGTTGATTGCTCCCAAACCAGATTTTTTAATTTTAGAGCATCCACTTTAAGAATTATTAAATTAGTTTGATTAACATAAAACTTATTGAGTGTTTGTTTGACCTGATCTTTATCTGAAAAATGGATATAACCATCTTTTAAATCTAATGCAGTACCTTTAAAAATATTATTTTGTTTTGCTTCACTCCATTCAGATTTTGTGCATATTTTGTAAACAAAATCAAAATTCATTTTATTTAAGAAAGTCGTCTACTTCTACTTGATAGCCTTCAACTAAACGATTTGTTTCATTTGCCATTCCTACAATTGCAATCATTTCATTTATCATTCCATCAGTAGCTCCTTTTTTTCTGGCAGCTAAAGAATGAGATTTAATACAATATTCGCAATTGTTAGTAATTGAAACTGCAACATAAATAAGTTCCTTTACAGCAGGATCTAATTCACCTTTTCCCATTACTTGTTGTAATGATCTCCAGGTTCTTTCTAATGTTTCTGGACTATTAGCCATAGTTTTCCAAAAATTTGGGATTTCTGTTATTTGTCGTGCTTCTTTTATTTCATCAAAAATTTTTTTTACTTTACCAGTAGCTTCATTTTCAGAAATTTTTTTAAATATTGTCATGGTTTTCTCCTTTTAGTTATAAATTGACTCAATTTTTGGCATTAATTTTAGTAGTTCTTTGGTATAATTATGTTTTGGATTTTTAAACAGCTCTTCTGTTTTGGACACTTCACATAATTTTCCGTCTTTAAGAACAGCTATCTTATCACACATTTGTCTAATAACCGGTAAATCATGGCTTATAAATAAAATAGTGAGATTTAACTGTTCTTGAAGATCTTTTAATAAGTTTAATATTTGAGCTTGAATGCTCACGTCTAATGCTGATGTAGGTTCATCACAAACAAGAAGTCTTGGTTGGGTTGCTAACGCCCTTGCTATTGATATTCTTTGTCTTTGTCCCCCTGAAAATTCATGGGGATATCTGATTGCAGACTGTTGAGTTAATTCAACAGATTCTAATAAATCATGAATATAACTATCTAAATCACTAGATTTTATATCTGGATTATGAAGTTTAATTGGTTCAGCAATAATTTCCTTTACTTTTAGTCTTCCATTTAACGAAGAAAATGGATCCTGAAATATCATTTGAATTTGCTTTCTAAATTTAAGTAGATCTTTGTTTTTTTTAATTTTGGTAACATTAACACTGTCAAAATAAATATCTCCAGAACTAGGCTTAAACAAATTAACAACCATTTTTGCTATTGTTGTTTTGCCACTTCCACTTTCACCAACTAAGCCAAAAGACTGTCCTTCTTTTATATTTAGTGAGACATTATCTACAGCCATTACAGAATTCTTTGTATTCTCTGTAAAAAAACTATCATCAAATGATTTACTTAAGTTTTTAATTTCAACTAAATTTTGGTCAATAATTATCTTTTTGGACCATCTGTTTAATATTTTAATGTTATTATTTTGATTACTTACATTCTCTTTTTCTATTATTGTAAATCTTGATATTTTTTTATTAGTCGGTGGTACAGAACTAACTAAACTCTTTGTGTATTTTTCCTTGGGCTTTACTAATATCTGTTTGGTTAAACCTATTTCGACTAAGTTTCCATTTTTCATTACAGCTACTCTATCTGTAGTTTCAGCTATAACTCCCATATCGTGGGTAATAAGTATTACAGCTAAGTTTCTCTCTTTTGTTAATCTTTTTATTAATTCAAGAATTTGAGATTGGATGGAAACGTCTAGTGCTGTTGTTGGTTCATCTGCAATTAATAATTCAGGCTCGCAACATAAAGCAAGAGAAATAACAACTCTTTGTCTCATCCCACCAGAAAATTGGTGAGGGTAATTATAAAACCTTTTTTCGGCATCCTTGATCCCTACCTCTTTTAATAGATTAATGGCTTTATTTTTTGCATCCTCTGAACTTAAATTTAAGTGAGTCTGTATTGTTTCTATAAGCTGTTCACCAATTGTTAAAATTGGATTTAAAGAGGTTTGAGGATCTTGAAATATTAATCCAATTTTTTTTCCTCTATAATGAACAATTGTTTCTGGATTTTCGCTAATATTTGTTTTTCCCATCAATATTGATCCACTCGAAACTTTACCAGGTTCATCAATTAAATTTACAATGGCATTAGCGACAGTACTTTTTCCGGAACCAGACTCTCCAACTAATCCAACAATTTCACCTTTTTTAATATCAATATTGATATTCTTTGCAGCATTTACAGTTTCTTTTCTCATTTTATAGTCGACACTCAAATTATTTATTTTTAAAAAAGTCATTTTTTTAGCCTTGGGTTAAGCGTATCTCTCATCCAATCTCCTAATAAATTAATTGAGAAAGCTAGAATAACTAAGAATATTGCAGGAAAGAATGTTATCCACCATTCACCTGAAAATAAAAAATCATTTCCTAATCTAATTAAAGTACCTAATGAAGGTGTTGTAGGAGGAACTCCCACTCCCAAAAAGCTCAATGTTGACTCTGCAATTATTGCAAGAGCTAGACCTATTGTTCCTATTACCAAAATAGGTCTCATTATATTTGGCAATATATGCTTAAACATAATAAGTAAATTTGAAACACCTATAATTGATGAGGCTGAAACATAATCTTTATTTTTTTCCACCATAGTTGCTGCACGAGAAACTCTTGCAAATTGAGGCCACTCCGAAATTCCTATAGCAAAAATTAAAACATATATTGCCATCTCATCATGCATTTCTCTGGAGATGATACCTCTTGCAATACCATCAACTAATAGAGCCATTAATATACTCGGCACTGTTAGCTGAACATCTGTTAATCTCATTACTATCATTTCATATTTTCCACCAAAGTATCCTGCTGTTAAACCTAGGGAGACACCTAAAATTAAACTAAAAATAATTGCTGAAAATCCAACTATTAAAGAAATTCGTGAGCCATAAAGAATAGTTGAAAGCATATCTCTTCCTTGTCCATCTGTACCTAAGATAAATTTTGCCATACCATCTTCAGTCCAAGAAGGAGGAGTAAAAGCTTCCATTAAAGATAATGATGCAGGGTCAAAAGGGTTATGAGGAGTGACGAACTCAACAAAAAAAGAGCAAAAGAAAATTATTAATAATATTACTGACGATACAATTGCAGTTGGAGATTTAATAAAACTAAAGTAAATGTCGCTATCTTTTAGTCTTTCCCAAGAATTTAGTGTTTTATTATCCACTTGTAGCATCCCCTTTAACTCGAATTCTAGGATCGATAAAATAGTATAAAATATCTACAATAAAATTTATCATAACAAATACAAAAGCTATAAATACTAAATAAGCTGACATAATTGGTATATCTACGAATTGAACCGCCTGAATAAATAAAAAACCCATGCCAGGCCATTGAAAAACAGTCTCGGTAATTATTGAGAAAGCAACTAATGTACCTATGTTTATTCCAGCTATAGTTATGACAGGAATTAATCCATTTTTTAGTGCATGTTTATAGTTGATACTCTTTTCACTTATGCCTCGAGCCCTAGCAAATTTAATATAATCAGTCTGTAATATTTCCATCATCTCAGCTCTTACTAATCTAATTATATAAGTCATTTGAAAAAGACTTAGTGTTACAGATGGAAGAATAATAGCTTTCAATCCTGAAACTGTTAAAAGTCCAGTAGTCCAAAAGCCTAGGTCAATCACCTCTCCTCTTCCAAAGGATGGGAGCACACCTAATATTACTGCGAATAAGTAAATAAAAAGTATACCAATTACAAAAGTTGGAAGAGATACTCCTAAGAGTGATATAGCCAATATAAAATCACTCAAAAAACCTTTTCTATTAATACCTGTGTACACTCCTAATAATGTTCCTGAAATCAATGCAATTAATGCAGAAATTAAAACTAATTCCATAGTTGCTGGTAATCTTTCAATAATTAATTCTGAAACTGGTCTTCTTAACTGATATGAAATTCCAAACTCACCTTTGGATGCGTTTACTACGAACCTTGAAAATTGAATATGTATTGGATCTGTTAATCCGAGAGTTTCTCTTAATTCAGCTCTTTCTTCATCAGAAGTTTCTTCACCAACCATATTGTTGATTGGATCACCCACAAAGTTAAATAAAGAAAACGAAACAAATGATACCACAAGCATCACTATTACTGACTGAATCAGACGTTTGAAAAAATACTTTATCAATTTAAGAAATATTTATACTTATAAGCCCTTTGTTAAACAAAGGGCTTATAAAAAAAGTTATTTATTTAAAACTTGCAAAACGGAATAATGGTTCATTATTCGGTCTTATTGGAACATCTACATTATTTTTAGTTGCCCAAGAAATTACTTGGTGATGTAAAGGAAGATATGAAATATCATCTTTTACAATTTTCCAAGCATTTGCAATAGCTGCATTTCTTTTATCTAGGTCAACTTCACCTTCCATAACTCTTATAGCAGCATCAACTTCGCTGTTACTAAAGTTTACTTTATTCCAGCTAGCACCTGACTCATACAGATAATGAAAAACATAATGACTATCTAATGTTGGAACTCCCCATCCTAGCATATAGAAGTCACCTTTATCTTCTTTAAGCTCTTTAAAGTGTTTACTTTTAGTTTGAGCAAATAAGTTTACATTAACGCCTATTTTACCTAACATTCCAACTACTGCAGTGCAAATTGCCTCATCATTTACATACCTGTCATTAGGGCATCTTAGTTCAACATCAAAACCTTTTGGATATCCTGCATCAGCTAATAATTTTTTCGCAGCATCAACATCATAAGGCAATCTTTTATCTAGATCTTGTGTGTATCCATTTACACCAGGAAAAGTTATGATTCCTGCAGGCTCACTAAGACCTCTCATTACTTTTTTCTTTATTGCTCCAATATCTATTGCTTGATAAAGGGCTTGTCTTACTTCCTTTTTCTTAAATGGATTATCACCAGTATTTCCAGATCTTAATTTATCAGCTGCTTGGTCCATACCTAAAAAGATTGTCCGCATTTGAGCCGTACTCACTACTTCATGATCTGCAGAATTTCCAATTCTAGCTAAGTCTTGAACTGGAGCATCAGTTACTAAATCAACTTCACCAGATAATAATGCTGCAACTCTTGTAGCTGAGTTTTTAATTGGTAATAGGTGTATTTCACTAACACTATTATCTTTCATTGAACCCCACCAATTACTATTTCTCTCAAATACTGTCTTAGTATTTGGCTCTCTTAGAGTAATTTTGAATGGTCCAGTTCCCATAGCATTAGTTGCTGAGAATGTTTCTTCTCCACCATCCCAATTTTGTGAAACTGTCGCTCCAAAATCGATAGACCATTTTTTAGACATTATAAATATATTT
>CABYVH010000030.1 GCA_902522365.1 uncultured Pelagibacteraceae bacterium
GGTAAGCCATGGCAATCCCATCCAGGTACATAAACTGAGTCTTTGCCATCCATTTGATGAAATTTAATTATTATATCTTTTAGAATTTTATTTAATGCAGTACCCATATGAATATTTCCATTTGCATATGGAGGGCCATCGTGTAATACAAATTTTTCTTTGCCTTTACTTTGAGATCTTAGTTTTTCATATAAATTAATCTTATCCCAATAATTCAAATATTCTGGTTCTTTATTTGGTAGATTTGCTTTCATAGAAAAAGCAGTTTTAGGTAAGTTTAAATGTTCCTTGCTCATTATGTTTTTTTAGCTTTTAAAATATCTTTTTTAATTTGATTTTTTAACTCACTGATACCTTTGAATTTTTTTTCTCCTCTTATAAATTTTAAAAATTCTACAGATAATTTTTTATTATAAAGATTTCCTGAAAAATTAAAAATATTTACCTCTAAAAGTATTTTTTTTTGGTTAAATGTGGGTCTATATCCTAAATTAGCAATTCCTTTATAAAATTTTCTTCTATCATTAATTCTTGTTTTTACAGCATAAACACCGGGCTTTGCTATAACATAATTTCCAATATCGATATTGCAAGTTGGGAAACCAATTTTTTGTCCCATCATTCTGCCTCTTTGAACTTTTCCTTCAATTTCCCAGTTTCTTTTCAAAAAAGTATTTGCTTTTGATAGCTTTCCCTCTTCAAGCAACTTTCTAATTATTGTTGATGAGATTATTTTTTTGTTTTTCATCAAAGGCGTTGGATTTATTAAATTATAACTAAAATCATTCTCAAATTTTTTAAGCATTGCTACATCGCCTTCTCTTTTATAGCCAAATCTAAAGTTATTACTAACAAATATAAACTTTGATCTAAGTTTTTTGGATAAAATATTTTTTATGAATTGATAGTAAGTGATTTTGGAAAAATTTTTATCAAATTTTTTATTAATTACAAAATCAACACCAAATTTTTTTAAATAAATAACTTTTTGATTAAAATTCGATATTCTATAATTTTTAATTTTTGTATTAAAAAACATTTTAGGTATAGGATCAAAAGTAACAACACCAACTTTAGATTTATATTTTGTTTTATATTTTTTAGCTAACTCAAATAATTTTTGATGACCTGAATGTAAGCCATCAAAATTACCTATTAAGATAATTGATTTTTTAAATTTACCTGGAATATTAAAATTGTTAAAAATCTTTAATTTTTTTACCATTTTAATTCTTTCTGAAAATAGTCAATTTTTGCTCCATAATTTTTAAGTACATTTTTAATTGATAATTTTGAAATTTCTTCTCTATGTATACCACCTGTAATAAGCAATGAGTCAAAATTTTGTATGTTAGCACCCTTTATATCTGTATTTAAATTATCACCAATACATAATATTTTTTTGTTATTTACATCTGCCGAAATTTCATAAACAGGTGGATACGGTTTACCAAAATAAATCACCTCACCTTCAATTTCTTCAAATGTTTTTGCAATAGAGCCTGCGCAATATTCTCTTTGGTCGCCTCGATCAACTATTAAATCAGGGTTAGTGCATATCATTTTTTTAGTTATATGTTTTGATAAAAGATTTTTGTAATACCCTAGGTCATCTTCATGTTCTTCAAAAAGACCTGAACATAATAAATAATCCGAATCGTCTATATTAAGCACTTTATTATCTTCAAAAGTTTTAAATAAATCAAAATCTCTTGGTGGTCCTAAGTGAAAAAATTTTTTATTGTTGAAATTTTCTAAAAGATATCTTTTTGAAGCCTCTCCAGATGTAAAAACTGTATCAGAAAAATCATTTAATCCCATTTTTTTTAGAGTATTAATTACTGTCAGGTTGGGTCTTGGAGCATTTGTCAATAATATGAATTTTTTTTCATTATTAGATAATTCATTTAAAACTTTGACAGCATTCTCATGTAGCTTTATTCCATTGTGTACTACACCCCAGATATCTATAAAAAATAAGTCATATTCACTGAATATTGATTTTAAGCCTGATTCCTCTAAATTTTTACTCATATTTCAGATATAGCTTAAAAATCTAATAAATTCTTGAATTTTCTCATTTATAAATTTGAGGCCAGATCTTGAAATAATAGTCACATGCATCTATATGAACACTAATTTAAAGGAGTAAATATGAAGTTTAAACCGTTACACGATAGAGTATTAATCGAAGTTTTGGACAGCAGCGAAAAAACTGCTGGTGGAATTATCATACCTGATTCTGCGCAAGAGAAACCACAAGAAGGAAAAGTAGTTGCTGTAGGTGGTGGATCAAAAACTGAGGATGGAAAAATTATACCGATGGATGTTAAAGTTGGTGACAAAGTTCTTTTTGGAAAATGGTCAGGAACTGAAGTTAAAATTGATGGTAAAGAATACAGCATAATGAAAGAGTCAGACATTATGGGTATCTCTACTTCTAAATAAAATTAATAAAAGGAGAGTTTAATAATGGCAAAAATAGTAAAATTCGATTCAGATGCTAGATCAGCAATGCTGAAGGGAGTAGATATCCTTGCAAATACAGTTAAGGTTACTCTTGGTCCAAAAGGAAGAAATGTTGTTATAGACAAGGCATATGGCGCACCAAGAACAACTAAAGATGGTGTATCAGTTGCTAAAGAAATAGATCTAGATGATAAATTTGAAAACATGGGTGCTCAAATGGTTAAAGAAGTTGCGAGCAAAACAAATGATGAAGCAGGTGACGGTACAACAACTGCAACTATTTTAGCTCAAGCTATTGTAAAAGAAGGTTGTAAGTATGTTACAGCTGGTATGAACCCTATGGATGTTAAAAGAGGAATTGAAGCTGCAGTTGAACAAGTTAGAAATACTCTTATATCTTCGGCTAAAAAAGTTAAAGATAGTGATGAAATTGCTCAAGTTGGAACTATTTCTTCTAATGGAGATAAAGAAATAGGAAACATGATTGCAAAGGCTATGCAGAAAGTTGGTAACGAAGGTGTTATAACTGTTGAAGAAGCAAAAAGTATTGAGACAGAACTTGATGTTGTTGAAGGAATGCAATTTGATAGAGGATATTTATCACCATACTTTGTTACGAATGCTGAAAAAATGACTACAGAGCTAGAAAATCCATTAATTCTTTTACACGAAAAGAAATTAACTAATCTTCAACCTATGGTTCCGCTACTTGAAGCCGTTGTTCAAGCGGGTAGACCTTTAATGATTATATCTGAAGATGTAGAAGGTGAAGCTTTAGCAACTTTAGTTGTAAACAAATTAAGAGGTGGACTTAAAGTTGTAGCAGTTAAAGCTCCCGGTTTTGGAGATAGACGTAAATCAATGCTTGAAGACATAGCAATTTTAACTGGTGGACAAGTTATTTCTGAGGATCTTGGTATTAAATTAGAAAATGTTAAAATTAATGATCTAGGTTCAGCTAAAAGAGTAAAAGTCGACAAAGAAAATAGCACCATAGTAAGTGGTACTGGAAAAAAATCAGACATCGAAGCAAGATGTGATCAAATTAAACAACAAGTTGAAGAAACTTCATCAGATTATGATAGAGAAAAACTTCAAGAAAGACTTGCTAAATTAGCTGGAGGTGTTGCAGTTATCAAAGTTGGTGGTGCAACTGAGGTAGAAGTTAAAGAGAAAAAAGACAGAGTTGAAGACGCTTTAAATGCTACAAGAGCAGCTGTTGAAGAGGGAATAGTTGTTGGCGGTGGATGTGCTCTTCTTTATGCTTCAAAAGATCTAGATAATTTAAAAGTTAAAGGTTCTGATCAGAAAGCAGGTGTTGCAATTGTTAAAAGTGCTTTAGAAGCTCCTATAAGACAAATAACAACAAATGCTGGTGTCGACGGTTCAGTTATAGTTGGAAAACTTTTAGAAGCCAATAAATCTTCTCAAGGTTATGACGCTCAAACAGAACAGTATGTTGATATGTTTAAAGAAGGAATTATTGATCCTGTTAAGGTTGTAAGAACAGCTTTACAAGATGCAGCTTCAATTTCTGGATTATTAGTAACTACAGAAGCAATGGTTGCTGATAAACCTGAAGAGAAGGATGCAGCTGCTGGAGGAATGCCTCCAGGAGGAATGGGCGGCATGGGCGGCATGGGCGGCATGGGAATGTAACCCAAAAAGTCTAACTAAAAAATTTAAAAGGGCAGATTTTTCTGCCCTTTTTTTTTGTTTTCAATTAAAGGTTTAGATGTATAAGAAGCTCAATTATGAATAACAATATTCGAAACATCACTATCATTGCTCACGTTGATCATGGAAAAACAACGTTGATTGATAATTTAATGAAACAGAGTGGTTCTTTTAGAGAGAATGAAGTAGTTGATGAAAGATTAATGGACTCTGGAGAATTAGAAAAGGAAAGAGGAATTACAATACTTGCGAAACCGACTTCGATTAATTGGAAAGATATTAGAATAAATATTATTGATACTCCTGGTCACAGAGATTTTGCAGCAGAAGTTGAAAGAGTTTTAAGTTTAGCAGATGGTGCATTATTATTAGTAGATTCTGCAGAAGGCGTCATGCCACAAACAAAATTTGTATTAAGCAAAGCACTAAAACAAGGGTTAAAACCAATTGTTGTTATAAATAAATTAGACAAAAGTGATCAAAGGGCTGATGAAGTTTTAAACGAGACATTTGATTTGTTTGTTAGTTTAGACGCTAATGAGGAGCAATTAGATTTTCCAGTTTTATATGCAAGTGGAAGATCTGGTTGGGCGTCTAAGGATATTGATGGGCCAAGAGAAAATCTTAACCCACTATTAGATTTAGTTTTAGATCACGTAAAACCCTCTGAATTTGATAGATCAAAGCCATTTGCGATGCTATCGACACTACTTTATGCTGACAATTTTTTGGGTAGAAGTTTAGTAGGAAGAATTTCACAAGGGACGGCAAAAGCAAATCAACAAATTAAGGCAATCAATTTAAATGGTGAAAAAGTAGATGAAGGTAGACTTACAAAAATCTTTAGATACGAAGGCACAAAAAAAGTTCCGATTGAAGTTGGAGAAGCTGGAGATATTGTAGTCATAGCAGGATTAGAAAAAGCAAATGTAGCAGATACGATTTGTGATATAGAGGTAAATGAACCAATTGAGGCAACACCTATCGATCCACCAACAATGTCGATAAAAATAACAGTAAATAGCTCACCACTAGCAGGAACTGAGGGGAAAAAATTAACAAGTACTCAAATTAGAGATCGTTTAATTTTAGAAGCTCAAAACAATGTTGGAATTTCTTTCTCAGAAAACTCAAATAAAGATGCATTTGAGATAAGTGGAAGAGGAGAACTAATGCTTGAAATATTATTAACACAAATGAGACGTGAGGGCTTTGAAATGACTGTAAGCCCTCCTAAAGTTTTATTTAAAACTGATGAAAATTCAAAAAAATTAGAACCAATTGAGGAAATTACTATGGATTTAGATGAAGAATATTCATCAAGAATTATTGATTCTATGAATAGAAGAAAGGGTAAATTAATAGAATTAAAAGATACTGGAAAAAATAAAAAAAGACTGATTTTTCAAGCCCCAACAAGAGGTTTAATGGGATACACAAGTAGATTTTTAACTTTAACCAAAGGGACTGGGGTTATTAACAGAATTTTTCACTCTTATGGAGATTTTGAGGGAGATATGGAAGGAAGAAGAAATGGTGCTTTAATTTCTATGGATCAGGGTAAGGCTGTTGCATTTTCAATTTTTAATTTGCAGGCCAGAGGAGAAATGTTTGTCACACACAATGATCCAGTTTATACAGGAATGATTGTTGGTTTAGCTCCTAAACCAGGCGATATGATAATTAATGTTATGAAAGGAAAAAAACTTACGAATATGAGAACACAAGGTACTGATGAAAATATTGTTCTTACACCTGTAAGACAAATGTCGATTGCAGAACAATTAAGTATGCTTAATACTGACGAAGCATTAGAAATCACACCCAAATCTTGCAGACTTAGAAAAGCAATTCTGGACCCTCACGAAAGAAAAAGAAGCGAAAAACAAAATACTGCAACTTAGTTCATTATTTTATCTATAATATATAAACTTAAAGCAATGCAGGGACCAATTCCAAAAGCAAACATTAATGTTCCAATTCCAATTGTTCCACCTAAATACCAACCAACTGAAGCTACAGAAATTTCTATAAAAGATCTTACAGCAGCAATTGGTAGATTAGTTTTTTTTTGTAAACCAGTCATTAAACCATCCCTAGGTCCTGGACCCAGGTTAGCAATTAAATAGATACCACTCCCCATCCCAACTATCATAACACCTACCGCAGCCATTAATAATTTCATAATGTAAGTTTCAGGGGTTGGTATTAATGCAATTGTAATGTCTAACATTGCTGCAATAATTACGATATTGAATATGGTACCAAGACCAGGTTTTTGTTTTAAGAAAAACCATGAACATAAAACGACAATACTCACTATAAAAGTGACAATTCCAATTGATAATCCTGAATTAATTGAAATTCCTTGTGCCATTACAGTCCATGGAGAATTGCCAATAAATGAAATAACGACTAAGGCTTCACCAAAGCCAAATAATATAAGGCCAAAACAAAGAAAAAATAATGTTGATAATTTTGGCTTTAGATTAAAAGTCTCTTGAGAACTCCATGAGACTTTAGGAATATTTTTGATAGTAAGGAACATATATTTAGCTATTATTTATACTTTCTTTAACTAAAATCTATGAAAATGAAACATTTTATAACCGTATTAATTATCATTATGTTTGCCTCTAAGGTGATGGCACATAGCAGTCATTATGAAGGTCTTAAAAAAATTGAGATGGATGTTCTAAGAAATAATGAAATTATTGGAAGCACCAGCTACTTTTTTGAATTTGATGAAGATTTGTTTGTCGTAAAAAATTATACTAATTTTAAAGTAGAGTTATTTGGCGTAACAGTTTTTTCAATATTAAGTGAATCAATAGAAAAATATAAAAATGAAAAATTAGTTTTTTTTAAATCAAATACTTTTCAAAATGATAAGGAAAAATATGTGAATTTAAATTATGATAAGGATACAAATAAATTTAATATAGATGGATCATCTTATAAAGGTGAAGCTAGTTTAGATTGTACAATTGGAAATTGGTGGAATCACAAAATTTTCAATTCGGATAAACAGATCAGTCCTTTATCTGGTAGTATTAAAAAACAGACTGTAAGTTTAATTGGAACTGAAAAAATTACTATTAATGGTAAAGAATATTTAACGGAACACTTTAATATTAAGTCAAATGACGAAGATCTTTCAGATGAAAAAAAATTTGAATTTGATGTTTGGTATAATCCTAAAAATAATTTAATATTAAAAGTGACTTATAATAAAATGGGAAACTGGGAATATAGATTAAGGAGTTTCGAATAATGGCAATATGGGGAAGCATAATTGGTGGAATGCTGGGTTTTTCTATTGGTGGACCTTTCGGTATGCTTTTAGGATCCTTAATTGGCGGAAAAATGTCAAGATCCAGATCAGGTGGTGGATTTAGATCTTTTGCACAGCCTCAACAAATATTTGCACTCTCTTTGATTGTTTTATCAGCAAAGCTAAGTAAAGCAGATGGACAAGTTAGTCGTGAAGAATTAATTGCAGTTAAAGATAAATTAAAAATACCTGAGAGTGAATTAGATCAGGTTGGTAAAATTTTCAATAAAGCTAAAGAAGAAAGCACTGGGTATGAACCATATGCAAAACAAATTTCAGAAGTTTATAAAGGTAATTTAAATATTTTAGAAGAGGTAATAAATACTTTATTTTATATTGCAGAAGCTGACGGACACGTGAGTGATAATGAATTAATAATGATAGAAGATATAGCAAGAATTTTTGGAATAAATCAGACTCAAATTAACGGAATTAAAGAAAGCAGAAAGTCATCAGACAAACTTAATCCTTATATTGTTTTAGAGAGTAAGCCTGATGACTCACTAGAAGTAATAAGAAAACGTTATATCAAACTTAGCAAAGAGCATCATCCTGATCTTTTATTAAGTAAAGGTGTTCCTCAAGAGGTAATAGACGAAAGCAAAGCTAAAATGAGAGCTGTCAATTCAGCGTGGGATCAAATTCAAAAATTAAAGAATTAGTCCTAGTAAACTCGCCATAAAATACATAGAAAATACAAAAGCAAGGACCACAATAAAATACATTATTGTAACAATTTTATCTCTTTTCCTTCTTTTTCTTACAAATGGCTTATCATCTAGGTCACATATATCTCTTATGCCGATAACTTTATAATCACAAGTATAACGCCATATTGAATCAGGCATCCTAGGATCAGTTTGATTATAATACTGAATCCATTGAACTGTATATTTAAATAAAAGATAGCTTACTATTAAAAGAAGACCACTAGTAAACATTAATCTATCATCTAAAACTGTTCTGATTCAGTTGAGCCTTCCATTGCTGTAGTTGAGCTTTTGCCTGAGCTTATTGTATTTGAAACTGCATCAAAATAAGATGTACCTACTTCTCTTTGATGTTTAACACTTGTGTATCCATCTTTTTCTCTTGAAAATTCATGCTGTTGAATTTTTGAGTAAGCGGTCATACCCTCTGATTTATATTTTTCTGCTAATTCAAATATTGCAATATTTTGAGTGTGGAAACCTGCTAATGTAATGAATTGAAATTTATATCCCATTTCTCCAATCTTTCTTTGAAATGATCCAATTTCCTCATCAGATAAATGTTTCTTCCAATTAAATGATGGAGAACAATTATATGCTAACATCTTACCTGGAAATTTTTCATGTATAGCATCAGCAAATTTCTTTGCTTCCTCTAAATTTGGAGTAGCAGTTTCACACCAAATTAAATCAGCGTATGGTGCATAAGCAAGACCTCTAGAAATTGCCTGCTCTATTCCGTCTTTAACATAAAAGAAACCCTCAGGAGATCTTTCACCTGTTAAAAATGGTTTATCATTATCATCAAAATCATTTGTGATTAACTTTGCAGCATTTGCGTCTGTTCTTGCTAAAATTATTAATGGTACATCTGCAATATCAGCAGCAAGTCTAGCAGCCTTTAAATTTCTAACCATTGTTCCAGTTGGCACAAGAACTTTTCCACCCATATGACCACATTTTTTCTCACTAGCTAATTGGTCTTCAAAATGAACTCCCGCTGCACCTGCTCTGATAAATTTTTTTGTTAATTCAAAAACGTTTAGCGGACCACCAAATCCTGCTTCTCCATCGGCTATAATCGGTAGCATATAATCAGTTCTTTTGCTTTTATCCATATCGCCGTCAATCATTTCCATATGCTGGATTTGATCTGCTCTAGTTAATGAATTGTTCATTGTCTCTACTAATTTTGGAGCGCTATCATAAGGGTACAGAGATTGGTCTGGATACATTTCTCCAGCACTGTTAGCATCAGCTGCTACTTGCCATCCACTTAAATAAATTGCTTTTAGTCCAGCTTTAGCGTGTTGAACTGCGTGATTTCCTGAGAGAGAACCTAGCGTGTTAACATAAGGCTCTGAGTTAAGAAGTTTCCATAATTTTTGAGACTGCATTTTACACATCGAATACTCAATTTTGATAGATCCTCTTAATCTTTCAACTTCTTCTGGTGTGTAATCTCTTTTAATTCCTGCAAATCTTTGTAAATCGTATGAAATATTCTCAGCTGACACTTAAAACCTCTCTCTTTGTGATAAAATGACTAAAATTGACTAATTTACTATTTTGAACTGTATTCTTCTGTGAATTCGTTCATTCCGCTTGATCCCCAATCGCAATGATCGTCTCTAATGTAAATACCCTTAGATTTATGCTCAGAATGTTCTTCTTTATTAGTAACTTGGTAGCTAGTCTCAATGTTGTTAATTTTGTTTTTTTCCATAATGATCTTATAATTTACAATATTTACAAAATCTACAAAAATATTGAATTTACTTGTAAATTTGAATAATTTTTTGTAAATTTAAATTTACAAAATTTACATGAGTCAAATAGATATAAAAATTGGTAATAAAATTAAGACTTTTAGAAATAAATTAGGTCTTCAGGCAAAGAAATTAGCAGAGCAAATAGGTATTTCACCCAGCTACTTAAACCTTATAGAGGGTGGAAAAAGAAAAATTGATGGAGATTTACTTTTAAAAATAAGTCAAGAATTAAGAATAGAGTTCAAAGAAATTTTAGAAGATAAAGTAGATCTAAATAATTCAAGAAAAGCAATTGCAAACTTTTACAAAGGAAAAAATAAAAATGAACCAAACCTTAAGATTGGTCCTAAAATAAAAGCATTTAGAAGACAACTGGGCATTCAAGCCAATGTACTAGCAGGACAAATAGGTATTTCTCCAAGTTATTTAAACTTAATAGAGAGTGGAAAAAGAAAAATTGATGGAGATTTAGTAATTAAAGTTTGCGAAGAGCTTAAAATAAATTTATCAGATTTAACAAGCAAATCAGATTTAAATCTTGAAAATAATATTTCAGAGTTGCTTGGTGACGAATTATTTGAAGATCTAGATATTCTTGGACCAGAGGTTAAAGACCTGGTTAATACAAATCCTAAAATTGCAAAAGCTTTAATTAAATTAGGAGATAACTTTAAGCAGAAAG
>CABYVH010000031.1 GCA_902522365.1 uncultured Pelagibacteraceae bacterium
AAAATTTTGGCAATTTTTTTAGAAAAAAAAATTCTATAATTGAAAATCTTCATAAATCTAAAATTGTAATTAATATTTCTGACAACCAATTTGTTAATAATATTTTAGGAAACTACGGGCGAATTTTAGCAGAATATCCGTTTTTAAAAGATTTTAGAAAAAATAAGTTAGAGCAGTTTATTAGAATAGATGGTATCGAAAATTTAGATAAAATTAAAATTAACAAGAAGCCTGTCGTTTTTATCTCAGGACATTTTAACAACTTTGAACTCATGGCCATGCAAATTGAGAAGCATGGAATAAATTTAGCGGCAATATATAGACCACTTAATAATATTTTTTTAAATAAAACAATGGAAAGGATAAGAACCAAGTATATTTGTAAAAATCAAATTAGGAAAGGAAGATCAGGTACTAGACAAATTTTAGAAAATTTAAAAAAAGGTAACTCAATAGCCTTGATGATTGATCAAAGAGTTACAGAGGGTATAAAAATTGATTTCTTTGGAAACTTAGCGTCTACCACTACAATACCAGCTCAAATTATAAAAAAATATGAATGTGATTTGGTTCCAATTTATATTGAAAGATTAGAGAAATATAACTTTAAAATGTATGTGTCTCAGCCAATAGCAATCAATTCAGAAAAGTCTCAAGAGGAAATTTCTGAACATTTAAATACGATCTTAGAAAAAATGATACTAAAGAATCCTGATCAATGGATTTGGACACACAATAGGTGGAAAAAATAATAATTATTTAGTATCTTTTTCTTTTTTTATTGAAGCTTCAATATAAGAAAAGTAAGCCTCTTGCTCATCAACATTCCAATAATTCAAATTCTGTAGTGAAATTTTTTTTCCTGAAACCGCACAAATAACATGGTCACCTTCTTCTATAATATCAAAATTATTTGGTAAATATTTTAATTTTGCTAACTTGTTCATGATTTATAGGATATATATTTGAATATATGAAAATTGCAATTCTTGGAAATGGTGGAAGAGAACATGCAATAGCAAGCAAAATCTCAAAATCCCCTAAACTTGAAAAATTATATTGTATACCAGGAAATGCTGGCACTGACACAATAGCACAGAATGTAGAAATGGATTTTTATAATTTTGAAAGTTTATTGCAATTTATAAAAGAAAATAAAATTGATTTAGTAATTGTAGGACCTGAAAAACCTCTAGTTGATGGTGTTGTTGATTTTCTTTCAAAAGAAAATATAAAAGTTTTTGGTCCAAACAAAAAAGTTTCACAATTAGAAGGATCAAAAATATTTACAAAAAAGATATGTGAAAAGTACAATATTCCTACTGCACAATTTGGAGTATTTAGAACTGCTACAGAAGCTTATTCATATTTAAAAAATGCAAATATGCCTATAGTGGTTAAAGCAGATGGATTAGCTGCAGGTAAAGGTGTTTATATTTGTGAGGATTTAGAAAGTTCAAATAAAGCGGTTGAGGAAATATTCAATGGAAAATTTGGTTTAGCTGAACAAGTTCTTATTGAAGAATTTTTGGAAGGAGATGAAATGAGTTATTTCGTACTTTCAGATGGAAAAACATATAAAAGATTTAATACCGCTCAAGACCATAAGAGAGTTGGTGAGGGAGATAAAGGAAATAACACTGGAGGAATGGGTGCATATTCACCTTCTGGACTTATAAACACAGAACTTGATAAAAAAATAATTACAACAATTGTTAGTCCTACTTTTGAGGCTATTAAAGACATGGAAGAGAATTACAAAGGATTTTTATATGTTGGTCTGATGATTAAAGACAATAATCCATACCTTATTGAATATAACGTGAGAATGGGAGATCCAGAATGTCAAACAATTTTGCCACTTTTATCTTCTGATTTATTAGATCTAATTTTATCTTGTTGTGATGAAACGTTAGAGAACCGAGATATTCTTTGGGAGGAAAAAAAAAGTATGTGTGTAGTCCTTTGCTCTAATGGATATCCAGAAAGTTATAAAAAAAATGTCGAAATACCAAACATTGAAAATATAAAGAATAATGATTCACTTTTTATTTATCATGCGGGCACAGAAAAAAAGGATAACAAAGTATATGCTAATGGAGGGAGAGTACTGAATTTTGTTAGTATCTCTAATAATTTAAAGTCCTCAAGAGACAAAGTAATCAAAGAAATTGAAAATCTAAATTGGGACAACGGTTTTTATCGTAGAGATATTGGATATAAAATTATAGATATATGAGAGTCATAGGAGGAAGTCTTAAAGGAAAAAAGTTATTAATTCCTCTGGATAAATCTACAAGACCATTGAGAGATATGGTGAGAGAATCGATTTTCAATATTTTAGAACATTCAAGTAAAGTGTCTAAAAATATTGATAACTCTAAAGTGTTGGATTTATTTTCTGGTACTGGCTCATTTGGAATTGAGTGTTTATCTAGAGGAGCTAAAGAAGTAATTTTCTTTGAGAATTATTCAAATTCGATAAAGGTTTTAAAAAATAATATATTTAATTTAAAATTAGAGAGCAAAACCAAAGTATATGAGAGTAATGCATATAATTTAAAAGAATCTAATTTAAACAATGAAATTTTTGATGTAATTTTTCTAGATCCACCTTTTAAAGACAAAGAAATAAATATTTTAATAGATCAAATAAAAATATTAAAAATTGCTGATATGAATACTATAATAATTATTCATCGAAATAAAAACTCGGTAGATAATATTTCTAAGCTTTTAGATGTTTTGGATGAAAAAAATTATGGTTTATCTAAAATTTTATTCAGTAAATTAATTTAAATAAGTAATTTTGACGTTTCAGTTTTAATTAACTCAACTGAAGGTTGATCAAAAGGATTAACTTTCATTAGCCTGCCCAGCAAAATTGTCTCTAGAACAAAAAAAGTAAATAATTCTCCAACTGTTTCCTCATTTTTACTCAAAATTTCAAAACTTCTAAAAGGTATTTTTTTTCTTTTAAAAACCGTTTGAGTTGCCTGTCTTTGTGCTTTGATGATTTTATTTAAATTTTTTTTTTTTAAAATTGAAAATTTATCAAATAAATTTTTATTTGATAAATTATTAGTTTTTTCATTTGAAATTCCAAAAAATGTAAAAAAATTATTTTTTGGTCCATCTAGATAAAGTTGAAGTAAGCTATGATTATCCTTGGGCATAGATGAAATAATAGGAAAAATACCTTTATTATCTTTTCCTAAACTTTCTGCTGTAAGTTGTTGGTACCATTTGAATAAATTATTAGAACTTTCATCATAGTTAAGAATTACTGAATTTTTTTTCCCTTTTGAAACACAGTTAAATATGAAATTAACGTTATAAATCAATTGATTTAGAAAATATTTATTTTTTATTAGGTAATTTAGCCTTTTAAATTTTCTCTCATTTAGTCCTAGCAATTCTGCTGGCAACATCCCAACTTCAGATAAAACTGAATATCTTCCTCCAATATAATTTTTGTGTTCAATAATATCTGCCTTTAATTTATTTCCCAGTTTAGTAAGAAAACTAGATTTTTTCTCTGTAATTACTATATTTTTATTTTTTTTTTGTGAATTAAGAATTACGTTGAAGTTTGATATGGTCTCAAGTGTGTTGCCAGACTTTGATACTACTAAATTTAAAGTTTTTTTCTTATTTTTAAAGTTTATTTTACTATCAAGATTATTGTAAAAATTTATTTTTTTTTTTATCTTAAAATTTAAGAAATCATATATCGCCTCTGTGCCTAAAATTGAACCACCCATACCAATTAGATTTATGGCATTAAAGTTTTCATATCTTTTTAAAATTTCTTTTTTATAGCTATATTTGTAATTTTTATTAAATGAATTTAATAGCAGATCGCTTTTGTTTAACTCTTTTTTTAAAATATTATTTATTTTGTTTTTTACTTTTATATTTTTTTTATATTGGAAATTTTTAAAAATTATGTTTTTTGAAAACATTTATTCACTTAATTTTTTTTAATATTGAACTTTCAATAGATGTAGATTGTTCTGAAGATGAAGTATCATCTTCAATTTTACTTTTCTTAAGTAAATTTTCTATGTTTGATTGATCACTCTCAGTATTTTTCATTAATTTTGTATTTTGCTCTCCAGGTTTTGGTAATTTATCAAAATCTGGTGGCATAACTAAAGGATTTTTTTTATCAACCAGAAATTCATCTCCTTGATCTGATCTTTTTTTCCCTTGTAAAGCTTCTCCAACTGAACCACATGAATATAAAAACAATAAGAGGATTAATAACTTTGAAATTTTAAAGAATTTATTCACACTTTTTTATAACTTATTAATTCGGCCAGAATAAGTAAAATAATCCCAATTGTTATAAATATATCAGCCACGTTGAAAATAAACCAATGATATCCGTTATAATTTAAGTCAAAAAAGTCTGGGACAGCTCTATAATATACCCTATCAAATAGATTACCTAACGAGCCACCTAAAATAACAATTAAAAAATAATACTTTAGTCCTTTTTCCTTAAATAATAGATAAATTATTACAAAATTAATAAGAATAATTAAAGTAGTAACTACATTATAAAAAAGATCCTGGTCCGAGGATAATAAGCCAAAACCTATTCCTTTATTCCAAACTAAATAAAAATTTAAAAATGAGTTTATATAAATATCTACTTGTCCAGTTTCCTCTAGTATATTTAGAATTAGTATTTTTGATATTCTATCTAAAAAGAAAATAGATATTAAAATTAAAATACTTATTACTATTTTTTTTATATTTTCACTTTTCATTGAACACTGAGGTGTCCATGTTTCTCACATATTTCCTTACTAATTTTCCAACAAACAGGACACTTATTTCCAACAGCTTTTGAGCTTGTGATCTCAATTTCTTTTTCCAAGTTAATATCATTCGATATTGAAGCTGACGATGTTATGCAAATTTCTGAAAAATCATGTTTCTGAGCTAAACTATATATTTCTTTATTCTTAATTTTTATCTCAATATTTGCCTCTAAACTTGAACCAATAATTTTATTAGCTCTTTTACTTTCAATACTAATGTTTGCTTCGTCTCTGATTAGTTTAAGTTTATCCCATTTACTATTTAATTCCTCATTTTTCCATTGATTTGGAATTTTAACAAATTTTTGTAAATGAATACTTCCATTATTGTCTTCCTTATGAATTAAATGATAAATTTCTTCAGTGGTAAATGATAAGATAGGTGCAAACCATTTTAATAAACATTCTAAAATTACTTTTAGTATTAAAATGCAATCGGAACGCTTCTTGGAATCTTTTGGATCACAATAAAGAAGATCTTTTCTAATATCAAAATAAAATGCTGAGAGTTCTACTGTACAAAAATTTAGTAACTCTTTATATAAGTTATGAAAATTATAAGATTTAAAGTATTCATTAAAACTTTCATCGATTACACATAATCTATGAAGCATATACTTTTCTAATTCAGGTATATTATTTAAATCAATTTTATCAAACTCTACTTTTGAATATTCATCTTGTATATTTCCTAAAAGATATCTGAAAGTATTTCTAATTTTTCTGTAAGACTCAGAGTGTTGATCTAAAATTGAATAATCTATTCTTAAATCCTCAGCATAATTTGAGGAAGCAACCCAAACTCGTAGTATATCAGCACCATATTTTTTTAAAATGTCTTCTGGAGCTATTACATTTCCAGTTGATTTAGACATTTTCAGTCCTTTTCCATCAACAACAAACCCATGAGATAAAATGCTTTCAAATGGTGCTTTACCTCTTGTTCCACATGACTCTAACAGTGAAGAGTGAAACCATCCTCTATGTTGATCCGAACCCTCTAGATACATTGATGCAGGCCATTTTAAATCTTCTCTCTTTTCTAAAACAAAAGAATGTGTTGATCCGCTATCAAACCATACTTCTACAATATCACTAGTCTTATCAAAATCTTCTGCTTTGTATTTATCTCCAAGCAGTCTCTGAAAATTATCTTCAAACCAACAGTCTGAGCCTTCCTTTTCATAAATTTTTGCAATATTTTCAAAAACTTCTTCATCGATAAGAATTTCTTTATTTTTTTTTGAAATAAATATTGGAAGCGGAACTCCCCACACTCTCTGTCTAGAGACACACCAATCTGGTCTAGTCTCGATCATTGCTTTAATTCTTTCTTTTCCTTTGCTAGGATAAAAAGTAGTGTCATCAATTGCTTTAAGTGCTTTGTCTCTTAGTTTGTGACTCTCCATTGAAATAAACCATTGGGGTGTTGCTCTATGAACTAAAGGAGCTTTAGACCTCCAAGAATGTGGGTAAGAATGGGTTAGTTTGCCATTATTTAAAAGACCTTTAAGTTCTTTAAGTTTTTCAATAACAATATCATTTGCTTTAAAAATATGAGTTCCTTCAAATATAGGTATGTGTTTCGTGTACCTTCCATCATCATCAACTGTTTCAATTGCTTTTATTCCATTATTTATACATAGATTAAAATCATCAGGTCCATGACTTGGTGCACAATGAACAATTCCAGTTCCTTGTTCAGTTGTTACAAATCTTGCCTCAAGCATTGGAACATCATAGTCATAGCCAATTTTATGAAATGGATGACTGCAAATAGTTCCATCAAATTCTTTTCCTTTAAATTCTTTTAATATCTTAATATTGTATTGAGTGTCTTTTACAACAGAGGGCAAAAGTTCTTTTGCAATAACTATCTTATCGTTTTGTAAGATATCCTTATTATCGATTTCACATAAAACATAATCCAAACTTTGGTTATAAGCTAATGCTTTGTTAGCTGGTATGGTCCACGGCGTTGTAGTCCAAATAACAACATTCGAACCAATTAGTTCATTGATATTGGATTTTTTAACTGGGAAAGCTGTGTAGATTGTATCGGATACATGATCTTGATATTCAACTTCTGCATCTGCTAAAGCTGTTTTTTCAACTGTTGACCATAACACAGGCTTGTAACCCTTATACAAACTTCCTTCTTTTAAAAATTTTCCAAGTTCTCTTACAA
>CABYVH010000032.1 GCA_902522365.1 uncultured Pelagibacteraceae bacterium
ATATCAAATTTTTGATTTTTTAATTGTTCTAAACTATTTAGTGCAGGTTTTACAATCGTTTGAATTTTTTTATCTTGATAAGCTTTCTTAAAAAAACTTACTGCAATCTTGTTTGTCTCTTTATCTTTATCAAGAGCTGTAAGTTTTCCATCTTCAGGAAGTGCAAGAGCAATAGAAAGTGCACTTAAACCAGTAAAAGTTCCAATCTCAAGCACTTTTTTTATATTAGATATTTTTATTATTAAATGCAGAAAATGACATTGAGATATTGCTGTTTGCATTCTCTTTTCATTTCCAAGTTTATTATTATAATCTATGATTTCTTCTTGGACCGGGTTTAGTTTAAAACTAAAATTATTAATATATTTTTCAATTTTTTCAGAAATTTCAATGTTATTACCCATCTATTTTAATTATATAATGACTATATGTTTCGTTAAAATTAAAGTTTCTTCTTTAATATTTCATTAATTAATTGAGGGTTGGCTCTTCCAGCAGAAGCTTTCATTGCTTGTCCCACAAAAAAACCAAATAGCTTTTCTTTTCCTTGTTTATATTCAATGGCTTTTTCTCTGTTATCGTTGATTATTTTATCAATTAATGCTTCTAGTGCTTTTGGATCACTTTCTTGCTTTAACCCTTTTTCTTCAACAATTATTTGAGGGTCCATGTCACCATCCAACATTAATTCAAATATTGTCTTGGCAATTTTGCCTGAAATAGTTCCGTTTTTAATTAAATTAATCAATTTTGCTAAATTTTTTGCACTTATTGGACTTTTAGCAATCTCAATATTTTTATTATTTAAAACAGCAAATAATTCTCCTGTAATCCAATTTACGGCTAGTTTCATATCACGATTTTTGCCCATTTTAGCAACAACTTCTTCAAAATATTTAGCTGTATCAATATCAGAGACTAATATTGTTGCTTCATAAGGTGACACTTTAAACTCATCAATAAACCTTTTCTTTTTATCATCTGGTAATTCAGGGATTTCAGATTTTACTTGATTAATTAATTCATCAGTAACTTCTAATGGAAGTAGATCTGGATCTGGAAAGTATCTGTAATCATGAGCATCTTCTTTCGACCTCATTGACCTTGTTTCATTTTTTTTTGTATCAAAAAGCCTTGTTTCTTGATCTATTTCCTCACCCTCTTCTATTAGATCAACCTGTCTATTTGCTTCAAAAATAATTGCCATTTGCATGAACTTTATAGAATTGACATTTTTTATTTCACATCTTGTTCCTAAATCTGTTGAGCCTTTTATTCTTACCGACACATTAACATCAGCTCTTAATGATCCCTCTTGCATGTTCCCATCGCAAGTTCCTAAATATCTCATAATTGATCTTAGTTTTTTTATATAAGCATTCACTTCATCTGGTGATCTTAGATCAGGCTTACTAACAATCTCCATTAAAGCTACACCCGATCTATTTAGATCAACTAGTGTGTTGCTCGGATCAACATCATGAATACTTTTTCCTGCATCCTGTTCTAAATGTAATCTTTCTATTCCAACTTGTTTCTGACCTTCAGGCATATCCAAAATAACATTGCCCTCGCCCACAATTGGGTATTTATATTGTGAAATTTGATACCCCTGAGGTAAATCAGCATAAAAATAATTCTTTCTATCAAAAACAGACTTATTATTGATCTTAGCTTTTAAACCAATACCAGTTTTTATAGCTTGTTTAACACAATATTCATTAATTACTGGAAGCATTCCTGGAAATGCTGCATCAACTAAACTTACTTGAGTGTTAGGTTCGGCACCAAATTTTGTAGAAGAAGGTGAAAAAAGTTTTGAATTTGATGTTACTTGAGCATGTACTTCAAGTCCTATAACAACTTCATAAATATTATCATTTCTTTCTATTAAATATTCAGAATTATTTTTAGACATTATTCCATCCACCAATTAGTTATATTATTTTTATAATTGATTTTTTCCTCCATTGAATAAGCAATATTTAAAACTGTTTGTTCATCAAACGGTTTACCTATTATTTGTAAACCTAATGGATAATTATTTTTATCTGTACCTGCTGGTATTGAAATTCCAGGCAAACCCGCAAGGTTTACTGGAACAGTAAATATATCGTTTAAATACATTGAAACTGGATCATTAGATTTTTCTCCAATTTTAAATGCAGAACTAGGTGTTGAAGGTGTCAAAATAGCATCGACTTTATTATAAGCTTGATCAAAATCTTGCTTTATTAATTGTCTAACCTTTTGAGCTTTAAGATAGTAAGCATCATAATATCCAGAGGATAAAACATAAGTGCCTATCATTATCCTTCTCTTTACTTCTTCACCAAAACCTTCTGATCTAGTTTTTTCATACATATCAATTAAACTTTCTCCAGAAGATCTTAGACCATATTTAACGCCATCATATCTTGCTAAATTAGATGATGCTTCAGCTGGCGCTACAATATAATAAGTAGGTAAAGCATAACTTGTATGAGGTAAAGAAATATCAATTATTTCAGCACCACAATCTTTTGCATACTCAATTCCTTTTTTCCAAAGTTTCTCAATTTCGTCTGGCATCCCATCAACTCTGTATTCTTTTGGGATTCCAATTTTTATACCTTTGATATTTCTAGTTAGTTCTGATGAATAATTATTTCTTTTAAAATCTATTGAAGTTGAATCTTTTTTATCAAATGATGAGATCACTTCTAAAAGAATAGAACTATCTTTGACATCTTTGCTCATCGGACCAGCTTGATCTAGAGATGATGCAAAGGCAACAATTCCATATCTTGAACAGCTTCCATAAGTAGGTTTTAGACCAACAGTTCCAGTAAAGGAAGCTGGCTGCCTAATAGATCCACCAGTATCAGTTCCTATTGTTACAGGTGTTAAACTAGCTGCTAAAGCCGATGAGGAGCCACCTGATGATCCACCTGGAACTAAATCTTTTGCAATTGGGTTTTGAACATTACCAAAAAAACTTGTTTCATTAGATGAGCCCATTGCAAATTCATCACAATTAAGTTTGCCGAGCAAAATACCACCTTCATTCCATATATTTTGTGTTACAGTAGATTCATAGCTGGGAACAAAATTATTTAAGATATTGCTTCCAGCTGTTGTTCTTACATCATTTGTACAAAATAGATCTTTTACAGCAATTGGAATACCTGGAAGTTTTAAATCAAAATTTGGTTTGTTATCAAACTCTTTTGAAAGTTTAAGACAATTTTCAAAATTTTCAGTTACATATGCATTTAGTTTTTTTGACTTTTCAGATCTATCAACAAAAGATTTTGCGGCTTCATTTGATGATATTTTCTTTTCTTTTATATTTTTAATTAATTCAAAAAGGCTTAAAGATGTTATATCTGTCATTACTCAACTACTTTCGGAACAACAAAAAAATCATCATTTTTTTCAGGAGAATTTTTAAGAATTTTTTCTCTTATATTATCGCTAGTTATTTTATCTTCTCTGAATCTCAAAGTTGTTTCAGCTATAGAGGTTAATGGTTCAACATTCTCAGTTTTTAGCTCGTTTAATTTTTCAATAAATTCAAATATAGAATTCATATCATCTGCCAATTTTTCAGCTTTTTCCTCTTCAAGTGAGATTCTTGCTAATTTTGATATTTGTTTTACAGTTTTAAGATCTATCGTCATATGGTAAAAAATAATGTCGCAAACTACCACTTAAGTTAAAAATATACAATATGATCACAATTAATGAATTCAAAAACAAATTATCAAGTGGTTCAAGATTATTGGGTATAGATTTAGGCACAAAAAGGATTGGGATTGCAATAAGTGATTATAATCAAAAAGTTGCCACTCCCCTTCAAACCTTAGAAAAATCTAAACAAGGTAAATTAATTGATACACTAGAAAGTATTATTGCAGAATATGACATCAGAGGAATTATTATAGGCAACCCAATAAATATGGATGGCACTTACGGAAAATCTTCACAATCAGCAAAAGACGTAGCAATCAATATTTCGAATAAAATTGATATTCCTGTGTCTTTGTGGGATGAAAGATTATCTACTGTAGGTGCTTTCAATTTATCAAGTGAATTAGATATAAATGTCAGCAAAAGAGAGAAAGATATTGATAAGTTTGCAGCAGCTTTTATTTTACAAGGTGCTTTAGATTTTATTCAAAATTAATGGTTGCATAGTTAATACTATATAGTTATAGAGTTAATTTTAATGGCAACTAAATCCAAAAAAGCTATTAAAATATCTCAAAAACATTTATTAGGTATCCAGGATTTATCCGTTAGTGATGTTACAACTATCCTGAATGAAGCTTCTAAGTTCATAGAATTAAATAAAAGCAAAAATAAAAAAATTGATATTTTAAAAGGGAAAACTCAAATAAACTTATTTTTTGAACCATCAACAAGGACACAAAGCTCGTTCGAATTAGCAGGAAAAAGATTAGGTGCAGATGTAATGTCAATGAATATTACAAATTCTGCTATCAAAAAAGGTGAAACGTTAATAGATACTGCTATGACGTTAAATGCAATGCACCCAGACATTATTGTAATAAGACATCAAGACTCAGGGGCTTGTAACCTTCTATCTCAAAAAGTTAATTGCGCAGTATTAAACGCAGGTGATGGTAGAAGAGAACATCCAACACAAGCATTATTGGATGCATTAACAATTATAAATAGAAGAAAAAAAATAGAAGGTCTTAAAATTGCAATATGCGGAGATATACTACATTCAAGAGTAGCAAGATCAAATATTTATCTTCTAAACATGTTAGGTGCAGAGGTGAATATTGTGGCTCCTTCAAATTTAATGCCAAATGAAATTGAAAAATTTGGAGTAAATATTTTTTCTGATATGAAAAAAGGAGTTAAAGATTGTGACATAGTAATGATGTTAAGATTACAGAATGAAAGAATGACAAGCTCGTTTCTATCATCTAACAGAGAATACTATGAATATTATGGCTTAACACCTGATAAAATTCAATATGCTAAAGAGGATGCTTTAATAATGCATCCAGGACCAATGAATAGAGGAATTGAAATTGATACAAACTTAGCAGACGATATAAACAAAAGTGTAATAAAAGAACAAGTTGAATTAGGTGTAGCAGTAAGGATGGCCTGCTTAAAGATTTTTTGTGAATAAATGAAAAAAAAATACTTTATAAATGCAAATATAATTGACCCTCATAATTCCTTAAATGAAATTGGAGGAATAATAATTGGAGAAAATGGAAAAATTGAAGCTGTCGGAAAAAAAGTGAATACCAACAACATTCCATCTAGAGAAAAAATAATAGATTTAAAAGAAAAATACATATTTCCAGGTATTGTAGATATGCGAGTTTTTGTTGGTGAACCAGGATATGAATATAAAGAAAATTTTAGAACGCTTAGTGAAGCTGCTTTGTCTGGTGGTGTAACATCAGTAGTTACAATGCCAAATACAAATCCAGTAATCGATAATGTTTCAATAGTTGATTTTCTTAAAAGAAGAGGAAGAGACAAGTCAAAAATTAATATCTATCCAACAGCTGCATTAACAGTAAAAGCAGAAGGAGAGAATATGACTGAATTTGGATTATTACAGAGCAAAGGAATAATTGGTTTTACTGATGGAGTAAAAACAATTCAAAATCCCAGAATTATGAATAGGATTATAAATTCAGCTTCAGATTTAAAATCTTTAATAATACAACATGCTGAAGATGCAGAATTATCAAAAGATGGAATGATTAATGATGGTATCATAGCTACAAAACTTGGTCTTCAAGGAATTCCAATAAGTGCTGAATTATTAATTATAGAGAGAGACCTAACATTGTTAGAATATAATAATTGTAGGTATCATATTGCCCAGATTTCATCCGCAAATTCTGTAGATATAATCAGAGAAAGAAAAAATAAAGTAAACTTCAGTTGCGGTGTTTCTATAAATAATTTATCCTTAAATGAAAATGACATTGGTGATTTTAAAACTTTTTTAAAATTATCACCCCCCTTAAGAACAGAAACTGATAGAAATGCATTAGTTCAAGGATTAAATGATAAAACAATTGACGTTATTGTTTCTGATCACAAACCAGAAGATGAAGAAAATAAAAGATTAACTTTTGCTCAAGCAGAAACAGGTGCATCAGGGATAGAAACTTTATTACCATTAAGCTTAGAACTATATCATAATGGATCAGTTGAGTTGCAAACTATAATAAAAGCTTTAACATCAAAACCAGCTGAAATACTTAAAATAAATAAAGGTAACTTATCAATAGGAAACGACGCTGATTTTTGTATTGTAGATATAAATAAACCTTGGGTTGTTAGAAAAGATAAATTGATATCAAAATCAAAAAATACCCCCATTGAGGATAAAAAACTTCAAGGCAAAGTATTAAATACATTTGTTAATGGTGAAGAATTATTTAAATCTGAATAATGGATTATATAGTAACAGCTTTAATATCTTATCTATTTGGCTCTATTCCTTTCGGATATCTATTCACAAAAATTTTACTTAAAAAAGATATTAGAAATGTAGGATCAGGAAATATTGGCGCTACAAATGTTTTAAGAACTGGCAATAAGTCATTAGGTTATCTAACTCTTATTTTAGATATAGCAAAAGCTGTTGTGCCCGTTATCTATATAAAGTTCAATTATCCTGAACTAGTTTATATATCAGCACTTTGTGCATTTTTAG
>CABYVH010000033.1 GCA_902522365.1 uncultured Pelagibacteraceae bacterium
CAACAAATCCAATACCCGTTGTTCCAGCTAAAAATTCAGCAGCAACCAAAGTTCCCCAACACATTCCAACAGCGACTCTAATTCCAGTAAGAATTTCAGGTAAAGAGTTTGGAAATATAACATGTCGAAGTATTTGTCTTTTAGAAGCACCTAACGAGTGTGCAGCATGAATTTTAGATAATTGTGTTCCTGATGCTCCAGCTCTGGCAGATATAATCATAATTGATAAAGAAACCATAAATAATAAAAATACTTTTCCAGTATTATCAATTCCAAGTACTGAAATTATAAGTGGAGCCCAAGCAAGTGGAGGTACTGGTCTATATAATTCAATCAAAGGATCAAAAAATCCTTTAGCAAATCTGTTTAGTCCCATAAATAAACCTAATGGAACCCCTATAATTATTCCAAAAACTAATCCTAAAAATACTCTTAAGAATGAATCCCATATATGACCATAAGGAACAGGTATCTTGAATAGTTTAAAATCACCCGAAACAATTTTTAAAACTTTACCTTTAAAGTTTTCTTTAACTATCCCTTCGCTTGAATGAACAGGGTACTCGCCTGGTAAAATATCAGCAATCCAATCTGGTAAAATAAATCCTACTATTGAACTAACATCAATCATTTCTATCCATAGAAGAGGTATATTTTTATATCCAACATTTGGATTAGACATTAAGATGAATTTATTTAATGTGTCTGACGGTTTAGGTAACCATCTACCAGAACCTTGTTCTGAGCAACTCGGCCCACTAGCAACAATTGTTCCAGCTGGAAATAAAACAATATCAATTAATCTAAGACCAGCTTGTTCTTTCTCTTGAAGATCATCAAATTCAATAATCGCCTTTTGCATTTCATTTAGTGCATTTGGCGGATAAATGCTTGCAAATTCAATTCTTCTTGCAATTTTGACTATATTTTTGGCGTAATCTGAGGCAATTTCCTCATTATCATCTAAACTTTTTCTATAAGTTTTAACTTCATCTTTCAGTTCTTTAATTGAACTTTTGAACTGTGGATTGTGATTTCTTAATTTAAAAAATTTATCATTAATTTTTTTCAGTTGCTCTGCAGCAGCTTGAAATTTTAAACCTTTTGAAGTTTCTGCAACAAACGGAACTTCAATAGTATTTTCTATAGTGCCAGTTCCCGATCTAACTGTTGTTATGCCCCAGTTACCTTGTTCTGATATTGTTTTTAACCGCTCACTTTTTTCAACTTCTGTTTCAAATGGATAATCCTCTTTTTTAAAATTTGAACTTAATTGTTTTATCTCATTTGTCATTTCACTTATTTTAATTTTGGTATCAATTTCAATTAAGTCCTCATTAGTTAATAAAGGAATTAATTTTTTTGTTTTATTAATATATCCGACTAAAATTGTTTTTTGTTGATTACTAAGATCTTTAGAATTTTGTATTTCAGCTGTGATTTTTTGAAGATTTTTATTTTCAATTTTTATGATCGATGTACTTTTAAATTCTCTTTCCTCTATTGGAAATTGATATTTTAATCCTAACATTGACTCATTTATTTTAGCAACTTGGCACAATTCATTTGCTGATTTTGGATAAAAACCCTTTGCTATGTCCCAAGAGTAATAAAGCCATACTAGTAATATTGCAGCACTTCCAACAATAACCCAATGGGTTCCACCTTTAGCTCTTTCAGGATTTCCAAATACAGCATCAACTTTCTCAGTTTGTATTAGTCTTCTGCCGTACATAATGCATCCAATTATGGATACAAATATAAGTATGGTGATTATTTGAGTTAACATTTAGTTTTCTTTTCCCATAATTTCTTCTTCCATATTCCAAATCATGGATAAAATTTCTTCACGCATAGATGAAAATTCTTTATTTTTTTTAATTTCTCTTAAATCTTCTTTTAAACCCATTTCTGCAAAAGGTAGATTATATTCTTTATGTATCCTTCCTGGTCTTGGTGCCATTACATATAGTCTTTCACCAAGTAATAACGCTTCCTCAACAGAGTGAGTAATTAAGATGATAGTTTTTCCTGTTTCTTTCCAAATTTTAAGAACCAAAGATTGCATCTTTTCTCTAGTTAATGCATCTAACGCACCTAAAGGCTCATCCATCAATATTAAATCAGGATCATTAATTAGACATCTGGCAAGAGCCACTCTTTGCTGCATTCCACCTGATAATTGGTAGGTAGGAGTATTACCAAACCCTTTTAAGCCAACAATTTCTAGCCATTCTTCAACTCTTTTAGAAGTTTTTATTGGATCTTCTTTTTTCATCCTAAGTCCAAAATCAACATTTTCAGCAACTGTTAGCCACTCAAATAATGCTCCTTGTTGGAAAACCATTCCTCTTTCAACTCCAGGACCATTAATTTCATTGCCAGCCAAAACAATAGAGCCCGATGTAGGTCTCAAAAAACCTGCAGCAATATTTAAAAGAGTTGTTTTTCCACATCCTGAAGGACCAAGAACAGTGAGAAGTTCTCCTTTTTTTAAAGTAAAATTTACATCTTTTAATGCGTGAACAGTTTCTCCTTTGGGAGTTTTAAAAATCATATTTAGATCTTTGGAAACTAAGTCACTCATAGAAACTTTATATAAAACTTATGTTAAAAAAAATAGGCGCTAAATAATTAGCGCCTATTAAATTTGTTTTACTCTTTAATATTATAAAGGTAAAAAACTAGTATCAACGGCACCACCCGGAGTTCCCATACCTTTTAGGAATCCATCAAGATTACCGCTCTCCATCGATTGTTTAGTTTCTTCTGGAGTAAGAAATTTAAATCCATCTAATGTTTCTTTCATGTCAGCAACTTTCATTTCTGAAGCTTTAGACATTGAATTCATATCGCTTTTACCAGCTCTATATCTGTCATTTGCTTCATGAGTTACTTCTATAAAAGTTCTAAGCATGCCTGGATTTTCTTTCATGAATTTGTCAGTTACAGATGTAATATCTATTCCTAAGATACCAGCATCTCTTGCTTCTTGAACTGTTAAAAGTCTTGAACCAACTGCAACTGCAGCTTTGATAGAATTTCCACCAAATAAACATGCCATTACAACATCACCACTTACTAATGCAGCAGCACCTTCTTCAGGATCCATTTGAATTATATCCATTTTACTTCTGTCAGCTCCAACAACTTTCATACTTTCATCAAAGACGTACTCAGCCATAGTTCCAAGTGGAACAGCAACTTTTTTGCCTTCTAATTCAGAACCGTTTGCTTTCGTAATTCCAGAAGCATTTGATGTAACACAAGTTGTTCCACCCATTCCGTATTCCATTGCAATATCAACTAATTTGATAGGTGCATTAGATTTTACAGCATTAATAAAAGGTACTAAACCTTGAGAATATGAAATATCAATATCCCCAGCTAGCATTGCATCAGTCATAGCTCCACCGTTAGTGAAGTTAGTCCATTTTACTGGAACTCCTAGTGCTTTAGCAAAATTCTTTTTTTGCATGTCCTCTAAATTTGGACTTGGCCATTCTAGAAAGTAAGCAACTCTTACTTCATTTGCAGCAGCATTTGCAGCTGAAATAGACAAGTTAAGAGCGAATAAACTTCCTAAAATAAAGCTAATTAATTTCTTCATTTTATCTCCTTAATTAAATTTAATTACCCTTATTTAAGTTCAATTTTGATTATAAGTAAATGTATTTTGTAAGCATATTAATCATAGGTGATTTGAAGATGTCTAAAATGGGTTCAACTTTTAGTTGTATTTAATATTACGTAATGACATACTAATAATGCACAGAAATTATTTTCTATTTTTTTATTTTAGTCTATGAGAGAGTAATAATAACAATTTAAAAATTTTTTATGAGTTCAGAAAAGCCACAAATACCAAATTCTTTAAATGAGCATTGGATGCCATTCTCTTCAAATAGAGACTTTAAGGCAAATCCAAGATTAATAGTTGAAGCAAAAGGTGTTTATTTAAAAAACCACCATGGAAAAACACAAATCGATGCAAGTTCAGGATTATTTTGTAATCCATTAGGACATGGTAGAGAAGAAATTATTGAGGCAATAACTAAACAACTAAGAACAGTTGATTATGCTCAACCATTCCAACAAGGATTTGGTGGTTCATTTGAATTAGCAACAAGAATTTCAAAACATACACCAGGAAATTTAAATAGAATTTTTTATACTATTTGTGGATCTACTGCTGTTGAGACAGCAATAAAAATTTCAGTTGCTTATCACAAAGCACGAGGAGAAGGACAGAGATTTAGATTTGTTGGTAGAGAAAGAGCTTACCACGGCATGAATATTGGAGCAACATCAGTTGGTGGTATGATCAATAATGTTAAAACATTTGCGAGTGTTTTAATGCCCGGTGTTGTTCATATGAGACATACTCATTTACCAGAACATAAATTTGTTTCAGGACAACCAGAAACAGGTGCAGAAATTGCAGATGATCTAGAGAGAATTTGTGCAAACTTTGGATCAGAAAATATTGCTGCTTGCATCGTTGAACCGATTGCTGGATCAACAGGAACCCTTGTTCCGCCAAAAGGATATTTACAAAGATTAAGAGAAATTTGTGACAAACACGGAATCCTTTTAATTTTTGATGAAGTAATTACTGGATGGGGAAGAACAGGTTCTCCGTTTGCATCACAAGAATATGGTGTTACTCCAGATATTATTACAATGGCAAAAGCAACAACAAACGGAATAAGTCCTTTAGGTGCTGTTGCTTGTAAAGAAGAAATCTATGATGCAGTAATGGATGCATCACCTCATGGGTCAGTTGAATTATTTCATGGCTATACATATTCTGGAATTCCTGTCTCTGTAGCAGCTGGATTAGCAGTACAAGATATATTTGAAAAAGAAGATATATTTAATAGAGCTAAAAATTTAGCTCCATACTTCCAAGAAGGATTGATGTCATTAAAGGATATTGATGTTGTAGACAACATCAGAGGATATGGAATGATGGGTGGAATAGATATTAAAATGGATAAAAAACCTGGAGCAGCTGGATTTACATGTTTTAAACATTGTTATGATGCAGGTGTTAACTTCAAAGCAACAGGTGATTGTTTAATTATTGCGCCAATGTTTATTTGCGAGAAAAAACATATAGATGAAATAATTGATAAATTAAGAACTGGAATTACGAATTATTCTAAAAGTAAAAAAAATTAATTCACTTATATGAAAATAGGTGTTCCTAAAGAGATAAAACCTCAAGAAAATAGAATTGGTTTAACGCCTGATAGTGTAAAAACACTTACCTCAAATGGTCATGAAGTTTTAGTTGAAAATGACGGTGGTTTTGAAGCTGGCTTTGATAACAATCAATATAAATCTGCAGGAGCTAAAATAATTGATAAGGCAGAAGATATTTTTAATGATGCAGAGATAATTGTAAAAGTTAAAGAACCTCTTTCAAATGAGGTAAAAATGTTAAGAGAAAATCAAATTGTTTTTACTTATCTGCATTTAGCTGCTGCCAAAGAATTAACAAAAGGTTTAGTAGACTCTAAAGCTGTTTGTATCGCTTATGAGACAGTAACTGATAATAATGGCAGACTACCTTTATTAGCACCTATGAGTGCTGTTGCTGGAAGAATGTCTGTTCAAGCAGGCGCACATTGTTTAGAAAAAAATCAAAAGGGCAGAGGTATTCTATTAGGAGGCGCTCCAGGCGGAGAGCCCGCGAAAGTGATAATTCTTGGTGGAGGAGTTGTTGGAGAAAATGCTGCAATTATTGCAACTGGAATGAGAGCAAAAGTTCACGTTGTAGATAAGTCAGAGGCAAGACTAAAACAATTATCAGAAATGTTTGGTGATAAAATTATTCCTCAGCTAAGTGATAAAACTGATTTAGAAAAATTAATTTCGGAATGTGATTTGT
>CABYVH010000034.1 GCA_902522365.1 uncultured Pelagibacteraceae bacterium
TTTAAAATAAGAATTTAAAAATTCTTCTGCTTCATTATTTGAAACATTAATTTGTTTGGCTAAACCATATTGTGAAATACCATAAATTATTCCGAAGTTGATTGCTTTTGCTTTTCTTCTTGTTTCTGAGTCAATTTTGTTAATTTCTTTTCCAAAAACCTGACTGGCTGTTAAAGTGTGAATGTCCTCATTATTTAAAAATGCCTTTTTTAGCTGTTTTACATCTGCTAGATCAGCTAAAATTCTCATCTCAACTTGGTTGTAGTCTGCTGAAATCAATTTGTTATTTTTTTCAGAAACAAAGGCTTTTCTTATATCCTTTCCATCATCTGATTTTATTGGAATATTTTGTAAATTTGGATCACTAGATGCAAGTCTACCTGTTGTAGTAGCTGCTAACAAAAAAGATGTATGAACTCTTTTAGTATTTTGATTTATATGTTCTGGCAATGTATCTGAGTAAGTATTTTTAAGTTTACTAATTTGCCTCCATTCCAAGATGAGTTTTGGAAATTCATAACCTTTAAAAGCTAGGTCCTCTAAAACTGAAGCACTAGTAGCAAAACTTCCTTTTTTTGTTTTCTTTAAAGCTGCTATTTTTAAATCGTTATACATTATTTCACCAAGTTGCTTGGTTGATCCAATGTTAAATGTTTTCTTTGAAATCTTAAAAATAGATTTTTCTAATTTTTCGATTTTAGTTGAAAATTTTGAAGACAGTTTGTTGAGTGAAGATTTATCAAGTTTAATACCTTTTATCTCCATCTCTGCTAGTATTTTAATTAGTGGTTTTTCAAATAACTCATAAATATTCAATAATTTTTCTGCTTTTAATGATTTTAAAAAAATTTTGTACAATCTAAATGTAATATCCGCATCTTCAGCCGCATAATCTTTAGCCTCAGATATATTAACTTCTGAAAAATTTAGTTGTTTTTTTCCCGTCCCAACTAAATCTTTAAATTTAATAGTTTTATGACCTAGATGGATATCTGAAAGAGTATCCATATTATGCCTATTTTTACCAGCATCTAATGTGTAAGACATGAGCATAGTATCTTCCATGGATTTTAGAGTTATTCCTCGGTGATAAAAGACAATGAAATCAAACTTAATATTTTGTCCTACTTTTTTAATACTCTCATCCTCTAAATAATTTTTTAAAATGCTTAAGACTTTTTTTTCGTTAAGATTATTTCCTCTAATGTGATTTAATGGAATGTAACATGCATTTCCAATTCTATTAGAAATTGAAATACCTACTAACTTTGCTGTGTGAGGGTCTAACGAGGTTGTTTCGGTATCTATTGCAAATTCTCCTATTTCCTCAGATTGTTTCATCCAATCTTCAATTTCTTTCTCATATTTAATTAACTGATAATTTTTTTTCTGAATTTCTGAAGTTTTTTCTGAATTTTTATCAATATCTTTAATTCCAGAATTATTTGTGCCCCCATACTTTGAAATGGCAGAGCTTAATAGTCTATTAAACTCCATTTCTCTTAAAAAAGTATAAAGCTTGTCTTGATCAACACTTTTCAATATGAATTCTTCAATTTTATTTTTTACAGGGACATCTTTTTTTAATGTAACTAGTTTTTTACTAATAATTGCATCATCCTTTTTATTTATTAAAGTTTCTCTTCTTTTATTTTGTTTAATTTTTGATGCATTTTTTAATAAATTTTCTAAAGTTCCATATTCATTTATCAATTCAGCAGCAGTTTTCACCCCTATACCAGGTACACCAGGTACATTATCTGTGCTATCACCAGCTAAAGATTGGACATCTATTACTTTTTCAGGAGTAACTCCAAATTTATTATGTACATCGTCTTGATTTATAAATTTGTTCTTCATTGGGTCATAAATTCTCACCCCTTTTTTATAAAGCTGCATTAAATCTTTGTCAGAAGAAACAATTGTTACTTTTGCCCCCAAGTCTAAAATTTTCTCCACATAAGTTGCAATTAAATCATCAGCTTCATAATTAATTAATTCAATTGAAGGTAAATTAAAAGCTTTTACAGATTGTCTAATGTATTCAAATTGAGGAATTAGATCGTCAGGTGCATCAGATCTATTTCCTTTATACTCTGAATATATTTCATTTCTAAAATTTTTCCGTGCTGAATCAAATATTACAGCAAAGTGAGTCGGTTTTTCTAAATTATCATCAGATTTAGAGTCTTCTAATAATTTAAAAAGCATATTACAAAAACCACTGACAGCACCTACTGGTAATCCATCGCTTTTTCTGGTCAAAGGAGGAAGTGCATAATATGCTCTAAAAATGTATCCAGAACCATCTATTAAGTAAAAATGGTCACTTTTTTTAATTTTATCCATAATGAAATGATATCTTAATTTTTATAAATGTAATAAATGTATGCCCTCTAATGAATAAAAAAAACGTCTTAACTGTTAAAAACTTGAATAAAGTTTATTCAAAAAACGGTTCAAAACAAACGCATGCGCTCAATAATTTAAACTTAGAAGTGAAAGAAGGTGAAATTTTTGGTCTATTAGGACCAAATGGGGCTGGAAAGAGTACATTTATTAACATATTAGGTGGATCAGTTGTAAAAACTGGTGGTGAAGTAAATGTTTGGGGGTTTAACTTAGATAAAAATCCTAGACAAGTTAGAGCCTCTATTGGAATTGTTCCACAAGAGGTAAACTTTGATCCATTTTTTAGTCCTAGAAAACTCTTAGAGCTTCAAGCAGGACTATACGGAATTAGAGAAAAAGATAGAATTACAGATACTATATTGAAGTTGGTATCATTAGAGGAACAAGCTGACAGTTATGCTAGAGCCTTATCTGGTGGTATGAAGAGAAGATTACTTGTAGCAAAAGCAATGGTGCATCAACCTCCAATTATAATTTTAGACGAGCCTACCGCAGGAGTAGATGTGGAGCTGAGAAATACATTGTGGAAAAATGTGAAATCTTTGAATAAACAAGGGGTAACAACAATACTAACAACTCATTATCTTGAGGAAGCAGAAAAAATGTGTGATAGGATTGGAATCCTGAGTGGAGGAAAATTAGTTGCTTTAGATACGACTAAAAATCTCTTAGAAAGAATTCAAACTAAAATTGTGTATGTCACTACAGATAAAAAAACTAATATTAAGGATAACACTTTTGAGTCATTAAAAGTTATATCAAATGACAGAAATAGATTAGTTTTATCATATGAGAAGAGTAAACTAAGCATAGACTCAATAATCTCAGAAATTAAAAAACAAGATATAAAAATACGAGATATTTCAACCGATGATGGAGATCTTGAAGATATATTTTTAAGACTTACAAAAAGTTAAACTACCTAGGAGATCTTTTAGACAGTATTCTTTGAAGAGTTCTTCTATGCATTTTTAGTCTTCTTGCAGTTTCAGATACATTTCTGTTACATAACTCAAAAACTCTGTGAATGTGCTCCCATTTTACTCTATCCGCTGACATTGGGTTTTCAGGAGGGGCTGGTTTTTGATTTGGATCAGCTAAAAGCGCTTTTTCAACATCGTCTGCATCTGCTGGCTTAGCAATATAGTCAATTGCTCCTTCTTTAATAGCAGCAACTGCTGTAGGAATATTACCATATCCCGTTAACATAATAATTCTGCTTTTAAGGTTTACCTTTTGAATTTCTTTTACTACTTCTAGTCCATTCCCATCATTTAATCTTAAATCAACAACGGCAAACGCTGGACTTTGAGATTTTACGGTCTCAATGCCAATCTTTACACTCTCTGCTTGTGTAACTGTAAAACCTTTTTTTTCCATAGCCCTAGCCAATCTCTGTCTAAATGGATTGTCATCATCTACTATCAAAAGCGATTTATCCTCGAAATCACTTAGTTTTTGAAGTGTTGGTTGATTAATCATAGCTCATATATGGAAGTAAATTTTAATATTTCAATAGCATTATTTACTTTACATTATTAATTATTTCCCATAAATGCTGCATTTATGAAACTTGCATATGTGTTATGCAGGTTTTTTTTGTAAATTTTTTTTAGAGGTGCAGATATGCAAAAATTTAAGTCAGTTGAACAATTAGTTAACCAACTGAGACCGACAGGACCTGTTTATTGTATCAGAAAAGAGTCAATTAAATTGGCATCTAAATATTTCCAAAAGAATTTTCCAGGACAAATACTATACGCATTAAAAACTAACCCTCATCCAGTAGTTCTTAAAACTATTGTTGAAAGTGGTATTAATCGTTTTGACGTAGCATCTATAAAAGAAATAGAGGCCATAAGAAAAATAAGTCATGATGCGAACTGTTCTTATATGCATACGGTCAAAAGTAGAGAAAGCATTAAAGAGGCATATTTTAATTATAATGTTAAGGCCTTTTCTTTAGATACTAAAGATGAATTAATAAAAATTTTAGAAAGTACAAATTACGCAAAAGACTTAGAATTATTTGTTAGAGTTTCTGTGTCTAATGAACATGCGGAGATTGATTTATCAAAAAAATTTGGAGCTATCAATAATGAAGCAGCTGGACTACTGAGATTAACAAAACAGTATTCTAAAAAAATTGGACTTAGTTTCCATGTTGGTTCACAATGTATGCATCCAATATCTTATTCGAAAGGGATATTTGAAATCAGTAATATAATTAAAAAAACTAAAATTATACCTGATGTAATTAATGTGGGAGGAGGCTTTCCTACTATTTACCCTGATCTTATTCCTCAATCTTTAGATGCTTACTTTAATGAAATAAAAAAAGGTTTAAGTAATTTAAAATTGGATAAGCTTCCAGAAATTATATGTGAACCTGGAAGAGCGATTGTTGCAGAAAGTGGCTCAACAATTGTAAGAATTGATTTAAGAAAAAAACAGAAACTTTATATAAATGATGGAACATATGGTACTTTGTTTGACGCAGGTGTTCCCAATATTGTTTACCCATCAAAAATGATAACTGATGGAAGAGTAATCTCCAAGAAATTAACATCTTTCGATTTCTATGGCCCAACTTGTGATAGCATGGATTATATGAAGGGTCCTTTTATTTTACCAAATAATATAAAAGAAAATGATTATATAGAATTAGGACAGCTTGGAGCATATGGATTAACTTTTAGAACTAATTTTAATGGATTTTACTCTGATGAAATTTATGAAGTTGAAGATAGTCCAATCATGACGATGTATGACAAAGAAGCAAATAAAGAGTTTCTTGTTGCTTAATGTCAGATAATAAAAACCAATCAAATAATAGAAAAAGTGATTTACTAAGTAAAGAAGTAGAGCATATTGATATTACTTCTTTCGATGCTAGAAAAATAGTTTCCTCAATGGAAAAAATGTCTTTTGTTTCAAGAGAGACTGCAAATGCTGCAAATATTTATAATGAGATGATAAAAGATAAAGATTGTACAATATTTTTAACACTCGCAGGATCAACATCTGCTGCAGGATGTATGCATATTTACAGAGATTTAGTTAAGTATAACATGGTAGATGCAATAGTAGCAACTGGGGCTTCAATTATTGATATGGATTTCTTTGAAGCACTTGGTTTTAAACATTATCAGGGATCCCAACATCAAGATGATACAGAGTTAAGAAATAACTACGTTGATAGAATATATGATACTTACATTGATGAAGAAGAGCTTCAGATGTGTGATAAAACTATTGGAGAAATTGCAGATCAATTAGAGCCAAAAAGTTATACATCAAGAGAATTTATAAAAGAGATTGGTAAATATCTTAAAACTAACTCAAAGAAGAAAGATTCATTGATAGAGGTTGCCTATGATAACGACGTTCCAATTTTCTG
>CABYVH010000035.1 GCA_902522365.1 uncultured Pelagibacteraceae bacterium
TAATATCTTGAGTAGCAGAGGCAATAGCAATTACTAATCCAATACTAATTAAAAGTGCTAGGTTTTGAGTAGGATTAATAAAACTCCAAACTATCAAGCTTAGTAAAATAATTATTTGCATTAATACAATCCACCCACGTCTATGTCCTAATTTTTTTGTTAAAAATGGAATTTGTACTCTATCAATTATCGGAGCCCATAAATAATTAAAGGCATACACCCCAAATATTAATCCTGCCCAACCAATTGTTGATCTACTTAATCCTTCTTCCTTAAGCCAAAGACTTAAGCTACTTGCAATTAATACCCATGGAAAACCACTTATTGCTCCTAGAAGCAATATTCTTAACATCCTTATATCTTTATAAACTAATAATGAGTCAACCCAGCTTTGTTTTGTTTCAGACATTAATATTTTCTCCAAAATGATGGAATAAACAATACTAATACAGCAAACAACTCTAATCTACCTAAAATCATTGCTAAGCTTAAAATCCATTTTGAAAAATCAGATAAATTAGAAAAATTACCATTTGGACCAATAATATCACCTAAACCAGGTCCTACATTTGATATTGATGTTGCAGCAGCAGATATTGAAGTTGTTAAATCTAAACCACTTGTTGATAAAAGAGCAGTTATAATAAAAAAAATTACAATATATAAAAATATAAAGGAAATAATTGATGCTAAAAACTTTTCATCAATATTATTATTTTCATATTTTATTTTAAATATACCTCTAGGATAAATTATTTTCTTTAGTTGTACAGAAACAAACTGGAATAAAATCTGTACCCTAAATATTTTAATCCCACAAGCTGTTGAGCCTGCACATCCACCGATAAACATAAGAATAAGAAAATAGATTAATGGGAATTGACCCCAATCACTAAAGTTTTGAGTTACATAACCAGTTCCAGTTAAAATTGATATTACATTAAATGCAACTGACCTAATACTGGTATCAAAAAAGCTTTGATTTTTTGTAAGTAGATATAGATACATTAAAAGAATTGAAAAAAGGACAATCTTTATAAAAGTTTTAATTTGTGTATCGTTAAAAAATATTTTTTTGTCCCCATTTAAGAATTTGATATAGGCAATAAATGGAATGCTTCCTAAAATTATAAATATAATTGATGTAAATTCAATAAGTGAACTATCAAAATATCCAATAGACTCATTATAATTTGAAAAACCCCCTGTTGCAATTGTTGTCATTGAGTGAACTATGCTATCAAAAAAGTTCATCCCGAATATTTTATAAAATAATGCGCAAATAAAAGTTAATCCTGAGTATACCAAGATCAATCTCAATGCTATTTCTTTTGATCTAGGTAAAATTTTTTCTGGGGTATCACTCGTGGATATTATAAACAACTGCATTCCACCAATATTCATAAGCGGCATTAAAGTAATTGCCATCACAATGATACCAATTCCACCTAACCATTGAAGCATTCCCCTCCAAAGCAAGATACTTTTTGGCGTTTCATTTAAATTGGTGATTATAGTTGATCCAGTTGTAGTAATACCCGACATACTCTCAAAAAAAGCGTCTGTTACACTCAATTCTATTTCAGAAAATATGAACGGAAGTGAGCCAAAAATAGCAATACTCAACCAAGATAAAGCTGTTAAAAGAAAAGCTTGAGATAAACTAATTTTTTTATCATGATCTAAATTTGATAGCAAAAAGAGAATTCCAAATATAACAGTTATAATTCCAGAACTTATAAAACTAGAATCAAATTCATCATAAAAAAACTGCGCAAAAATTGGCGCAATCATCGATGTACCCAAAATAATTTGTAAAATTCCAAGGGTAAAGAAAACTGTTTTATAATTGGACATTTTGATTGGACATTATTTTATGGTAAATAAATTTCAACTCTATAAGAATTATTAAAAACGTTATTTTATAGGCTGTTTAATTAAAAGTGATCGATAAAACCAACATAGATAAAACAAACGCTTGGCCCTTTGTTGAAGCTAAAAAGCTTCTAAGAGAGAGAAAAAAAAATATAGAAAATAAAGGAAAAATTATTTTACAAACAGGATACGGTCCTAGTGGTTTACCTCACATTGGTACTTTTGGTGAAGTGGCAAGAACTTCAATGATCGTTAATGCATTAAATCATTTATCAGACCTCCCTAAAGAAATAATTACTTTCTCCGACGATATGGATGGACTTAGAAAAGTTCCAGAAAATATTCCCAATCCTGAAAAACTTGAAAAAAATCTTCATAAACCTTTGACTCAAGTTCCAGATCCTTTTGGAAAATTTAATAGTTTTGGTGAACATAATAATGAAATGTTAAAAAATTTTTTAGATAAATTTAAGTTTGAATACAGTTTTAAAAGTTCATCCGTTCTATATAAGTCTGGTTTTTTTAACGATACATTAAAATTAATTTTAGAAAATTATGAAGGAATAATGAATATAATTATTCCCACCCTTGGTAAAGAGAGACAAAAAACATATTCTCCTTTTTTACCAATATGTCCAGATACAGGGATTGTATTAGAGATACCAGTCTCAGAGATAGATACTAAAAATTCAAAAATAATTTTTGACAATAACGGCAAAAAATTAGAACAAAGTATTTTAGATGGCAATTGTAAATTACAATGGAAAGTTGATTGGGCTATGAGATGGTATGCCCTTGATGTAGATTTTGAAATGTATGGAAAAGATTTGATTGAGAGTGCAATTTTATCTACAAAAATCATAAAACTATTGGGCAAGTCAAATCCATCTGGCTTTGCATATGAGTTATTTTTAGATGAAAAGGGTGAAAAAATATCTAAGTCAAAAGGAAATGGTATTACAATCGATCAATGGTTAGAGTATGCATCACCTGAAAGTCTCTCCTTGTATATGTACCAGAATCCAAAAAGAGCAAAAAAACTTTATAGAGAAGTAGTACCAAAGGCTGTAGATGAATATCTTGATTTTATCGAAAAAGGTAAAACTCAAAACGAACTTCAAAAACTAATGAATCCGGTTTGGCATGTTCATAATTCAGAGATACCCGAGGAAAATTCAATTATGTCCTTCTCAATGCTATTAAATTTAGTTGAGACCAGTAATGCTGACAATAAAGAATTACTTTGGAAGTTTGTTAAAAAATATAAGAAGAATATTAATGAAGATATGCATCCAATTTTTGACAAGTTAATATCTTATGCAATTAAATATTTTAATGACGCTATAAAATCTAAAAAGATTTATAAAAAACCAAATGAAAGCGAAAAAATTGCTTTAGACGCTTTAGTAAACTCATTAGATAATTGCGATGACACAATGAAACCAGAGGACATTCAGACTACAATTTATACAGTCGGCAAAGAAAATGGCTATAAAGAAAATTTGCGTGATTGGTTTAAGTTAATATATGAGGTAGTTTTTGGGGTAGAAAATGGACCACGATTTGGTTTTTTTATAAGCTTTTTTGGGGTTAAAGAAACCAAAGAATTAATAAAAAGTAAATTAGAAAATGTTTAATATTTTAAGACCACTAATTTTTAAATTTAGCCCTGAAGTAGCTCACTCTTTAGCAATAAAAGCACTAAAGTTAAATAATATTCCTTACTCAAAACCTAAAGATAATTATATTTTAGAAACAACTTTTTGTGAAAAAAAATTACCTTCACCAATTGGTGTTGCTGCTGGGTTTGATAAAAATGCTGAAGTATATAATCCACTGTTTAATCTTGGATTTGGTTTTGTTGAAGTAGGGACAATTACTCCAAAGCCTCAATTTGGCAACCCTAAACCAAGAGTTTTTAGACTTGAAGAAGATGAAGCTCTTATAAATAGATTAGGTTTTAACAATTCTGGTTCAGAACAAATTAGTCAGACTATTAAGGAAAATAATAAAAAGGGTTTTTTAGGAATAAATATTGGACCAAATAAAGACTCCACCAATAGAATCGATGATTATTTAATTTGTTTTCGTAAATTTTATAATTTAGCTGATTATATAACTATAAACATTTCCTCACCAAATACAGAAAATTTAAGAGACTTTCATAACCAGGATGAATTAAATTCATTGATTGACAAACTAAAAAATGAAAAAAAAGAATTGAATTCAAACATTCCATTAGCAATAAAAGTTTCACCTGATCTTAATGACGATCAAATTAATGAAGTATCCAAGATAATTATGGAACAAGAAATAGGAATTATTATTGTTTCAAATACCACAGATAAGAATAGGGAAAATTTAAAAAATATAAATAAATTAGAAAAGGGCGGACTATCAGGTAAACCAATTGAAAAGATTTCAAACGAGGTAATTTCTAAATTTTATAAAATTCTAAAAGATAAAACAAAAATAATAGGAGTTGGTGGTGTTAGTAATGGACAAGATGCTTTTGAAAAAATTATTTCTGGTGCTACACTCGTTCAATTATATACTGGAATGGTTTACAGAGGTCCTCGTATAGCTGCAAAAATAAGTGAAGAATTAATTGATTTATTAAAAAATAAGGGGTTTAAAAATGTTTCAGAGGCTATTGGAACTAAAAATTAATCTTGACGCGATAAGATTCAGATCTTATACAGGCTCATAATTTATGTCTAAAAAATGCGAACTTACTGGAAAAATCCCACTCAAGGGTCATAATGTTAGTCATGCTAACAATAAGACTAAAAGAAGATTTCTTCCAAATCTAAAAAAAGTAAAGTTTAAAAGTGAGCTACTCAAGAGAAGTTTAAGATTAACTGTCTCAAATGCTGGTGTTAGATCAGTAGATAAAAAAGGTAGTTTTGACCAATTTCTTATTTCAGCAAAGTCTAGAGATTTATCATTAAGACTTAAAAAATTAAAAAAATCCTTAGTTAGTAAATCAGCATAATGAATAGAGTTTTTTTAACACTCTCATTTTTAATGGGATTGGTTGTCTTAGCATCTAATTATTTAGTTCAATTTCCAATTCAATATTATGGTCTACAAGAAATTCTTACATATGGGGCATTCAGTTATCCAATAGCTTTTTTAATAACTGATCTAGCAAATAGATCTTTTGGTAAATTAGTTGCTAGAAAAATTGTGTATATAGGATTTACAATAGGAATATTGTTTACACTAATTTTCTCAACAAATTTTGCAGATTTAATCTCTGTAAGAATAGCAATTGGTTCAGGAATAGCATTTATTATTGCTCAATTACTGGATGTACAAATATTTGATCAATTGAGACAAAAAAAATGGTTTATTGCGCCACTTGCCTCTTCATTAATTGGTTCTACCGTTGATACATTTTTATTCTTTTCGATTTCATTTTATGGAACAGGAATACCTTGGGTGACACTTTCTTTAGGAGATTTAGTAGTAAAGATTTTTGTAGCGTTAGTAATGTTGATACCTTTTAGATTATTATTAGGTACTTTAAAAGCTGCTTAATTTAAATTTTTGGCTCTTGTTGTGTCATGCAATGAATAGCTCCAAAACCCCAAATTAAATCACTACAATCAATAGCAATAACTTCTCTATTTGTAAAAAATTTTCTAAAAATTTTTAAAACCTTTTTGTCTTCTTTCACATTAAATACTGGAACCAAGACTGTTTTATTACTTATGAAAAAATTTAAATAACTTGCTGGGACACGAGTTTTGTCTATTAAAACTGGGCTTGGCA
>CABYVH010000036.1 GCA_902522365.1 uncultured Pelagibacteraceae bacterium
ACCTCTTTTTAATAACTTTATTTACCTTGACCAGATACAAAAATTTCCCAATAAAATTTTATTAAATGGTCCGAAAGGTATTGGCAAAAAATTATTTGTAAATCATTTGTTAAATTATTTTTATTTAAAAGAGAACAAACAAACTTATAATTTAAAAAATTATGAATATAATTTGAGTAATAATATATCCAAACTTATATCTTCGAACTCTCATTCCAATATTCTGAAAATTTATCGGAAAAATGATAAAAAAATTATTGATGTAGATCAAATTAGAGAAATGATTAAATTCACCAATCAAACCTCTTTTAATAATGATAGAAGGTTTATAATTATTGAAAATGTTAATCTATTAGGAATTAATTCTGCTAATGCGCTATTAAAATCAATTGAAGAACCTAATAACAAAATACACTTTATTTTAATCAATAATTCAGAATTTAAAGTTTTGGAAACTATTAAATCAAGATGTTTAGAATTTAAATTAAATTTACTAAATTCTGAAGTAATTGAGATTGTGAATTATCACTTTGAAGCTGATATATATAAAGATATAAATTCCGATTTTATAAACAATTACAACTCCCCATCCTTTTTAATATCATTAGTGAACTTTTTAGAAAGTAATGATTTATCAATTAAAGATAACTCTATAGAGGATATATTGTCCTATATAATCAAAAACAAATCATATACATCTAATGATTTTATAAAAGAATATTTGAATTTATTTATTGAACTTTTATTCTGGTGATTTAAGTATTAAATATTTATCTCTGATGTTGTTAGCATTTATTATTTTATTAGTTATGAATAAATTTAATATAAAAAAATTCCTACCTTATTTAATAGTAGGGATTTTCTTATGGGATTTTACTCATAACTCAGGAATTCATGCAACTATCGCTGGTGTATTGCTTGCAATGACAATCCCTCATAGAAAAAAAGATAAAGATTTCTCACTTTTAATTAAAGTAGAACATGCAATAAGTCCTTATGTTGCATTTGGAATAATGCCTATTTTTGCTTTTGCAAATGCAGGTGTATCCTTAGAAGGTTTATCTTTTTCATCACTATTAGATAAAGTTCCATTAGGAATAGTTTTAGGTTTATTTGTTGGAAAACAATTAGGCGTTTTTATTTTTTCATATATATCAATTAAATTAAAAATTGCCCAAATGCCAAGTAATACAAGCTGGTATAATTTTTATGGTGTAGGCGTTTTAACCGGAATTGGTTTCACAATGAGTTTATTTGTTGGAAATTTAGCATTTGCTGAAAGTATGCAATATATGGATGGTGTGAAAATTGGAGTCCTAACTGGGTCATTATTATCCACTTTATTTGGGTACTTTTTAATATTACTTACACCAAATAAATAATTAAAATAATGAAAAATCTATTAATAATTGGGGTAACTATATTTATGTTTTTTTTTAAAAGTTCATCACATGCAAATTATGAAAAAATCTTTTATGACTTTAAAATAAATAGTATTTCAGGTGATTTAATAGATTTAAATGACTTTAAAGGTAAGCCAGTTTTAGTAGTGAATACTGCTAGTTATTGTGGATTTACAAAACAATACGATGATATGCAAGAGTTATGGAAAAGATATAAAAATAAAGGATTGATTGTACTTGGAATACCTTCAAACTCTTTTAATCAGGAAAAAAAAGATAATTCTGATGTTAAAGAATTTTGTGAAGTAAATTTTAATATTAACTTTCCTCTTACTGAAATAACTGATGTAAAAGGTGATAACGCTCATGAAATATATAAGTGGGCTAAAGAAAATTTTGGAAAATCTGCTATACCAAAATGGAATTTCTACAAAATATTAATTAACAAAGAAGGTAAAATTGAAGATACTTATGCATCTTTAACAAATCCAACATCCAAAAAAATTATAAACAAAGTAGAAAGTTTGTTAAATTGAAATAGTTAACCCATCATGTGCAGGAATTACATTTTTAGGTAACTGTTTTTTTATTTCATTATAATCAATTTCATTACTCAGATTTGTAAGAATCGATTTCTTAGGTTTGATTTTTCTAATTAGCTTTAATACATCATCTAAATTAAAATGAGTTGGATGAAAATTATATCTTAAACAATCAACAATAAAATAATTTAAATTTTTTAGATATTTTAAATTTTTATTATCTATTTTATTAACATCGGGTGCATATGCGCATTTATCATTAATTATATAACAAATACTTTTGATCGTCCCATGATGAACCTTTAATGATTTAATGACAATTTTTTTATTCATATCATTAACTATATGTTTGTTTTTTAAGGTTTTTGCATCAAGTATGGATGGATAATTTTTATTATCTTTAAAACAATAAGCAAAAGTGTTTTTAAGAATTTTTTTTGTAATTAAGTCAGCATAAATGGGTATTTTCTTTCTATTCTTTAATGAGAAAACTCTTAATTCATTAATTCCATGCGTTTGATCAGCGTGAGCATGTGTATAAAAAACTTTGTCAATATTCTTAACTTTATTTAAAAGTAATTGGGATTTTAGATCTGGAGATGTATCAATAAGAATATTCAAATTTTTAGATCTTATCAATGCTGAACATCTTGAACGTATATTTTTTTTATTCTTGGGATCGCAACTTCCATAATAACCATCAATTCGAGGTATACCTAGAGAACTGCCACAACCTAAAATAGTAAATTTTAAGCTCATGCGTTAAAAAATAATCTATTAAAATTGTCTGTAGTTATTTTATCAAGTTCTTGAGAGTTAATATTTTTCAAATCTGATAGTTTTTTTAATGTATAACGCACAAAAGATGGCTCATTTTTCTTACCTCTCATTGGTTCAGGTGCTAAAAAGGGGCTATCAGTTTCAATTAGCAATCTTTCTAAAGGTAACTGTTTAAAAGTATTTTGAAGATCATTGCTATTTTTAAATGTAATAATACCACTGGCTGAAAAATAAGAATTAAGCTCCATTAATTTTAAAGCAAATGGCAGAGAACCTGTGAAACAATGCATTAGTATTTTTAAATTATTGTCTGAATTTTTTAATATTTCATAAGTTTCTTCTTCAGCATTTCTGGAATGAACAATTAGAGGAAAGTCTAATTCCAAAGCAGCATTAATATGATTTTTAAAACTTGTTATTTGTTTATCTTTATCACTATTGTTGTAATAAAAGTCTAAACCTGTCTCTCCTACTCCAATAATTTTATTATTTGATTTGATTTTACTTATTATTTCATCTTTAGAAATTTGATCAGTGTTTGTTTCGTGAGGATGAATGCCAAAAGTGCCATATATCATTTCATCCTTATTAACAATTTCCAAAATTTTCGGGAAACCGCCTAATGTTGTAGAAATTGTTAATACTTTGCCAACTCCTTCTTTTTTGCATCTTGATAAAACATCTTGAATATTTTTAGATAAAGGTTCATGATCTAGGTGGCAATGTGAGTCAATCATTTTTTTCAATCTTTTTAAACAAAATATCTAATTTATTCAACTTGAGACCTTTTTTTAAATAATTATTTTCTTTAATAGTTTCAAAATTAATATTTTCCTCATTTATACCAAATATTCCTAAAACTTTTAGTGATGATGATGGTATAATAGGATAAAGCAATATGGTTACTTTTCTTATTAGTTCCAATGCAACATAAATAATTGTATTCATCCTTAATTTATCATTCTTTTTTTTCCAAGGTTCTTGATCATTAAAATACTTATTTGCTGAAAATAGTTGCTCAACAATAAAATTTATGTAAGAATTTACGTCTTGATTATTTGAATACTTTACTAAATCATCATAATATTTTAAGTATTGATCTAAAATAATCTTATCATCTTCTGTTAGATTATCTATATCAGGAACCTCTAAGTTAGCGTTCTTATCACAAAATGCTAAAACTCTTTGACACAAATTTCCATAATTATTAGCTAAATCACTATTGATACAAGACTCTAATTTTTCTTGTGAGATATTTCCATCATTACCAAATGAAACTTCTTTAATTAAATAATATCTTAAAGGGTCTAGACCATAATTATCTATAATCTCAAGTGGGTCTAAAATATTACCTTTGGATTTAGACATTTTTTCATCACCAGAAAGTATCCATCCGTGGCCAAATACTCTTTTTGGAGGTTCTATATTTGCGGCTAATAAGAAAGCCGGCCAATAAATAGCATGAAATCTTAATATATCTTTTCCAATTAGATGTAGATCTGCAGGCCAAAAAGATTTGTACAAATCATCACTCTCATTTGGATAATTTAAAGCACTAAGATAATTTGTTAAAGCATCCAACCAAACATAAATTACATGGTCTTTATTAGATGGAACTTTTATGCCCCAGTTAAAGGATTTTCTACTTACAGATAAATCTTTTAATCCGGATTTAACAAAACTGATTACTTCATTTTTTCTTGTTTCAGGCAGTATAAAATATGGATTTTTATTATAAAAATCAATCAATTTATCTTGCCAATTTGACAATTTAAAAAAATACGACTCTTCTTCTACCCACTCTACTTTTGAACCTGAGCTAATTGATTTTTTTATTCCGTCTAAATCTTCAATTTCACTTTCTGTATAAAATGCTTCATCTGATACTGAATACCATCCAGAGTAATTGGATAAGTAGATTTCACCTTTTTTTTCTAAAATATTCCAAAGATTTTCAACAGATTTAGCATGTCTTTTTTCAGTTGTTCTTATGAAATCATTATTAGATAAATTTAATGTGTCGGATAAATCTCTAAAAGTTTTGCTAATTTCATCACAAAATAATAAAGGATCCATTTTTTTTTCTTCTGCAGCTCGTTGTATTTTTTGTCCATGCTCATCAGTGCCTGTTAAAAAATAAACATTAAAACCCTGTATTCTTTTTAATCTTGCAAAAAAATCAGCAATAATACTTGAATAAGCATGACCCATATGCGGTTTTGC
>CABYVH010000037.1 GCA_902522365.1 uncultured Pelagibacteraceae bacterium
AAATTTAATAAACTTAAATAATCAAATTAGTTATGTAACTTTAATTATTTTAATATCATTATTTTTTCTTCTAAGTATTAATTTCAAGGTAAGATATTTAAAATTTGTGTTTACAATTTTCTCAAAATCTAAAAAAGTTCCTTCTAAAAGTGTTGCTGAAAGTTATAGTGAGAATTTATTATATGAAGATGAATACCTTAATAATGAAACTAGGGTCCAAGAAAATTTTTCATTTGATAAAAATACGACACAGTCTAATAAAAAAACTATTAAATATAAATTACCTTCATTAGATTTTTTAAAAAATCATTCAAAAAAAGATAAAAATTTATCAGAAAATAAAATCGATGAAAAAACGTTAGAAAAAATTTTATTAGATTTTGGAGTAGAAGGAGAGGTTAAAAAGGTAAGTCAAGGTCCTGTTGTTACATTATATGAGTTTGAGCCTGCTCCAGGTGTTAAAGTATCAAAAATAATTAATCTTTCTGAGGATATTGCTAGAAATACTAGTTCAGAATCTGCTAGAATTGCAACAATTCCTGGGAGTAATACTATAGGAATTGAATTACCTAAACCTCAACGAGAGAATGTTTTCTTGGGTGAAATCATTTCTGACTCTAGTTATAAAAATAAAGCCATAAAGCTTCCGATTGCTCTTGGTAAAAGTATTTCTGGGTTGCCAATAACTGGTGATTTAAGTAGTATGCCTCATTTGCTTATAGCTGGTACAACTGGATCTGGTAAGTCAGTTTGTATTAATACAATTATTTTATCCCTATTATATAAACACTCACCAGAAAAATGTAAATTTATATTGATCGATCCAAAAATGTTAGAATTATCAACGTATGAAGGAATTCCACATTTGCTGTGTCCAGTAATTACAGAGGCAAAAAGAGCTGCTTCAGTTCTGGGCTGGGTTGTTAAAGAAATGGAAAATAGATATAAATTAATGACCAAAGTAGGAGTAAGAAATATTGACGGATACAACGAAAAACATAAGGTTTCTATGCCTTATATCGTTGTAATTGTTGATGAAATGTCAGATTTAATGCTAGTCGCTGGAAAAGATATAGAAAATTATATTCAAAAACTTTCACAAATGGCAAGAGCAGCAGGAATACATATCATAATGGCCACTCAGAGACCAAGTGTCGATGTAATAACTGGAACAATTAAAGCTAACTTTCCAACCAGGATATCATTCCAAGTAACATCTAAAATAGATAGTAGAACAATTCTTGGTGAGCAAGGTGCTGAACAATTGCTGGGTAAAGGTGATATGCTTTATATGACTTCTGCAAACAGAATGACTAGAATTCATGCACCATTTGTATCAGAAGGAGAAATTGAAAAAATAAATAATTTTTTAAGAAATCAAGCTGAACCAAATTATGTGGATGAAATTCTAAATTTTGTAGACGAAAAAGAAGGTAATAATGATTTAAAAAATAATGAAAACTTAGATGAATTGTATAATGCAGCCCTAGAAATAGTTAAATCTGAAAGAAAAGCATCAACATCTTTTTTACAAAGAAAATTACAAATTGGTTATAATAGGGCAGCAAGGATTGTTGATCAAATGGAGGCAAACGGAGAAGTAAGCCAAGCAAATCATGTTGGCAAAAGAGAAGTGCTTAAATGAAAAAATATTTAGTTTTTTTTTTAATTTTTTTTTTTAATATAAATGCTAACAGTTCTTCAAATCAAAAAATCATAAATCACTTAGAAAATATAAATTCCATACAATTCCAATTTACTCAAAGGATAGATAATAATAATATCGAGAAAGGAGAATGTATTATTCTATACCCTAAGAGAATTTTTTGTGAATATCATGATATTTATAATAAAATACTTGTTTCAAATGGTAAATCAATAGTTATCAATTCAGATAAAATTAAAAATTACTATAGATATCCAATAGACAAAACTCCTTTAAATTTCATACTAGATAAAAGATTTTTAATTTCAAAAATGAATGAGGCAGAAGATAATAAGGATTATCCTTTTTATTATGTCTTTAATTTTGAATATGAAAATAATTTAATTAAGGTTTTTTTTGATAAAGAAAGTTTAAATTTAATGGGTTGGGAAACTAAAGATGTCTACCAAAATCTAGTACAAACTTTTTTAAGTGATATTAAAATTAATATTGTTGTTCAAGAAAAAATATTTTCAATACAAAAATATATTAATTAAGATCAACATTTATCTTTTCAGATTTAAATACCTTCATTCCTCTAGCTAAATAATTTTTAATTGCATTTTTGTGGTCAAGTGAACAGGTGTGTAGCCAAACTCTTGACGTTCCTTCCTCGAATAATTTCTTAATAGCCTCAGAAAGAAGATAGCCACCACATTTTTTTCCAAAATATTCCTCTAAAATACCAAAATATGCAATTTCTGAATGATTATTATCAAGATCATGGATAGTTTCATAATATCCAGCTAAGTTATTATTATCCTTTAAAATAAAGGTTTTTATTCTTGGATTTTCAACATACTCAATCCATTTTTTATCACCCCAAGCTAATCTGTCTATCCATCTATGATTTCTTCCAATTTGTTTGTAAAAAAACTTATTTAATTGGAAATCAGGTGGCTCTACTTTAATGATTTTAAAGTTCGGTCCAGGACTTTTTGAGCTGTTTAAATCTCCTACTGAATTTATTTCTAAAAAACTTCTGTCTACGTTAATTTTCACGAGACCATTTTACCAATTTTCTCTCCACCAAACAAATGAAAATGCAAATGAGGAACTTCTTGTCCACCGTTCTCACCTATATTTGCAAGTGCTCTATAACCTTTTCCTGCATCAACAGATATATTTAATTTCTTTGCAACAATATTTATACCCTTGAATAGTCCAACCATTTCATTAGACGATGCGTTTTGACTAAAGTCATCTAAGTCAACATACTTTCCTTTTGGAATTACCAGTGCATGGATTTTTTTTTGGGGATTTATATCATAAAAAGATAAAACAAATTCATCCTCATAAATTTTATTACAAGGTATTTCATTTCTTAATATTTTTGCAAATATATTATTATCGTCATAACTCATAGTTACATTTTTTCTAAAACTGATTTAACTGTATCACCCATAACAGATGGATTTTTAGAAATTGTGATTCCACACTCTTTTAAAATTTCGACTTTTTCAATTGCACTTTCCCCGTAAGCTGAAACTATTGCTCCTGCATGACCCATCACTCTTCCTTTTGGTGCAGTTAATCCAGCTATGTAAGCAATAACTGGTTTCTTCATATTTTCTTTTGCAAATTCTCCTGCAGCTACTTCCTGTGGGCCACCAATTTCGCCAATCATTAATATTGCATCGGTCTCATCATCTGTTTCAAATTTCTCAATTATATCTCTAAATGAACTTCCATTTATTGGATCTCCTCCAATTCCTACACTCGTTGAAACACCTATATTTAAATTTTTAAGTTGCTGAGCGGCCTCATACCCTAATGTTCCTGACCTACTAATAATTCCAATTCTACCTTCTTTATAAATATGTCCAGGCATTATTCCTAACATTGATTTTCCTGGACTAATAATTCCAGCACAGTTTGGTCCAACTAATGTCATTTTAGAACTTTTAGTGTATCTTCTCATATACCTTTTTATTCTAATCATGTCATGAGAAGGTATTCCATCAACTATTGCTACACATATTTTTATTCCAGCATCTGCCGCTTCCATCGCAGAGTCGGCAGCAAAAGCTGGGGGTACAAATAAAATTGAAGCGTCAGCTCCTGTTTCATTAACAGCATCTTTAACTGTATTAAATACTGGTAAATCTAGATGCTTAGAGCCTCCTTTTCCTGGTGTTACACCACCTACTACGTTTGAGCCATATTTAATCATCTCATCTGCATGAAAAGAGCCCATTTTACCTGTAAAACCTTGAATAATTATCTTACTATTTTTATCAACTAATACGGTCATGATTTATTTGTTTAGTGCAGCAACTGCTTTATTAGCTGCATCCTCTAAAGTATTTGCCTCTATATAATTTATTTTACTCTCTTTTAAAATTTGATTTCCTTTTTCAACGTTAGTTCCTGCTAAACGAATAACTAATGGAACTTTAATTTCAATCTTTTTTAATGCATCTACAATTCCTTCTGCAACCCAATCACATCTATTGATACCAGCAAAAATATTTACAAGAATTACTTTAACTTTTTCATCCATTGTAACTAATTTAAAGGCTTTAACTATTTTTTCTGGCGTTGCTCCACCTCCTACATCTAAAAAATTTGCAGGAGCTCCTCCAGCAAGTTTAATCATGTCCATAGATGCCATCGCAAGACCAGCACCGTTAATAATGTTGCCTATATTTCCATCTAAACTGACATAGTTTAAACCTCTATCTGACGCAAAAATTTCTTTTGAATCTTCTTGTGTTTTGTCTCTTAGCTCAGAAACTTGACTTCTTCTAAACATTGCATTGTTATCAAAACTCATCTTACAGTCTAATGCTAAAATTTGTTTTTGTTTTGAAATGACCAAAGGATTAACTTCTACCATCGTTGCATCTAATTCACTAAAAGCTTTATAACATCCAATAATAGTTTCAGATGCTCTT
>CABYVH010000038.1 GCA_902522365.1 uncultured Pelagibacteraceae bacterium
AATGTCAAAGGTAATACAAATACTGTTTATATAAACCCTCTTAATTCTCTAAAATTTGTCTTAAATAAAATTAGGAAAGAAAAAGTAAAATTAGAGAAAGATTTCTACGTGTTCACAGGCTCAACGGTAGGAGTTGTTCCAATAAAAAATAATGGCGAATATATAGGCAAAGTTGATAAAATCGGATCAGTTAGAACCACTATCAATTAATGGGTCTTCATTTTTCCTCAGAAGAATTCAAAAGTAGAAAAAATAAAGTTATTACTAAATTAAAAGAGGAAAAAATAGATGCCTTGGTCATGTTTAGACAAGAGTCTATGTATTGGCTGACTGGTTACGATACATTTGGTTATGTTTTTTTTCAGTCCTTAATATTAGACCAAAAAGGTAATTTAATATTATTAACTAGAGCTCCTGATTTAAGACAAGCACAAAATACTTCAAATATAGAAAATATAAAAATTTGGGTTGATAAAGATGATTCTAATCCAACAGAAGATCTAAAACAAATCTTAAACGAACTTAACTTAAAAGATAAAAAGATCGGTATTGAGTATGAAGCTTATGGACTTACTGGACGTAATGCAATTAATTTAAATAAATCATTAAAAAATTTTTGCTCTTTTGATGATAAATCTGAATTAATAACAAAACTTAGGGTAATTAAATCTCCTGAAGAAATAGTTTATGTTAAGAAAGCAGCAACCCTTGCCGACAAAGCTTTAGATGAAGTTTGGAAATTTGCTAAAAAGGGAGTGAGTGAAAGTAAAATTCTTGCTGAAATGAATAGAGTAATTTTTGAAGGAGGTGGGGACTATCCTGCAAATGAATTTATAATAGGTTCTGGTAAAAACGCACTACTATGTAGATATCAATCAGAAAAACAAATACTCAATGATGTAGATCAACTAACTATTGAATGGGCAGGCACGTATAGACATTATCATTCTGCAATGTTCAGAACTATACCGATTGGAAAAGCAAATCACAAACATTATGAAATGCACGAGGCTTGTGAAGAAGCACTAAAAAATTGTGAAAATACATTAAAACCTGGCAATAAAATTGGAGAGGTTTTTGATATGCATGCAAAAATATTTGATAATTTAGGTTATAAAGATTGTCGGATGAATGCATGTGGATATTCATTAGGTGCAACATTTTCCCCTAATTGGATGGATTGGCCAATGCTTTACACAGGCAATCCTTATGTAATCCAACCAGGAAATGTTTTCTTTATGCACATGATTCTAATGGATAGTAAAAATGAGTTAGCTATGAATCTAGGTGAGACTTACATTGTTACTGAAAAAGGAAATGAAAGACTAGGTAATCAAAAGACAGACTTAGTTATTCTCTAAGTATTAAACAATTTTAAAACCCAGTTTGGTCATAATAATAAGTTATCTAATTGAAAATATTATTTGTAAAAGATAATTTATTAATACCATATCTCATGGTGAAAAAGAGGCCGATATCGCATCGGTTAAAAGCGAGTTTTGGAAAAACAAACAAGGAGAGTGTATGAAAAGAATGCACAGAGTTTTAAGTTCGTTTAGCCGAGGCTCAAAGAACGCTAGGCTAAATCAATTAATGTTTCGAAATTTGAAAACTGTAGAAACTAATGCCAACGGTACAAGTGGATACGTTATCAAATCAGGAAAAAATTCTGGGGAAACATTAGGACACTTAAAAAAAGAGAGTAAAAAAATATAGCTTAAAGAATGAGATATGGGGCATTTAAAATAACTGCCCCATATTTTTTCTTTCTATTTTACTGGGGTCATAATTTTTTGACCTTCAACTCCCATAGCAACAACAATTGCTTTAACAGGAACATCTCCAATATTTTTAGATTCATGAGCCACACCTACATCTTCAATAAATGCATCTCCAGCTTTATAAACATAACTTTTGCCACCTTGAGTAAGTTCAATTTCTCCTTGTTGTATCATTATTAAAACAGGGAACGAGTGAGTATGCGGAACTACAGGGCCTCCTACGGGCACAGTAAATTCAAAAGCTGTGATCTTTGCTTTTCCGGATGGATAAACAATATCGTTACCCATACCAGTCTGACTAGTTGATAAAATTCTTTTTACATGACCATCAGCAAAAACAGAGCTGTTTAAACCAAATGATACAAATAAAATTAGAAATAATTTTTTCATAAAATACCTTTCTGATTAATGAAGTTAAACTATCAGGCGATAGAAATTAATATATATGGCAAAATGTAATCTATTTACTCCACTCAACTTTAAACATAGCTTCGTTGCGTCTCATCATAGGAAGCGTAAAAGGCCCATTATAGGTTGCTCTTATTGGAGGTCCTTTAATGATTACTTTATCCTCTAAGAGTTTTTTATTAAGAATTTTCTTATGTTTGAAGAAATTATTATCTGAGGCTCTTCCAGAATATTCTATTACAGCAAAAAAACCTTCTTCTATTGTTGAGATTTTAACATCTGAATTTGTGGGTATAGGCGCATTCTCTTTTGTAAATTTTGATGGAAGGTAAAATTGCATATAGTATCCATTATCCTTCTCACCCTGTGTTACAGGCACAGTCATTTTGATTTCTTGGGATTTATTATTCTGACCCGAAATATATTTAAAAAGTTTTCTAAAACTACTGTCATCGTTTCTACTTACAACTTCAACAACTAGACGGTCTTTATAATGTCTCACTTCGTATATTTCAGATTTATATACTACATCATATTGAGATTCCTCATAAGCCATTAAATTAGAGTAAGGCAAACAACATAATGCGTAAACTAAAAAGGATACTGATATAATTGATTTTTTCATTGCAATTAAAGCCCTAATATTTATCTATAGGCATCGATCCAATTAATAAGTATTTTATTATTATATTTTAAAAATGTACTCGCTCTACCTTGGTGAGTAATTGAGGTTGAGGTGCCATCTAATATACCTGTGATTGTAAAACTCGAAGCACATCTATTTTTAGAATCTTGCCAGTTTGTAGTCATACCATTGTATGAACCACCCTTTTTTATAAATTGAGATTTAGAACCTGAATACCATGTGGAAGAGGTTGCTCTAGCCGAAACAGTGATACCCCTTGATAAATTACACAGTTTTTTATAATCAGATATTCCTATGCATTTTGTTCTACGGTTTGTCTGATACACCTTTTCTCCACTAGTACATGATCCATCACTATAATTTATATAAACATATTTTTCACTAAAATAACTAATACCGGTACTTGATGTAGATGTGGAAATTGAATTCGAGGAATTATTGCCAGTTTTATCGACTAAAATCATTTCTTTTTTTGAATTAAAAATTTTTCCATTTTTTAATTTAAATTCTAATTGTTTTGAAAAAATATTTCCAAAACAGCCGTATTCCCCTAAGTAAACTTTTAATACAGCAGTTTCTTTCCAGCTGTCATTATTAATAAGTTTTGCAGCGTCACTATAAATTTTTTTATCCTCAGGTGCAATTGACATTCGTTCTCCATCTACTTTTAAGATATTAAAATTATTTTTATCAAGGAATTTAACGCAACCAAAAATATTTATCCTTTTATCTTTGCTTCTATTTTCTACTGTGAATACATAATTTAAATTTTTATGACCACTTCCAACTTTTTCCAAAGAAAACTTAGTATTTTCTATAAATAAAGGATATTTTGAAATTTCAGCTTTTTTTTGAGCTTGTAATTTTTCTTGTTCTAAACGTTTTTTTTCTTCAGCTAGCTTTTTATCATTTTTTTCTTTTGCTTTTTTTGAAACATACTCGGGCATACTCTTCAAAAATTTTTCAGAGGAGTTTTGTTTGTCTATTAACTTAGTTAAATCTTCATTTTTAATGATAATTTTTAGTTCTTTAATTTCTGATATAATGAGAGGAGCTGAGTCAATATCAATATTTTTAGACAAATAATTTTTCAAAATTTCTATCTGTTCGTTTACATTTTTTACTAAATTTTTTAATTTATTTTCATTAACAAAAAAATTTTCAATTTCTATATTTACAGTTTGAATTTCATTAAAATTTTTTGGATTTTCGTATATTGTTTTAGCATTTTTAGCTAACCCTATAGCTTTTGAATAATTATTAGAAGATGTATTATTAAGAAGAAAATTTTCTATTTTTGTAATTTGTTTTTTTAAAGTATTTAGCTGATTATCTAAATCTTTAATTTTATTATTAAGTCTTTTTTCAAAATATTGTTTTTGGTAAGTTACAAATAAATCTGACTTATTTGTATATTCTATCATCTCTATTATTTTTTCTGAATTTTTGTCATTTAAATTTCCATTTAAAATTTCTTTCGCCTCATTGATAAATGTAGCTAGTGTTATTATGTCAAATTCTGCCGGGTTTTTTTTAGCAAATTGTTTAATATTATTTAGATAAATTTTATAAAATTCTAACTTGTCCATATTTTCTCTAGGATTTGAATACTCTGGGATTAAGGCAAGATTTCTTTTTAATTCTTTTTCCTTACTAATTTTCTTTTCTTTAGCTATACGTTTTTCCTCAGCTTTTCTTTTTT
>CABYVH010000039.1 GCA_902522365.1 uncultured Pelagibacteraceae bacterium
TATATGAGGATCGCTGAAATGAATATTCTCTTCAAATGCAATCCCTCCTGAATAGTCCTCTGCAACGTTGACAGCTTTTTTTTTAAATGAATTAAAAGTTTTAACTCTCCATTTAAGATTATTATCGACTGTATATTTTGATGCACATATCGTATGGATCATCAAAACATTTTCGCCAACAATTTTTACGGTGCTTAACTCATCAAAGGGCGCACCTCTCCCGTTACTACGATCTCTCATAGCTACCTTTCTGAGCTGCAGACTTGATTATTGTTTGTTTATTAGGTATAAAAACCTTGCACAATATTCTGGTTGGGTGCTGCAGCTCTAAGTTGTTACCTCAACCGGAATTCTTTAATCATCTTTAGGATCAATCCCACTATAATATGCATCCTCCATTTCGTTTTGCATGTATTGTTCCCCTATTTCCTGAATTTCATCATCAGATAAAAGATCATAAACATCTGTTTCAACCAAATTTGTTTTTTCTTTATCTAATCTGTCTGAGTAATTAGGAAATAAATTTCTTAAATTTTCCTCACACTCTGATATTCCAATTCCCCAAGGAGCGTGAATCCTAAAATTTAATTTTTTATTTAATTCTTCTAATTTTTCTCTATGAAAATTATTATGATAGGTAAATGTTATTGAAGGTGAATAGTTATTTTTGTCAAAGCAAAAAATTGCATAATTGGTATCTGCAACACATGAATGCCAATCTCCCGCATCGTCACTAAAATTTTCATCAAAATATATTTTCGCTGGGTCATCAGGTTCCATTGTGATTATTGGTAAATTAAAATTTCCTGCATATATATTAATATCTCTTTTTCTAAGCTCTATTAAACTTGTAGCAATATCAGTTACTTTATTTAAAGAATTAATTTCATTTTCTAATTCGTAAAAATAGTCAGTATCTTTTATTATTTTTTTTTGAGTTTTTAAGTTTGTTATATCTGTTAAAAAATTTTTTATTAAACCAGCATCTATTGGGCTTGGATCAAATTTATAAAATATTTTTCTTCTAAATCCAGATAATTTTATTACTTTTTCTAATTGATTGTGTTTTTCTACTCTATAAAGATATGAAGATTCTGCTTTAAAGTTAACTATTGTTTTTTCTTTTTCTTTATTTTTTGTATCAACTTTATTATTTATATTTTCATTTTTTTTAACTAGGTTTTCAAAAGTGATATTTACTTTGGATCCTTTTTTATTTTTTAAAAATTGATCATAGAAGCGAGCTATAGAATCTAAAAGGTTCTTACTTACTTCTTCACCGGACTCAGCTCTTTGATATTGTCGGTAACTAATACCTTCAGCTTCACCATTATCTTTGAAATAATTTTGATTTAAATTTGCCTTTTCTCTAAGCCCTCTAATTACTTCTTTATTTGCTATGTATTTTTTCTTCATAGCTTAGATATATGAATTATCTAACAAATTTCAACGCCAAAAGTACGCCAAAATAATGTTTTAAGTTAGAGCTTTTAAGGTTAATACGCCAAAATCATGAAAACCCTATTAAAATAGTCAGAATTTATTACATTTTAAGCGGTTATTAGATAATGATACAAATTCCAAAAGTTAAATATGAAAATATTACCTGCAATAGATATTAAAGATAAAAAGTGCGTGAGGTTAGTTAAAGGAGATTTTGATAACAAAACTGAATATGACATGTCGCCAGTTGAACAAGCTGGAAAGTATAAAGACCATGGATTTAAAAATTTGCACATAGTTGATTTAGACGGAGCGTTAACAGGAGAGACCGTAAACATTGATATAATTGAGGAAATTGTTGGTAAATTTGATCTTAAAATTGAAATAGGCGGAGGCGTAAGAAACTTTGAAAGTATCAAAAAATATACTGACGCTGGAGTTGAGAAAGTAATTTTAGGAAGTGCTGCAATAAAAGATAAAAATTTTTTAGAAGAAGCTTGTCAAAAATTTCCAGATAAAATTGCTTTAGGTCTAGATGCTAAAGATGGTTACTTATCTGTATCTGGATGGAAAGAAAATTCTAATTTAAAGACTTTAGATTTTTTAAAAGATGTAAATGAGTATGGTGCTACCAGGTTAATTTATACAGACATAAATAGAGATGGAATGAAGTTAAGTCCAAATTTTGATGAAACAGAAAATGTTGCTAATAATTCAAATTGTCCAGTGATTATTTCTGGGGGAGTTTCTTCAATTAATGATATTAGAAAAGCAAAAGATTTAGGAAATAAAAATATTGAAGGAATTATAGTTGGTAAAGCTATATACGATGGTGATATTAAATTGGATGAACTTGCAAAAGAAATAGATGCTTAAAAATAGAATTATACCCTGCTTAGATGTCAAAAATGGAAGAGTTGTAAAAGGTATAAACTTTGTTGATTTACAAGATGCAGGTGATCCAGTGGAACAAGCAAAAATTTATAGTGATGGTGGAGCAGATGAAATTTGCTTTTTAGACATCACTGCCTCAAATGAAAATAGAGATACTATTTATGAAGTTGTAAAAAAAACTTCAAAAAAATGTTTTGTACCTTTAACAGTTGGTGGTGGAGTTAGAAGTGTAGATGATATTAGTAAGCTTTTAAATTGTGGAGCTGACAAAGTTTCAATTAATACTGCTGCTGTTCAAAACGCTGATGTTGTAGTTCAAAGCTCAAAAAAATTTGGCTCTCAATGTATTGTAGTTGCAATAGATGCTAAGAAAAATGGAGAAAAATGGGAAGTATTTACTCACGGTGGCAGAAATAATACTGGAATTGATGCTTTAGAGTTTGCAAAAAAGATGGAAGAGAGTGGCGCAGGTGAGTTGTTAGTGACTTCAATGGACAGAGACGGCACTCAGGTAGGCTATGACATTGATTTGATGTCTAAAATTTCATCTAAGGTGAACATACCTACAATAGCATCAGGCGGAGTTGGTGATCTTGATCATTTAGTTGATGGCATCAAATTAGGTAATGCTAGTGCGGTTTTAGCAGCTTCTATATTTCACTACGGTAAATATTCTGTCAAAGAAGCCAAAGAATATTTGGACTCAAAAGGAATACCTGTTAGGATTTGAGATGCTAAATACCCTCGAGAGCCTATTTAAACTCGCAAGAGAAAGAAAATCTTCACCAGTTGATGGTTCTTATACTAATAATCTTCTAAGTGATAAATCTTTGAGCAAAGCAAAAGTTTTAGAAGAAATAAATGAATTGATAGAGGCAGTAGAAGAAGATACAAATAAAATACATGAAGCTGCAGATGTGTTTTATCATCTAGCCATGTACCTTGAAGCAAATAATATTAAAATTGAAGATGTAATGAGCGAATTAGATAAAAGAAAAAAATGAGCCATAAATTCTATAAACCTGCAAGATCAAGATTACAAAGAAGTGAATTAGCAGTTCCAGGTTCATCTCCTAAAATGTTTGAGAAAGCACTTAGTTCAGCAGCAGATTATGTTTTTTTAGATCTTGAAGATGCAGTTTCTCCTAATGATAAAATTTCTGCTAGAGCAAATGTTATTAAAGCGTTAAATGAAATGAATTGGAGAGGTAGTGGCAAAACTATTTCTGTGAGAATAAACAGTTTAGATACGCATTATATGTACTCTGATTTGATCGAAATAGTTGAACAAGCTGGAGAAAATGTAGATACGATTTTAGTTCCAAAAGCAGGAACTGCAAGTGATGTTTATATGGTCGATTGTTTATTAACCCAAATTGAAACTAACAAAAAACTAAAAAATCAAATTGGAATTGAGTGTTTAATTGAGACTGCATTAGGAATGTCAAATATTAAAGAAATTGCAACTTCAAGTGAAAGATTAGAGGCATTACATTTTGGTGTTGCAGATTATGCAGCAAGTTTGAGAGCACGAACTACAGTTATAGGTGGGCTTAATGAAAATTATCCAGGTGACCAGTGGCATCATGGTTTATCTGAACTAGTTATGACTTGTAGAGCATATGGAATAAGAGCAATTGATGGACCGTTTGGAGATTTTAATGATCCAGATGCTTATACAGCAGCCGCAAAAAGAGGTGCCGCAATTGGTATCGAGGGTAAATGGGCAATACATCCTTCACAAATTGAATTAGCAAATAACGTATTCTCTCCACCAGAAGCAGAGGTTACTAAGGCTAAAAGGATCT
>CABYVH010000040.1 GCA_902522365.1 uncultured Pelagibacteraceae bacterium
ATCTAAAATTAATAACAAAAACAACATTAATATATTTAATAAAAAAATAGCAAAAAAAAATTTTTTAAATATTTCAATTAAATTTTCTAAACGTATAGGAACTTCTGGTGAAAATGCAGTAAATATTCTTGCTCTCCTTAAAAAAGTAAAAATAAAAGAAATAGATTTTAAAAATTTAGATTTTTTTGAAATATTTTCACATACAAGATGGGCTTCAGTGGGTGATGTATCAAATAGTAATGCGCACCCATTAATAAGTGTAAAAAAGAATGATTTAAATTTATGTTTAATGAATGGTGACATTAATAATTACCAAGAAATTAAAAAAAAACTTATTAAAGAAAAAAAATATTATTATGTTGATAGGTTGTGTAAAAATGATTTACAGCCTGTACCATCCTTATTCCAAATAAATAAAAATAATATTAATAAGCTTAGCAATGGTTCTTATGTGCTCTTCAATTTCAATTCTTCTAATTTTAATGAGTTCTATATTTACAAAAAAGGTTCACAAGGTTTATACTATACATTAGATGAAGATAATAATTTACACTTTTCATCTGATGTATATGGTTTAATTAATAAATCTGATAAATTTAAAATTTTAAAAGAAGATGGAATTTTTAAAGTAGACCATAATTTTAAAAAAAATATAAAAACCTCCTCTTTTACAAAAACAGATCTTTTAACTTTTGATATAAGTTTGAAAGGTAAAGACACTTTTTTTTTAAAAGAAGTTAATGACACCAATACATTTTTAAAAAGAACCATTGCTGAGTATATTGATTTTAAAAAAAGAAAAATTATAGGTTTTCATAATTTATTTAATACTAAAGTAAGAGATAAACTTAAAAATAAAAAAATTAGAAATATTATTTTTACAGGTATGGGAAGCTGTTACACCGCTGCAGTTGGAATATCGAAATACCTCAACTCAAAGATGAATGAATATGGTTATAATAACCTCAAAGTCGAAGCTACAATTGCCAGCGAAGGTAGTGGCTTTTATTTATCTACAAATATGGAAGATACGATTATTGTTGTAATTGCCCAATCAGGTACAACAATTGATACAAATGTATTTGCTAAAATGGCTAAAGAAAGAGGAGCTTATACTTTAGCAATAGTTAATAAGAAGCAAGGAGATGTTACTTATATTGTTGATCAAAGTTTTTACCTTGGAAATGGTAGAGATATTGAAATGTCCGTTCCATCAACAAAAACTTATACTTGCCATTTAATTACTGGTTTCATTTTATCTGAAAAAATAATTGAGATCTTAAGTAAAAAAAGAAATTTGAAATTTATTAATTCTCTAAAGATAATTGCGCAAACAGAATTAGTGCAAAATACTCTAAACACATTGTCTCAAAAAATTGAAAAATTAAATTTTGATGTTTTTAACTTCAAAAATTGGGTTGTTGTTTATGATGATTCATTCACAGCCTATAGTGCCCTCGAATTTAGAGTTAAACTTTCAGAATGTTGTTATAAATCTATACCAACTTTAAGTTTAAATAGTTTTAAGAAAATTAAATTTAAAAATACTTTAGTTTTTTATTTAACTGAGACTTCAAAAATAAAATATTTTAATAAATCTAATTATTACATACTTATATGCAATAAAAAAAGCTTAAACAAAACTAAGAACTCATTTTACTTAAATCTAGATTCAAAAAATTATATTAATCTGGTGATAGAAATGTCTTTAAGTTTACAATTGGTTTCTTATAAGATTGCAAAATTTATTGATTTACATGCCAGTAATACTTTAAAGTTGAAAAAAAATCTTAATAAAATTAAAGAATTTATTTTTGATGAAAAAAACCAAAAAAAATATGAAGGTTTAAAAGTTAAGGAAAAGTTAAATTTTATACAAGATAAACTAAAAAGACCAATAGATGTTATTAAACATCAAGCTAAAACTGTAACAGTTGGAGCAATTAGGTTAGAGGATAAAAATATAAATTCAATTTCGAACAATAATTTTTTTATCAACAAAGAAATTCAATCATCTTATTTTGAAGGAAAGTTTTTTGAGCTTGATAAAGAAATAAATATCATATCAAATAATCTATATGATTTTGATAAATATTATATTGGGAATATTATAGATTTTTGTAATACCGAGTTTGGATTTAATAAACATTATAAATTTCCTTACTCAAAAAGAAATAATAATAAAAACTCATCTTCAAACATTACAATTAACAACAGACAGATTAATATAAAAGACAAAAAAAAATCTATTGTAAAAAAAAATTTAGACTCCCATAATCTGCTTAAGTATTTTTTGCCTCAAAATAAAATATCTGTTCATTATGAGTCATCCTTTGAAAAAGCAAAAAAAATTATGCTAGAAAATAACTTTGAATTCGAAATGAATTTTAAAAATATTTTTGAAAATTTTAATAATATAAAATTCTTAGGAAGTGGTATTAATTATTTAATAGCAAAAAAATATGCACAAATATTCAGTAAAAAATATAATAAATCTATTGCATTTGATGTAATTGAAAATCATAAACATATAGACATTTCTTCTGAGGCATTAATTTTAATTTTTGCATCAAATATTGATAGAAAAGGTTTTCAAAGAGATGTTTTTTCTGAACTTGAAAAATTTATAGCTCATGATAATGAGCCGATTATTTTCACTAATGTAGGAAATAATATTTTTGATAATTTAATTTCAAATAAAGACAATTTTCTTAATAATAAAGTAATAAAATTACCTGTTGTGCATGAAATTTATTCTCCATTAATTTTTGATTTTTACTTTAAGAGATTTATCAAGTAAGTATTTCTTAAGTTTTTTGATGTCATTAATATTTTGTAATCTATAAAAAATATAAAGTTTATAATAGTTTTTCCAAATTGACTTTCTGAATAAAAATTTAATTTTTTTTTTTGAAACATACCTAATTATTTTATTTACATTATTAGGCAATATTCCAAAAATAATTTTTTTATAATTTATATTTTTATTTAAAATATTTGATATTAATTCGGGATTTTTGTTTATAATTTTTGTAAAAATAATTGACGCCAATAAACCATCCATTGAATTAAAAAAACTAAAATGACCAGATGTTTCAAAACCAAAAAAAGAGTTATTTTTTTTTACTTTGCGTATAACATTTCTATCACCAACTTTTGAAATATAATTTTTTATTCCTAAATTTTTTAACTCACTAATAAGCCACGGGTTTGCAATTTCTGTCATTACAATACTATTTATTTTCTTTTGATTTAAAAAAAATTTAGCAAAAATAAGTGCTACTTTTTCTGTTTCTATTAATCCATAATTTTTTTCTGCAACCAAAAATCTATCCGCATCACCGTCATAGGCAATTGAAAAATCATATTTTTTATATATTTTGTTTTTGAGGTTTTTTTCAAAGTGATTAGATCCGGAATTTTTATTAATTTTATTTCCATCTTTTGCAAAATTTATTAATTTTGAGTTTTTAAATAATTTCAATTTATTTTTAAAAAAACTTACTGAGCCATTAGATCCATCAATTAATACTTTTTTCTTGAATTGAAAATTAGTACTTACATTTAAAAATTTTATGTATTTTTTTTCATTTATTTTTTCAATTTTAAATTTACTAATAGTTTTTAATTTATACTTCTTATTTTGATAAATTTTTTTTTCCAAAAAAACTTCACTTTTTTTATCCAATTTAGAACCATTAATAAAAAATTTAAAACCATTAAATTTTGCAGGAAAATGAGAAGCTGTAATCATTATACCAAAACATTTTTCTATTTTAGATAGATATTGAAGACCAGGCG
>CABYVH010000041.1 GCA_902522365.1 uncultured Pelagibacteraceae bacterium
GTTTTAAAAATTATTCTCAAATTTTTCTACCCAAAATAAAAGCTTCAGCATTTTTACAACCTGATGCCATTCCTCTAAATTCTGATAATAATTTTATTCCTTTTTTTGATCTAGAATGTGGAAATTTCCTAAGTTCTTTGCCATAGCACTCTAGAGCTTTCATTTTTTTATTAAATGTTGTTGAAATATCTTCATACCAATTTGGCAAAAATACATTTTTCTTTTTTGAATTAATGTTCCATTCTGTACTTGATAAAACTTCAAAAAATAAAATTTTACTCACATCATTATTTATTCTTGGTCTGCAAGCAGTTATAACTGCGTTGGAGACTTTCTTGTGATCTATATTTAAGTCGTGGTTAAAATGCGTTAAAATAGTATTTGGTTTCACTTTTTTTATAACATCTTCAATAATTTTAGTAAGTTTCAAGTTTGATATTAAATCTAATTCATTGTCATATAGATTATTAAAAAAAATTTTTGAAATTCCCATTATTTTACCGGCTTTTTTACATGCTTCTTTTCTTTCTTTTGATTTGATATAGGTAGATTTATCTCTAGATGAGACGCCATCAGTCATTGTGAGGAGGAAAATTTTTTTACCCTGTTTTTTGTATTTTATAATTGTTCCACCACACCCTAATACTTCATCATCAGGATGAGCTACTACAACAAGAACTTTATCATTTTTTCTCATTAATTTAATCTCATGAACGGATTGAAAGAGACAGGATATTCTAGGTATTCATCTACATTTTTTTTTCCTGTCTCAAAATCATATATTAGTTTAAATATTTCTGATAAATTTTCGAAATAATAGTTAATCATCTTTTCTGTGTGTGATACTGAAAAATAAACACGATTATAAGCTAAGATTTTCCTCTTAAGCATTTCTTGAGTTAAAAAAGTTTTGTATTTTTGATGGTTAATTGATAAAAACGTAAATCCGGTTAATGAGGGAATTCCCTCAATTTCAATTTTAATTTTATTAGTTTCTGCACATTTTTTGAGTTTTTTTCTATATAGAAGACCAAGATCTGATATAATTTTCCATGATCTAAGTTTTTTCATAACTTCAAGAGTTTTAATGCCTGCCAAAAAACCTACTTTTTCAGACCAAAATGTGCTGCTAATAAATGAGTTATTTGCAGCTTGCATAATTTCTTTTTTTCCTAAAATTGCATTTATGGCATAACCATTTCCTAAAGCTTTTCCAAACATTGCCATATCTGGCTCAACATCATACAATTTATGTATTCCTCCAAATGTTTCCCTAAATCCTGTAGTACACTCATCAAAAATTAATATGATACCTTTATCAGTGGCAAATTTTCTTATTTTTTTTAAGAAATTATTTTTAGGTTTTATATTTCTAGTAACTTCCATTTTAATAATTCCTATTTTGTGTTGATCGTAAATTTTTTTTAGTCCTTCAAAATCATTATAATTAAATACAAATACTAAATTTTTTAGCGCCTTTGGTACCCCTGAGGGGTTTAAGCCAGGAATTATATGTTGATTTAATTTATTTGTATTAGCAAGATTAGCTGAAAGGTACCAATCGTGCCAGCCATGGTAACCACAAATTGCAATTTTATCATTATTACATGCAGCTCGTGCTATTCTTATTGAAACTGCATTAGCCTCACCCCCAGACCTTGTAAATTTTGCCATATCAGACCATTTATGTATCTCTATCAATTTTTCTGCTAGGGTTATTTCTTCTTTTGAGTTTAGACTTGTCATGTTGCCATTTTTTAAATTTTTAATTACATAATTATCAATTTCAGAATTGGCATAACCTAGAGTATTAGTACCAAGTCCCATTGTTGAAAAATCAAAATATTTCTTGTTATCAAAGTCCCAAATATTACATCCCTTAGACTTCTTGTAATAGGTAGGCCATCCATTAGGCAAGAATACTTCAGGTCTTTTAGATAAAATCATATTTCCACCCAAAATAGATTTTTTAGCCCTATTCCATAAAACTTGTCCTTTGTTCAATTTTAATATCTTTGGGTGGATATGTTTTTTATTAATATTAAATATGAACTTATTATTTTTATAAACACTAATTATGTCCTCAAGAGAAAAAGAACTTTTATTATCAAGTTTTTCCATAATCCTATTGCATAAAGTTAAATCATCTTGATGATCAACTGTAAGTCTTAAAAAACTATAATTTTTTTTGTATGGAATATTTAATAATTTAAATTTTTTTGATCTTCTCATATATGGACATACATGTTCTTGATCATGTTTTGATTTAGCATTTAAGAATGTTTCCTTTAAAGTTTTAAAATTAAAAACTTCAAAATCCATTCCATCTGGATATGAAAGCTTCAACGAATTTGAGGCATAATCAACTTTAGACTTTTCAAATTTTGTAACAACTTTATCTACAATTCTGTAGTCTAATAAAGGACAATCAGATGTAATTCTAATTATATTTTTTGCATTAAATTTTTTTGCGCACCTATAATACCTCTGCAAAACATTTTTTTCCGATCCAGTATAGTAACTTATTTTTTTTTGTTTTAAAATTTTAAGTATTTTTTTATCTTTAATACTTGAAGTAGTTGCTATCACTATTTTGTCTATTTTTTTGGATAATTTTAATCTATCAATCAAAAACTCTAAAATAGTTTTATTATTTATTTTTTTTAATACTTTTCCTGGCAACCTAGAGGAGCCCAGTCTAGCTTGTATGATAGCTAAAAATTTCATTCTTTTTCCATGATTATAATTTAAATAAGTGTATATATTATATTAATGAACAATTTTGAAATACAAAGCAAAATTATTGATAAAAATAAAGTTTTTGTAATTGCTGAAATAGGCATTAATCATGAGGGAGATATTGAAAAGTGTGCTCGCATGATAAAAGACGCATCAAAGGCAGGAGCAGATGCTGTCAAACTCCAAACTCCAAATCCAGATAAAACCTACTTAAAAACATCACCAAGTTATGAAATATTTAAAAAATCACAATTAACAAAAGAAGAAACATCAAAAATGTTTGATTATGCCAAAAATTTAAAAGTCGACATATTTACTACTGTTACAGATCAAGAAACAGCAAGTTGGATCAGCAAACTTAAACCCTCAGCATGGAAAGTTTCATCTGGTTTACTAAATCATACACCGCTTATTAATCATTTATGCTCTTATGATGAGCCAATTTATATATCCACAGGTATGGCATTCATAGAGGATGTTGATAATGCCGTTGAAATAATAAAAAACAAAAAAAAAAAATGTACTTTGTTTCAGTGTACTTCAGAATATCCATTAAAAGATGAAAATGTAAATTTGGGCGCCATATATTTTTTTAAGGAAAGGTACGATATAGAAATTGGTTATTCAGATCATTCTATCGGAAATCATGTTTGTAACCTTGCTGTAGTAGCAGGTGCAAAAAAAATTGAAAAGCATTTTACATTCGATAAATCTAGATCAGGTTATGATCATGCAATTTCAGGAAATTTTAAGGATTTTCAAAACTTGGTTAAAGCAATAGAAAAAACACAAAAAATTATTGGAGAGCAGGAAAAAACAAAATCAGAAGCTATAATTTCTGCAAGAAAAAATTTTCTTAGATATTTAGTTGCATCAAAAGATCTTAAAACTGGTAGTATTCTATCTTTATCAGATTTTGAAGTAAAGAGAGTTACCCCAGGTGACCATGGTTTGGAGCCCTCAGATTTAAAAAAAATAATTGGAAAAAGACTAAAAAATTCAAAAGCAAAGAATCAAATATTCAAAATAGAGG
>CABYVH010000042.1 GCA_902522365.1 uncultured Pelagibacteraceae bacterium
GGTTAATGGACTCTTATTTTTCAATATTATTTACTGAAGTTTATAAAATACTCTTTCTCTTGGTTCCTGTTTTGGTCTCTGTAGCAATGATAGTTTGGCTTGATAGAAGAGTTTGGGCCTTTGTTCAAAAAAGGAGAGGACCCAATGTTGTTGGCCCGTTCGGTTTATTTCAATCACTAGCAGATGCATTAAAATATATATTTAAAGAAATAATAATACCTGCAAGTTCAAATAAACTTGTGTTTGTATTAGCTCCAGTTGTTACAATGACATTAGCATTAATATCATGGGCTGTAATTCCATTTGGAGAGGATTTTGTTCTAGCTGACATCAATGTTGGTATTTTATATCTTTTTGCCGTTTCATCACTAGGTGTATATGGAATAATTATGGGTGGATGGGCATCCAACTCAAAATACCCTTTTTTAGGTGCAATCAGATCTGCTGCACAAATGGTTTCATACGAAGTTTCAATAGGAGTTATAATAATTAATGTCTTATTATGTGTTGGATCTTTAAACTTAAGCGATATTGTTATGGCACAACAAAATTTATGGTTTGTAATTCCTCTGTTTCCTATGTTTGTAATTTTTTTTATTTCTGCATTAGCAGAAACAAATCGTCCTCCTTTTGATTTACCTGAAGCAGAGGCAGAATTAGTTGCCGGTTATCAAACCGAATATTCAGGAATGATGTATGCTATGTTTTGGTTAGGAGAGTACGCAAACATTCTATTAATGTGTGCTATGGGTTCAGTTTTATTTTTGGGTGGTTGGTTGTCTCCAATAGATATATTCCCATTGAATGCTATTCCAGGTCCATTTTGGTTAATCTTTAAAATATTATTTTTATTTATTTTATTTGCATTAGTTAAAGCGACTGTTCCAAGATATAGATATGACCAACTAATGAAGCTTGGTTGGAAGATATTCTTACCATTTTCACTGTTTTATGTTGTTTTAACTTCAAGTTTTTTACTATATTTTGATTTACTACCAGGAAAATAAATGAAAATTTCAAGATTATTAAAAACCATATTCATGATTGATTTTGTGACTGGTTTATTAATTGCTATAAAAGAGACTTTTAAGGCAAAAAAGACAATCAATTATCCTTTTGAAAAGGGATCTTTAGGAACAAGGTCAAGAGGCGAGCACGCTCTTAGAAGATATCCTAACGGTGAAGAAAGATGCATAGCATGTAAGCTTTGTGAAGCCGTATGTCCAGCCCAAGCTATTACAATTGAGTCTAAGGAAAGAGATGATGGTAGTAGAAAAACAGTAAGATACGATATTGATATGCTTAAGTGTATATACTGTGGTCTTTGTGAAGAGTCTTGCCCTGTAGATGCGATTGTTCAAGGTCCAAATTTTGAATTTGCAACAGAGTCTAGAGAAGAACTTTATTATACAAAAGAAAAACTTTTGGAAAATGGTGACAGATGGGAAAATGTTTTAGCTGCCAATATAAAGGCTGATAGTTCTCATAGATAATCTTATGATTGCACATTCAGTTTTTTTTTATATTTTCTCATTAATAGCTATTGTTTCTGCAGTAATGGTGACTGTTTCAAAAAATACAGTTCACTCAGTATTTTTTTTAATCCTAGATTTCATTAGCATATCTTGTTTGTTCATCATGATAGGTGCTGAATTTTTAGGCATGATTATGCTCATAGTTTATGTTGGTGCTGTCGCGGTTTTATTTTTATTTGTTGTGATGATGTTAAACGTAGCTGAACAAAAAGGTCAATGGTTTAGTTCAAGATGGGATGGTGGAACCCATATCCCAATTGGTTTATTAGTTAGTTTAATTATTTTCTTTGAACTTATAATTGTAATTGGAGGATGGAAATATAAACCCGATTTATTAAATAGCCTTTCTATAAATATATCTAATGAAATTACTAATACCAGATCTATTGGAAATGTTTTATATACGGATTATATACTTCTATTTCAAATTTCAGGAATGATTTTGTTAGTTGCTATGATAGGAGCAATTGTTTTAACATATAGAGAAAGAGCCGGAGTTAAAAGACAAAGTTATGTTAAGCAAATTTCTAGAGAAAGAAATGAAGGTGTTGATTTAGTTGAGGCTGAGAGAAATAAAGGGGTTAAAATAGATGCTTAGCATAGGTTTAGGACATTATTTAACATTAGCTGCAATTATATTTACTATTGGTGTTGTAGGTATTTTTTTAAATAGTTATTTTAATGAGTATTGAGCTAATTTTACTTGCAGTAAATATAAACCTAGTCGCTTTTTCTATATTTATTAATGATTTAAGTGGGCAAATATTTACACTATTTATTTTAACAGTTGCAGCTGCTGAAGCTGCTATTGGATTAGCCATAATTGTAGTTTATTTTAGAAATTCAGACACAATAAGAGTTGAAGAGATCAAAAATTTAAAAGGATAAAATGGAATACCTAATTTTATTTCTACCTCTAATAGGATCTTTAATTAGTGGTTTTTTTGGAAAAAAAATAGGCGACAGAAATTCTCAAGTTTTAACAAGTTCGTTTGTTAGTATTTCAGCAATACTCTCTTTAATTATTTTGTATAAAGTTATTAGTTCAGATTATTCAAACAACCTTGTTATAGCCACTTGGATCAATTCTGGAACATTAAATGTGAACTGGTCAATAAAAATTGATGCCTTATCAGCAGTTATGTTTGTTGTAGTAAATTTTGTTTCAGCTTTAGTTCATATTTATTCAATTGGATACATGTCACATGATCCTCACAAAACAAGATTTATGGCATATTTATCATTGTTCACTTTTGCAATGTTAACTTTAGTAAGTTCAGATAATTTTATTCAACTATTTTTTGGCTGGGAAGGTGTGGGTCTATGCTCATATTTTTTAATTGGATTTTGGTTTAAAAAAGAAAGTGCAAACAAAGCTGCAATAAAAGCATTTGTTGTTAATAGAGTTGGTGACTTTGGTTTAGCACTTGGAATTTTTCTGATTTTTTATATTTTTGGTACAGTAAATTATGATGAGGTTTTTGAACAAATCCCAAACGTATTAGATAAAAAAATAAATTTTATTGGTATTAATATAGAAATTATTGATTTGATTTGTTTACTTCTATTAATTGGAGCAATGGGTAAATCAGCTCAATTTTTATTACATACCTGGTTGCCTGATGCTATGGAGGGCCCAACACCAGTATCAGCATTAATTCATGCAGCGACAATGGTAACAGCAGGGGTATTTCTGATTGTTAGATGTTCACCTATATATGAATACTCTCCATTAGCTCTCACAGTTATAACCATAATTGGAATGACTACTGCTTTCTTTGCAGCAACAGTTGCTCTTGTACAAAATGATATAAAAAAAATTATAGCCTATTCTACTTGTAGTCAGTTAGGCTACATGTTCTTTGCCGCTGGAGTTGGTGCTTACAATGTAGCGATGTTTCATCTATTTACCCATGCCTTTTTTAAAGCTTTGCTATTTTTAGGTGCTGGTGCTGTAATTCACTCATTTCACGAGGAACAAGATATAAATAAAATGGGTGGAGTTGTAAAAAAACTTCCATACACATATGTGCTAATGCTTATTGGAACTCTTGCTTTAACAGGTTTTCCTTTTTTATCAGGATTTTATTCAAAAGATGCAATAATAGAATTTGCATACTTAAAAGGAAATGGAGTTGGGATGCTTGCGGCTTTTGTAGGTATAGTTACAGCTTTATTAACATCAATTTATTCTTGGAGACTTAT
>CABYVH010000043.1 GCA_902522365.1 uncultured Pelagibacteraceae bacterium
AGGTAATTATAGGATTATTCTTCTATATAAGCACTATGCATGCAGGAATAATATTTTTATTAGTGATTGTCGGATCTGTCTTATTTCATATTTTCACACCTTGGTACTGGACTGACATAGCATCAAATTGGGGTGGAATGGATAGTACAATTACTCTTACTTTCTGGGTAGGTGGAGGTGTATTTGTAGCTGTATGTTTGTTTATGGTTTATTGTGTTTTTAGATACTCACATAAAGAAGATAGAAGAGCAGAATATAAACCTGAAGATAAAAAATTAGAAAAAATTTTAACATGGGCAACAACCCTTGGAGTGTGTGCTTTACTTGCTCCTGGTCTTATAATTTGGAATCAATATGTAAATGTGCCAAAGAATGCAATCGAAGTGGATGTAATGGCTTGGCAGTGGGGATGGCAATATAGACTACCCGGAGCAGATGGAAAATTAGGAACTACACAAGTTAGAAACATTGCTGATAACAATCCTTTTGGTATCAATCCAGATGATCCTTTTGGAAAAGATGATGTGATGATTGAGAGTGATGTAATAAATTTAGAAAACAATAGACCTGTAAAAATTTTGTTAAGATCAGTCGATGTTCTTCATAATTGGTATGTACCTCAATTTAGATCAAAAATGGATGCAGTTCCCGGAACAGTTACTTTCTATTGGTTTGAACCAAATAAAGTTGGAGAATATGAGGTTTTATGTGCTGAATATTGCGGAGTTGGACATTATGCGATGAGAGGTGGTGTTGAAGTTCAGGATAAAGCTGACTATGAAGTGTGGTTAAGTGAGCAAGAAACCTTTGAGCAACTATCAGCTAGATATGAAAAATTAAACGTAGATGGGAACAAATTAGCTAAAAAATAACAATTTATTAATTTAAAAAAAAATATATATAAAGGATAAAATATGTCAGACGAATACGATAATAATAAATCATACCAGGCCCAATCATCAGAGGTTTTAGATGGTTCAGCTGGATCAATTAATCCCGACATGGATTATGTAAGACCAGCCGAAATACCTGAACAAGATTTATACCATGCACATAGTTTTATTGAAAAATGGATTTTTTGTCAGGATGCTAAAGTTATTGGTGTTCAATATTTTTTAACAGCAGTATTTACAGGAATAGTAGGATTAATTTTATCATGGTTAATGAGACTTCAGCTTGGTTTTCCTGAGTTAGCAGGTTTTATGACAGCTGAACATTATTATCAATTTGTAACTATGCATGGAATGATAATGGTAGTGTACTTTTTAACTGCTCTATTTCTCGGAGGCTTTGGAAATTATTTAATTCCACTCATGGTGGGAGCAAGAGATATGGTATTCCCATATGTAAATATGCTTAGCTTCTGGATGTTTTTTGTGGCCGTAATGGTTCTGATGGCAAGTTTCTTTGTTCCGGGTGGACCAACAGGAGCGGGGTGGACTTTATATCCTCCTCAAACAATTCTAGAGGGAACTCCAGGATCTGGCACGGGAATACTTCTAATGCTTATATCTTTATCATTATTTGTAATTGGTTTCACAATGGGTGGACTGAATTATATGATTACTATTCTTCAAGCTAGAACTAGAGGAATGACTTTAATGAGAATGCCATTAACAGTTTGGGGTATTTTTACAGCAACAGTACTTGCGATGTTAGCATTTCCAGCACTACTAGTTAGTGCAATAATGATGACATTAGATAAGGTTTTACAAACAAGTTTCTTCATGCCAACAATTTTAAAAGCAGGAGAGGTTCTTGAATACGGTGGTGGAAGCCCAATTCTCTACCAACACTTATTTTGGTTCTTTGGACACCCTGAGGTTTATATTGTTGCATTGCCAGCATTTGGAATAGTTTCTGACTTAATATCTGTTCATGCCAGAAAAAACATCTTTGGTTATAGAATGATGGTTTGGGCGATCGTAGGTATTGGAGGTTTAAGTTTCTTCGTATGGGCTCACCACATGTATGTTAGCGGAATGAACCCTTGGTTTGGATTTTTCTTTGCAACAACCACATTAATTATTGCAGTTCCAACCGCCATGAAAGTTTATAACTGGATACTAACTTTATGGAGAGGAAATATTAGAATTAATACTGTAATGTTATGGTGCTTAGGATTTATCGTGACATTTGTAAATGGAGGAATTACTGGAATATTTTTAGGAAATGTTTCAGTTGATGTCCCATTATCTGATACATATTTTGTAGTAGCACACTTCCATATGGTCATGGGTATTGCACCACTAATGGTTATTATGGGTGCAGTTTATCATTGGTTCCCATTAGTAGCTGGAAAAATGTTAAGTGAAACATTGGGTAAATGGCACTTCTGGATCACTTTCTTAGGAGCTTACTCAATATATTTCCCAATGCATTACTTAGGTTTTATTGGAGTTCCAAGAAGATATTTCGAAATGTATGATAGTCCATACATGACATCTACAGTAGGAATGAATGAATTTATAAGTGTTGCAGCATTTATAGTAGGCGCAGCACAATTTATTTTAGTTTTCAATATTATTAAAACATTAAAAACAGGAAAAAAAGCTGAACAGAACCCTTGGAAAGCTAATTCACTTGAATGGTATACTTCTACTGTTCCACCAGAACACGGTAACTTTGGTGAAAGACTTCCAGTTGTTCACAGATGGCCTTACGATTTTAGTGTTCCAGGAGCGAAAGATGATTTTATTCCACAAACAACTGCTCCAAGTGAAGTAGCAAATACTGAAGTAGAGAAAACTTAAGAGAAAAATAATGTCTGAACAAAAAATAGACGGCTTTGAACTTAAACCAGGGTTTAAGGGCATGGCGTCTGATACTGGTTCAGACCAAACAATGTTTAAAGGTGTGCATTGGGGCAAGGCCATGATGTGGATCTTTTTATTGAGTGATACTTTTGTATTCAGCTGTTTTTTAATTTCATACATGAAGGGTAGAGGATCAACTATAGTTGATTGGCCTAACACTAGTGAAGTTTTTTCTTTACATGTAGGAGGTGTACCTGTCCCACTTTTATTAATTGCGATAATGACTTTTGTATTGATTACTAGTAGTGGAACAATGGCTTTAGCTGTAAAATATGGTTACGAAAAAAATCGTAAAATGTGTGGTTGGTTAATTCTTGCTACTGCTGTAGGTGGACTTACTTTTGTGGGAATGCAAGTATTTGAATGGTCAAAATTAATCCATGAAGGTGTGAGACCTTGGGGAAATCCTTTTGGAGCAGCTCAGTTTGGTTCTTTCTTTTTTATGATAACTGGTTTCCATGGTTTCCATGTCTCAATAGGAGTGATTTTCTTATTCATATACACATATAAAGTTTTTGCTGGTCATTATGATAGCAAAAAAAGAGGCTGGTTTACTAAAATGAAAGGGGATTATGTTGAAATTGAAATATTGGGACTTTATTGGCACTTTGTAGATCTAGTTTGGGTTTTCATTTTTGCATTTTTCTATTTGTGGTAAAATAATTTATGAATGAGTCTAAAAAAATAGAAGAGGCTAATAAACAAGAAGAGCAAACAAGTACTCAAAATATAGGTATTTATCTTTGGATTTGGGGTCTGTTATTTGTCTTAAGTTTCTTTTCATACATGGTTGACTGGTACCAGTTTCAAGGAATGCTAAGATGGTCTCTAATATTATTCTTT
>CABYVH010000044.1 GCA_902522365.1 uncultured Pelagibacteraceae bacterium
CGGTGGATCAGTATTAACTTGCAATAAATTAGGCGATAACTGGAAAGAGTTTAAGACTTCAAAAATGCCATTAGGGAGGATTAATATAAGAACACAAAGTTCAAGAGCTAATGAAACACCAACTAATGCAAACTATCGAGGTGTGGGGTTATCAGAGATGGCATATTCGATTGAAAATAAAAGAAAACATTTGTGTAGTGGTGAAATTTCTCTTCATGTATTAGACATTATAACTTCTATTATGAAAGCGGCCAGGTCTGGCAAAATTCAATACATTAATACCTTTTGCGCAAAACCAAAAAAGTTTTCAAAATTAGATATTAAGAAATTACTAAAGTAAATATAAAATGAAAAAATATATCGTAATTTCAGATCCATTTCCAAGAACATTAGATTTAATTTTTTCAAAAAAAAAACTTAAGGAATTAAAATCAAAATATAAGTTAATAATAGCTCCTAAGTTTAATAAAAAAGATTTTTACGAAAAAAATATTCACAAAGCCACTTTTATAATGGGCCAACCAGATCTTGACAAAAATATTTTATCAAAAGCCACACAATTGAAATGTATTATAAATGTTGAAAGTAATTTTATGGATAATATTGACTATGAATATTGTTTTAAAAAAAAAATTGATGTCATAGCTACATCACCTGTATTTTCAAAACCAGTTGCTGAAATAGCTTTAGGTATGACTTTATCCATATTAAGAAACATCCATAATGCTCATTTCGATTTTGTAAGAGGAAAAGAAAAATATGGTTTAGAAAGTAATTTAAGTGCTTCTCTTTTAACAAATAAAAAAATTGGATTATTGGGGTTTGGAGATTTAGCAAAGGCGCTTTATCCTCTTTTACTACCCTTTACAAAAAATATAAATGTATACGATCCCTGGGTACCTAACAAAATTATTAAAAAAGCTGGTTTTAAATCAATTAATCTAAGTAAAATGTTTAGCGATTGTGAGATTATTTATGTACTAGCAACAATCACAACTAAAAATAAAAATTTAATAGACAAAAAATTATTAAATAGAATGAGGTCAAAATCAGTTTTTGTTTTAATGAGTAGAGCAGCAATTGTTAATTTTGGGGATCTTAAAAAAAGAATTAAAAAAGGAGATATCTTTGTAGCAACGGATGTATTTCCTGAAGAGCCGGTTAAAAAAAATGATCCAATTAGAAAACTTAAAAATGTATTGTTTTCAGCTCATAGGGCGGGAGCTTTAGAACAGGCTTTTTTTGAAATGGGTGAAATTGTTCTAAAAGATATGAGCTTAATTTTAAAAAAAAAGGCTCCAAAATTCTGTAAAAGAGCTCGAAGCAAAACAGTAAATCTTTTAGCCTCAAAACCTGTTGCAATTAACTGATTTTTTTATATTTTCATGATTTATGTCATCAATTAACCAACTACTTCTCGAAGCAAAAAGTGTAACAAAGTACTTTGGAACCATAACGGCTCTTGAGAATGTAAATTTAAAGATACATGCAGGAGAGTGCCTCGGTGTTGTGGGTGATAATGGGGCTGGAAAAACGACATTAATGAAGGTTTTATCTGGACTTTATAAACCAAGTTCTGGCTCACTATATTTTGATGGTAAAAAAGAGATATTAGAAAGCCCAAAGGACTCACAAGAGTTGGGCTTAGAAATGGTTTACCAGGATTTGGCTTTAGCGGGAAATCTTCCTATTGGTGAAAATATTTTTTTGGGACGTGAGCCTACTAAAAATCTTGGTTTTATCAAGCTGCTAGATTTTAAGAAAATAAAAGAACTCACTGATGCTCATTTAGGAAAGTTAAAAATTAATGTAAAAAGTGCAGATCAAAAAGTCGAGGAACTTTCAGGGGGTCAAAGACAAGCGGTAGCCATAGCAAGATCTACTGCGTTCAATGCAAAGGTAGTTATTATGGATGAACCCACAGCTGCTCTTGCTATTAAGGAAGTTGGAAAAGTTTTAGATTTAATTAATAGCTTAAAAAAAACTGGAGTAGGTGTAATTGTAATCAGCCATAGAATGGATGATATATTTGCTGTATGTGATCGTGTGATGGCATTATTTCAAGGAACTAATTTTGCTGAGTCAGAATTATCAAAAACTTCTAGAGACGAAGTAATTGGTTGGATCATGGGAAAAAAATAATTATGGATAATAAAGATCAAGAAAAAGATTCACTATATTTAAAATTAATTCCTTACTTTGATAGATATGGAATTTTATTATTATTACTAATAATGATAGTGGTAATGCATTTCTTGCAGCCAGATGTTTTTTTGTCGTGGAGAAATGTAACCAACGTGTTTAAACAAATATCTTGGCAATCTATGCTTGCTCTAGGAGTTTTCATGGTAATTGTAACTGCAGGTATTGACCTTTCAGTTGGTTCTATAATGATGTTGTCATTGATGATATTAGCAATTGTAGCAAAAGCAGGTGCGCCTTGGTTTGTTGTTGCTATGACACCGCTAATAGCAGGATTAATATGTGGACTAATAAATGGTCTTGGAATTACTATTTTGCGGATGCCTCATCCTTTCATAATGACACTAGGTACACTATATATATTTAGAGGTACTGGAAATTTAATTTCAGGTGGAACACCAATAAGTGGCTTTACTGATGAAGTAAGGTATCTTGGCCATGGAAGAATAGATTTAACTTGGTTAGGTCTCGAAAAATCTCAGTACCTTCCAGTGAGTTTAGTTCTTATTGCAATTGTATATATAATTTTCTGGGTTTTTATGAATCATACTAGAACTGGTAAATGGATCTATGCTATTGGAGGTAACCCGAGTGCAGCGAGGGCATCGGGCGTAAATGTAAATAAAATATTAGTAATTGTTTACTCTTTATGCGGATTTTTATCAGGTATTGGAGCTTTAATTTTAGCTGGTAGAACAGATTCTGGATATCCTAACGCCGGTTTACAGTCTGAGTTAGACGCTATAGCAGCATGCATTATTGGTGGAGCAAGTTTTTTTGGGGGAAGAGGAACTGTTCTTGGTGTCTTTGCCGGGGTAATGATAATGGGTATTTTACGTAACGGCCTAAACTTAATGGATGTAAGCTCTTTTTGGCAGCAAGTTCTAATTGGATCGATAATAGTTCTTGCAGTTTATATAGATGTACTAAGAAGAGACTTGGGAACAAGAAAATAAATACACGCCCCAGTTGAAATAGTATTTTTTTATCTTCTATAATTAGTTGAATTACTAATAAAAATTTTATTAAATCTGTTTTTTAATAATTATTAAAGGGGTAATATATGAGAGAACTAACAAGAAAAATTGTAGTATTTTTTTCTACAATTTTTTTATTAACGACTATGGCTTCAGTTTCTTTTGCTGATGGTCATGGCAAAAAAATCCTATTTAGTATAAAAGGTCCTGGTTCTGGAAATCCATTTTGGGCTTCAGTAACTAAAGGAGCTGAAGAAGAAGCTGCTAAATTAGGTGTAAAATTAATTTTGATTGCACCTCCACAAGAAGGAGATGTTCAAGCACAAATTAACCAAGTAGAAGACCAACTTGCAAAAGGTGTTGATG
>CABYVH010000045.1 GCA_902522365.1 uncultured Pelagibacteraceae bacterium
GCAATTTTTTTAATTTTCTCTAAATCTTCATTTGTATAATTATGATGATCAGGAAATATAAATTTTTTTGATATTTTAAACTTATACTTATTAAGTGTATTTTCAAACTCTTCTGGATTCCCAATCCCACAAAAATACAAGTAGCTTTTTTTTCTATTAAAGTTTTTTAGATTTCTTGGAACATAGCTGGAATAAAATATTTTTTTATTAAACTTTTTTAATATTGCTGAAAGTTTTGTATTTTTTTTTTCACCAATTAAAAAAATTGCATTATATTTTTTTAATATTTCTAGTTTTTCCCTTAAAGGCCCCGCTGGAAGTAAATATCCATTGCCGATACCATAACTTGAGTTAAAGCAAGCAATTGATATGTCATAATCTATTTTTTTGTCTTGCAAACCATCATCTAAAATAGCTACTTCGAATTTTTTTACCTCAGCTTTATCTAAACTTATGCCTCTATTTTCATCACTAATTAGCTTTCCATGAGTCTGAAGCATTTTTCTCTCATCTAGTTGATCTAAATATCTTTTTTTAATGAATACTGTTTTAAACTTATTTTTTAAAATTTTATTTATTTGTATGCTTAAAGAAGTTTTTCCAGTTCCACCAATATAAATATTTCCCACACATATAGTTTTGATTTTATATTTTTTTCTAATTAAAAAATTTTTACCAAAATTTATTAAAATAGTAAAAATTGTAAGAGGAGCTAATAAATAAGCAATTAAATTTTTATCATTTAAATATAATGGTTTTATTATTTTCATTTAGATAAATTTTTTAATTTCATATAAATTTTTATTTAGTATTTCTTCTCCCAAGTATTTTAACTTTTTATCCACCTTATTTTTTTTTAAAAAATTAATTTTCTTACGAATAGCAGATTTCATATTTTTTATTGATTTTACTTTTGTTGTAATTCTTAGTTCATCTAATATTTCATAAACTTCTTTAAAGTTCTCTATATGCGGACCGTGTAAGATATAGTTACCCTCCCTAGCTGGCTCTAGTGGATTTTGTCCTCCGCGCGGTATAAGTGACCCTCCCAAAAATGTTAATTTAGATAAAGAGTAGAATTTTGCAGATTCTCCGTAAGCATCTACTATGTAAATATCTGTGTCTACACTTAATTTTTTCGACAAACTATGTAATTGGGAATTTAGACCAATGTTTTTTAATTCATCTAGTATTTCTTTTTTTCTATTTATATGCCTTGGGATTATTATTGTTATTAAGTTTTTAATTTCTGACTTTAATTCTTTATGCACTTTTCCAATAAATAGTTCTTCTGTTCGATGAGTACTTGCTGCACAAAAAATAATTTTTTTTGAAAATTTTTTTTTAAGAGTTAAATTTTTTAAATAGTCTTTTTGAGCTCCTCCAAAAAACTTTAAATTACCAACAAATTGTATATTTTTTGTACCTAATAATTTTAAATATTTTTTGGACTCCATGTTTTGCGGTAAAGCAAGAGTTATTTTTTCAAAAATCTTTTTAGAAAAATTAGGCAAGAATTTCCATCTCCTAAAAGATTTTTTTGTAATCCTTGCATTAAGAAGGATTAGTGGAATATTTTTTTTATGTAAATTTTTAAACATATTTGGCCAAATTTCAGAGTCTACAAATATTACTAATTTTGGTTTCCAATGATTAATGAAATGTTTAGTTAAAAAATTTAAATCAAAAGGGTAAAATTGATGAACAACTTTTTTAAACTTAAATTTAGACAAAATATGTGTGGAGCTGGTAGTTGAAGAGGTAATTAAAATCTTATTAATTTTTTTATCAGTTTCAAACTTTCTAATAATTGGTATAATACTCAATATTTCACCTACACTTGCTCCATGTATCCAAATTGTTTCGTTAGAGTTATTTTTTTTTGTAAAAAATCCATATTTCTCCTTAAATCTATATTGATCCTCTTTTCCTAAGAATATTCTAATAATTATAAATAATGGAGAAATTAAAAATAATAGAAATAAAAAAAAATTATAAATAATAAACATTAACTTTTGTTTATTTGTTTATTGTAATAATTTTTATAAGTTTCAGATTTTGTTAAAAGCTCTTCATGATTGCCTGAGTTCATAACCCTCCCCTTATCCATTACGTAAATTTTATCAGAATTTAAAATAGTTGATAGCCTGTGAGCAATTACTACAGTTGTCTTATTCAAAGTTAATTTATCCAATGCCTTTTGTATTTTTTCTTCAGTTTCTGAGTCTAAAGATGAAGTAGCTTCATCCAAAAGAATAATTTTGCTATCTTTTAAGAATGCTCTCGCAATTGAAAGTCTTTGCTTTTCCCCACCTGATAATCTAGTTCCATTTTCTCCTATCATAGTTTGATATTTGTTTTCAAGTTTTTCTATAAATTCTGAACACATTGATAGTTTAGCAGCTTCGTAAACATCAACATCATCAGCATCAGGTTTTGCATATTTAATATTATTGAAGATAGTATCATCAAATAAAGTTACATTTTGGTCTACTATTGAAATTTCCTTTCTCAAGGAAAATAAATTAACATCTCTTATGTTTTGTCCATCAATCTTTACTACACCAGAACTTGGATCATAAATCCTTGGAACTAAACTTAATAAAGTTGACTTTCCTGATCCACTCTGACCGACTAAAGCAGTCATTTTTTTTCCATTAATTTTAATATTTATATCTTTTAAAACATTGTTTTCTAAATTTGAGGAATAATTAAAATTGATGTTTGCCAGTTCTATATCTCCATGTAATAGGCTAAACTCTTTCTTATCGTTATTTTCTAAAACTAAATTTTTAATATCTACAATTGGGAGAATTCTTTTTGCAGCTGATAATCCTTGACCAACACCAACATTAATTATGGAAAGAGATTTAACAGGTTGGTAAGCCAACATCATAGCAGCTAAAAATGAAAAAAAATTATTTATATTTAGTTGATTGCTCATAATTAATTTACCTGAGTAAAAAATTAAAATTGCAATCATAATACCTGTAAGAAGTTCCATTATTGGTGTGGCCCGAATAAATACTGTAGCAATTTTAATAGATTTATTTTTTAAATCATTTACAAATTTTTCTGATCTTTCTTCCTCAAATTTTTCTCTTTGAAAAATTTTAATAATTTTATGATTTTTAAATAAATCAATTAAATATTTATTTAAGTCCCCCGATTTTTCTTGAGCTTCTGTTACTACTTTGCTCATTCTTTTGCCTAATTTTTTTGCAGTAAAAGATGCAAGAGGTATCATAATTATAGCTATTAAAGATAGTCTCCAATTTTGAAAAAACATTACACAAAGAAGACCAATTAGTGTTAGACCATCTTTGAAAAAATTTAAAAAAGATGTGCTTAACATCATAGTTATTTGATTAACATCAAAATTTAAATTTGAGATATATTTTCCTGTATGTTTGTTTTCAATATATTCAGTATCTGCCTTAATAAATGATGACAACATATTCATCTGGATATTTTTTTTTACC
>CABYVH010000046.1 GCA_902522365.1 uncultured Pelagibacteraceae bacterium
AAACTTATTCAAAAGTTCTCTAATGATATTACTTCTGACACTTGGTTTGTCAGGTAAATCATTTGCTCAAGAACTAAAATTTTTTACAATTGGTACAGGAGGAACAGCTTACACTTATTATCCAGTTGGTGGAATGATTGCAAATGCAATTTCTAAACCGCCAGGATCAAGAGAATGTGGTAAAGGTGGAAGTTGTGGAGTTCCTAACTTAATTGCGTCAGCTGTTTCATCAAGAGGATCAGTAGATAATGTAAATGCAATTATTTCAGGTTTAAGAAATTCAGGATTTGCACAGTCTGATGTTGCTTATTGGGCTTACACTGGTACTGGTACTATGGAAGGAAAAGAACCAGCAAAAGATTTAAGAACTATCGCAGCACTATTTCAAGAACACATTCATTTAGTTGCGCTTAAAAAAAGCAATATTAATTCTGTTAAAGACCTAAAAGGTAAAAGAGTTTCACTCGACGAACCTGGATCTGGTACGTATGTTGACGCTAAATTAATTTTAGAGTCAAATGGTTTAAGTACTAGCGATGTAAAAGCTGAAGCTTTAAAAGGCAAAGCAGCTACAGATGCACTAAGAAATGGTAAAGTTGATGCGATTTTTGTTGTAGCAGGTTTTCCAACAGGAGCTATTGTTGAATTAGCATCTGCAGTTGATGTAAAATTAGTTCCTATAGATGGTGCAGGAGCTAAAGCATTGACTTCAAAATATGGATTTTTCTCACAAAGCCCAATTCCTTCAGGAACTTATGAAGGAGTTGATGAAGTAAATACTGTAGCAGTAGGTGCTCAATGGTTTACGTCTGCAAAAGAAGATAATGAGCTAATCTATCAAATCACTAAAGCTTTATGGAATAAAGAGTCTAGAAAGCTAATGGATGTTGGTCATGCTAAAGGTAAAACAATAACGCCTGATACAGCTCTTTCTGGAGTAGGAGTACCATTACATCCTGGTGCAGAAAAGTTTTATAAAGAAGCAGGACTTATAAATTAAATTTATAAGTATTCTAAAATATATTGTGCCCTAGGTCATAAGACTTAGGGCATTATTATGTCTCAATTTAATATTTCTCCTGAGGAAGTTTCAAAACTTGAAGAAAAGTTTGAAATAAAAAGTAACGAAAGAAAATTAAAAAATTTTTTAAAATTATTGACGTTTATTGCATTAGTTACAATGTCAATTTACCATTTTTATGCTTCAGGATTTGGAACAATTAGAGATATACTTCATAGAGGTATTCATATTTCTTTTGTAGTTGGTCTAGTATTTCTATTTTATAATTGGAAAAGATTTCCTGATGATAAATCAAAAAGCAAAGTTCCTATAATAGATATTATTTTTTCAATTCTAGTTGTAATAACTGCACTTTATCTACCTTTATTGCCTCCTGAAATATTGGCTAGCAGAGTAGGAAATCCATCAATTACTGAAGTTATCATGGGATCAATACTTATAATTTTGACTCTTGAAGCTGCAAGGAGATCCATTGGATACACACTGCCATTAATATGTATAATATTTATGATTTTTGCACTTTATGGTCCTATTTTTCCTGGAGCTTTAAAACACGGTGGCAGTAGTTGGGCAGGATTTGTAAATCATATTTATATAACTAACCAAGGAATTTATGGAATCGCTGTTGGTGTTATGGCCCAATATGTTTTTTTATTTATTTTGTTTGGTGTACTTGCAACACGAATAGGACTAGGACAATTATTTATTGATTTAGCAATGGTAATAGCTGGACGATACTCTGGAGGACCAGCAAAAGTGGCAATATTTTCTTCAGCATTTTTAGGAACCATATCTGGTTCCTCAATTGCTAATACAGTAACAACTGGATCTTTAACAATACCTGCAATGAAAAAAGTTGGATATCCGCCACATTTTTCTGGTGCTGTGGAAGCCACAGCATCTACTGGCGGACAAATAACTCCACCTATTTTAGGGGCTGCTGCATTTATTATGGTGGAATATTTAGAATTGCCTTTAAGAGATATTTTAGCGGCTGCATTAATTCCAGCACTGCTTCACTATTTTGGAATTTTTGTAATGGTTCATTTAGAGGCAAAAAAATTAGGACTTAGAGGTTTAAACGAAAGTGAGGTTCCTAAATTTATAAAAATTATACAAGACAATTGGCTTGCAATAGTTCCATTGTTTATCTTGGTATATTTAATTTTAATTGGTCGTACACCAGATTATGCTGCAGTAAATGGAATAATTGCATGTGTCGTCATTGGATTTATTAGAAAAAAAAATAGACTTACTTTTAACGACTTATTTGAGTGTCTTGCAAGAGGAGCAAAGAATACCTTAGCTGTTGGAGCCGCTGCAACATCAATTGGAATTATAGTTGGTGTAGTTACACTAACAGGTGTTGGTTTTAGACTAGGTTATGTAGTAATCCAAACGGCTGGTGATATTGGAGGTTTCTTCTTAAACTTTTTACCTTTCAATTATTTTTCTTTAGCTGATCTAACATTATTTTTCTCACTAATACTAATAGCAATATCATGCATATTTATGGGTACAGGAGTTCCAACTACTGCAACATACATAATACTAGTTGCTGTTGCTGCGCCTGCTCTCACTCAATTACAAATTGAGCCCATTGTTTCTCACTTTTTTGTATTTTATTATGGAGTCTTAGCTGACATAACACCGCCTGTTGCTCTTGCAGCATATGCTGCTGCTGGAATTGCAGGATCAAATCCATTTACCACGGGTAATACTGCATTTAGACTAGGAATTGCAAAAGCTCTTGTACCTTTTGTATTTGTTTATTCACCATCTTTACTACTGGTTGCCCAAGGATTTAATTTTTATGATTTTTTTGTAACTTTAATATCTGCAAGTCCAAAAGTTAGAAAATTTGCAAGAGAACTGGGAGTAGATATAAATAATGTTAGGGGAACAGAGAGATCAGGTAGGGTTGTTGAAAAGGACCTAAAAGATTTTGTCTCATCTAGAATTAATCAGCCTCAGAATACTCCTGAAACACAAAATAAAAAGGTTATTAAAAGTGAATACCAACATTCAGATTTTGGAGAAGTTGAAATT
>CABYVH010000047.1 GCA_902522365.1 uncultured Pelagibacteraceae bacterium
CTTGTTGAAATGCTTGATTAAAACAATTTCTTTGTATATCAGAGGTCTCAATAATTGTTCCAATTGAACCAAATAATACTGCTTTGATTGTCATTAGCCTTTTATGGCACCAGCAGTTAATCCACTAATAACCTGTCTTTGGAAAAACATTACTAATAAAAATAAAGGAGCGGTAGCAGATACAACTGCGGATACAGCCCACATTAAATTGCCTTCATGCTGGTTGGTTCCAAGATAACTTTGAATTTTAGGAACCATAGTATGGTTCTCTTGATTTAATAATAAAGCTGTTACCGTAAAATCATTATAAGCTAACATTAGACTAAACAATCCAGCTGTGATTACCCCGGGCCACATCACAGGCATTATTATATGTCTAAAGGCTTGGAAGTATGAGCAACCATCGATCAAGGCACTCTCATCTAATTCTTTTGGCACAGTTTTAAAAAATGAATATAGAAGCCATAAGGTAAAAGGTTGATTGATTGCAACAAGAACTACAATTGTAGTTGGTAAAATTCCCCAAATTTGTAATTGAAAAAAAGGGAATAGATAACCTGAAACCAATGTTATATGAGGCATTGCTCTAAAAATTAAAGCAATGATTAAAATCCAAAAAGCATAATTTTTTGTAGACCTGGATAAAGCGTATGCACCTAATGTCCCAAGAAATAATGAAATTGAGACAACGCTTATTGTAACTATTAGTGTATTTCTTGATGCTTTCCAAAACTCACCCTCAAACCAAGCACCGCTATAAGCTTCTTTAGTAAAACTAGCTCCTGTTTCAATTAAAGTATTAAAAGCTGTTATTGCATACCACCAATCAGCTCTTGAGAAAAAATCAGCTCTTACTTTAAAGGACCCCCAAAACGTCCAAATAAATGGAAAACATGCAAGTAACAACCAAATAACTATAAATATTGTGTTGAAAGTTTTTAAGCTGTTTGATTTTTTATCTAATCCAAAATCCATAATTATCTATTTGTTCTAAATTCTTTCCAAGTTCTTAGTAAAACTGGTGTTAAAATTATTGATATTCCTACAATAGTCATGATCGATGTTGCTGCTGCTGATCCAAACAAGATAACCTCTTCATTAACTAGGTTATCGTAAATTAACCAAGATAAAGATTGAGCACTACCCTCAGCACTAAAACCTATGATGGGTTCAAATACTCTAAAATTATCCATCAATGAAATTAATGCTACAAATGTAACTACGGGATATATATGTGGTAAAACTATATGTTTAACCCTTTGAAATCTTGAAGCACCGTCTATTATTGAAGCTTCTAATGGTTCTTGCGGAACAGTTTGAAGTGCTGCATAAAAAACAACAAAAGCAAAAGGGGAGTGATGCCAAACTCCATAAATTATAATTGTAATCCAAGTTAGAGCTTTTGATGATTTAACCGACAAGTAAGGATCATCCATTAATATTTGAAGATTTGCACCTATAATTCCCTCAGCATCAATCATCCAGAATAACACCAGAGAACCAACTAAAGGAGTTACAATCATAGGTAAAATTGTACCAAAAATAAGGGGACCTCTAATTTTTCTAGATATTGCATTTAAACTTAAAGCAATAATAAATCCTAAAAGCAGAACGCATGGTGTAACAATTACACAATAGGTTAAGGTAAATACTAAAGCTTTGTAAAACGGAAGATTTCCTACCTTGCCAATAAATTCACCTAATGATTTACTCTCACTCCAGAATTCTGAAACTTGATCAGATGCCAAGTGATTTCTATCAATGTATGTACCAAAACCATTAAATTTTCCTAATGGTTTCTCTTCTTTAATTTTTGAAGTAGCTTCTTGATCTACAACTACTGATGTTTTGCATCCAAATGGATCACATTTTTTAACTTCAATGAGTATTTGATCATGTTGAGCGTAAAAAGATTGAATACCTGTAGAAATAATCGGTAGCCCAATGAATAAAATCATTGCTAAACCTGCTGGAAAAAAGAACCAGAAAAAGCTTCTATTAGGCATGAAAATTTTTAAGTGGGGAATAGTTTTATCCCCACTTAACTAAATTATATTTTATAGAAAACCTTGTTCTTTTGCTTTAGTGATATAAGCAGCTTCTACATCTTTCAATGCTTGCTCAGCTGACTCATTTCCTTGCAAAAACTCAACAATTTCACTACCCAAAGCACCATGCATTAATCCCATTTGTGGTAACATTGGATAAGGTTTTGCTCCCATCTTAACTGCTTCAATTACTCCAACAGATTTTGGACCAGGCACAAAACCTTCAACTAACCAAACAGCTTGATCAGCAGCTTTTGCAACCATCTCTTTTGATGATGCTGCATGAGCCATTGCTCTAAAAGAAGCTTCTGCATCTGCGTCAGATCTATTTTTAGCAAGTGTAAATCCGTCCCACCAAAGTGTTGCTGCAGGAATATTACCACCACCAACTGTTGCAGGAGCAACTAATTTAGTAGCAGCTGTTATTTTTGCATCACCTTCATCGTCAAGTAATGTTCCAGATCTAGATGCCCATAAAGTCATAATTGCAACATTTCCAGATTCCCACTCAACTTTGATAGCTTCACTATCATGCGTTAAATAATCAGGGTTACTTAAATCAGCCAGTTTTTTTAACATATTCAAAGTTGCTACACCTTTAGCATTATTGATGTTTGGTTGTGCACCACCATCTTTAAAGAATTCACCACCATGACCAATGTACATGTTTACAAATTCTTCAGCTAAATTCCATCCTGCTTTGTAAGCTGCTGCATAAGGGTATTTCATTTTCCCAGCTGCTCTGATTTTTTCAGCAGCCGCTACAACTTCCTCGTAAGTTTTTGGAATAGCAATTCCATTTTCTTTTAAAACATCTGTTCTTACATAAAGATGTTGTGTATTAGCCATAAATGCTACAGCCATTACTTTTCCATCAATTGTAATAAGTTGTGACTCTTGAATTCCTTTTCCATATTTTTTAACTAGATCATTCATTGGTCTAAT
>CABYVH010000048.1 GCA_902522365.1 uncultured Pelagibacteraceae bacterium
CTTTTTGTGTAAAATCCTCTTCCTATTCCAGATTGATTTGTAATAATTATCACAAGATAATTTATCTTATTTAAAAATTTAATTGCTTCAAATACTTTTTTTTTAAATTTAAAATTTTTAATTTTGTGAACATACCCATAATCATAATTGATAACACCGTCTCTATCCAAAAAAACAGCTTTATTAATAAATTTTTTTTTCAAAGTCCTTCAATAACCCAGATGATCTAATTTAATCAGCGAATTTTTCTTTATTTTTTTTTTAATAAAGCTTTTCTTTTTAAGAAAATTATTTATTTCATTTCTATTTAGTCCTTTGCTACCAGTTCGTAAAAACTTTATGTCTTTATAATTTAAATTTTCATTCAAATTTAGATCTCTATTTGATACAGCATATTTTCCCATAACTTGACAATATTGAATTTCCTTTTTTGAAATTTTAGTTCTATTAATTATAAATTTTTTATAATCATTTTTAAAAAAATTTGCATATTGAGTATGGTCGATAGGATTAAAACTAGATACATAATCTGGTTTTTTTTTAGATCTATCTAAAGTAACATGTTTTTCAATATAAGTAGCTCCTAGATCAATGGCTCTTGCAGTAGAAATATAAGTTCCGATTAAATCTTCTGTTTCAGAATGATCTGCATAGCCAGCTTTATATCCAATTTTAATAATCTGTTTTAAAATATTAAGTCTCAAATCCTCAGGATTCGATGGAAAAGATTGAAATCCATACATTAAAATTATTTTATTTTTAGAACTTTTATAATCTTTAAATAATTTTAAAATATCTTTTAAATGATAACCTGAAATGTTAAGAAAAACTTTTTTAAAATTTTTGATTGCATCATGTATCATCCATTGATTGTCATGTTCAGATGAAGAAATTTTTATTAACACATCTTTTTTAAACTTTTTGGAAAAAATGTAACTTTTTTCATCAAAGGGCTCTAAAATAATTTTTTTTTTTTTTTTATTTTTATTAATTATTTTTTCCCAAAATTTAAAAGGTAATTCTATTTTTTTTAAGCCTTTGAATAATTTACTACTGCTATGACATAATTCTGAGTTTTTAAAAATTTGAAATTTTATGTAATCTCCTTTTATAATCTTAATATTTTTTATTAATTTGTTGAAATCCTTAATAGATCCATCATGCGTAGATGCTATTTCAGTGATAAATTTTATATTATTCAATTTCAATCCATGAATATGTGTCTGTAAAATCACATTTTTTACAAATATCAACACTATCTAGGTTTTTTTGTTTATGTAAATTTCTAATTTTATTTATTTCTTCTCCGTTCCATATATCATTTAATGTTTCAACTTTTTTTTTGGGTTCATTAAAATTTTTTGGATACTTTGCGTTTTTTAACAATTCAAAACCTTTTTTATTACTATCTATTTTTCTTTTAAGATCATCCAAAGTTTTTTGAATATTATAACCAGACTCATCCATATATCCAACACAGTGCTGTGCTCCCCAATCCATACAACACATAGCAACTCTTCCGTCATAGGTTATCATGAGTCTTTGAAAAATTTGATTACATGGCTTTCTTTCTTTAGAAATTTTAATTTTTCCATTCCCATCAATCATATATGGAGTGCTATCTGGTAAATCATTTTTTTTTAAGTAATCAAATAATTTTTGTTTTTGATAATCTTTTAATTTCTCTAAATTACCCCCTCTTTCTGAGTAAGGTGTCACAGTAACGTCATCGACTATTGAGTTAAAAAGTTCATAAAAATTATTAATTTCTTTCCTTGTTTCCTCAGTAAGAACCATCTGGATTTTTGTAATTGGAAAGAAAGACTTTAGATCTTTTTTTATTTTAGAAAAGTTTTTAATATTTCCATAAACTTTTTCAAATTTATTTTGCTCAAATCTTCCTGGCCTCATTTTTTCATAAGTTTTTTTAGTTCCTCCATCGAATGAATATATAATTAAGTCTAATCCTGATTTAATTAATTTAGTTGCCATTTCTATAGTGAGATGAGTTGCGTTAGTATTTATGGATACCTCTAGTATTCCACTCGATTTCGCATACTCTATATATTTTTCTATTTTAGAATTTAGAAGAGGCTCACCTCTCCAATTAAGTTTTATTGATGGAACCTCTAAAATCTTTATCTCGTCAATAATTCTTTTATAAAGATTAAAATTCATTATTTTGTCAGGAGTAAGTATATATTCTCTAAAACAATGCGGACACGCTAAGTCACAAATTGCAGCTAATTCAATATCTACACAAAGTGGTCCTAATATCTTAATATTTGGATCGTTATAATCAGATATATTTAAGTTATAATTGTCTTTTGGAATTTTATTCCAATTTACTCTGTAATCTAAAAATCTTTTTTTAAAATCTAAAAGTATCTTGCCTTCATTATCGTTAATTTCATTAATTTTTAAATAGCTTTTATAAGCTAAATTATGATCCATGTAATCAGTTGCATATTTTATTCTGTCAAATTTTTTATCCTTTGATACTAACCGAGAAGATCCGGTGATTATTTCTTGGTTTTGAATATCAAATTGGTTCATAGTAAAATAGGTATATCATTAAAAATTCATAGTTCATATTACATATTGTTATATTATTGAATGAATAAAAATATATTAT
>CABYVH010000049.1 GCA_902522365.1 uncultured Pelagibacteraceae bacterium
TGCTGGTTCTTCTTGATAGAAACATTTCAAACAGGGACTTTTCTTTAAACTAAAATCAAATGTAAAAATATGTCCCTCAAATTTACTTATAGCTCCAATAATAAGTTTTTTTTTATATTTTAACGAAAATCTATTTAAAAGAAATTTTGCTTTAAAATTATCTGTACCATCAACAATAACATCGTACTGTTTCAGAATTTTTCCTAAATTTTTATCTTCTGCTTTAACTCTATATATTTTTGCTTTTACCTTTTTATTAATTTTATTAATTTTTTTTTTTAAAATATTAACTTTATATTTTCCAACATCATCTGAAGTGAACATAACTTGTCGGTGTAAATTTGATATACTCACTTTGTCATGGTCCATCATACCAATTTTACCAATACCTGCTCGACAAAGTAAATCTATAACAGGTGTCCCTAAGCCACCACACCCAACAACTAAAACTTTAGCATTTTGAAATTTCTTTTGACCTAAAACTCCAACTTTTTTTAAAATAATCTGTCTTGAATATCGCTCTAGGTCTTTGTTGCTAAACATTTACTATTTACCAGTAGATCCAAATCCTCCAGACCCTCTGACTGTCTCTGGTAATTCATTTGTTTCTTCAATTTCTACTTTTAAAATAGGCATTAAAACCATTTGAGCAACTCTATCTTCATCATTGACAGTAAATTCGTCTTTACCATGGTTAAATAAAATAATTTTTAGCTCTCCTCTATAATCACTATCAATTGTACCCGGTGTATTTAGTACGCTAATACTTGATTTTGCGGCAAGACCTGATCTTGGTCTAATTTGAACTTCTGTATCTTCAGGAATTGCAATTGCAATACCTGTTGGTATCAACTTCGACTCATTTGGCTTGCTTGTTTGTTAATTCATTCAGCTAAAATTGATGAGAATTATACAGATAAAGAAAAAAAAATTATAAAAGACGCAATCATTGAAATGGGAGCTGAAGCTGAGAAAATAGATAAAATTTTTCAAGATGCAGAGGAAAGGGAGAAAGATTCAAATCAAATACTTGATTTTACTAGAGAAGTGAAAAATATAAATGAGGAAGATAAAAAAATCATAATTGAGGCATTATGGGATATTATATATTCAGACGAAGATGCCGATATGTACGAAACAAACTTAATGAGAAGATTGTCTGGTCTACTTTATCTAGATCCAAAAGTTGTTGGTGATATTAAAGAGAAAGTTCGACAAAAAAAAACATGACATATTTAGTAAATGATAAATGCATCAAATGTAAATTGATGGATTGTGTTGAAGTATGTCCAGTGGATTGCTTTTATGAAGGTAAAAATATGCTTGTAATTAAACCTGATGAGTGTATAGATTGTGGCGTTTGTGAGCCAGAATGTCCAGTAGACGCCATAATATCTGATAATGATGACAGAAATGGAAAGTGGTTGGAAGTAAATAAAAAATATGCAGACTTATGGCCAAACATTAGTGAAAAAAAAGATCCCCCAGCGGATCATGAACAATTTAAAGATGTAAAAGATAAGTATGAAAAATATTTTAAAGAAAATCTTGAATAATAAGAATGCAAAAAAAGTAGTAAAGAAAAAGGTTAAATCTGTTAAAAAAGTTATTAACCAAAAAAAGAGTTAACAAAATAGCGAAAGTTAAAAAAGTAAGTAAAGTAATAAAAAAAAAAATAATTAAAGATTTAAAAAAAAAAGATAAAACTGAAGTCAAGACTGATCCACTAAGAATACCAAAAAATAATGAACAAAAACCTGAGATAAAAAAAGTAAAAAAGCAAGAGACAGAAAAAAGGTTATTTAAAATTAAAGATTATATAGTCTATCCAAAGCATGGTGTTGGTCAAATAACTGAAACAAAAAAAATTAATATAGGTGGTATTGATGTTGAAACCTACATTATAAAATTTGAAAAAGATAAAGCAAATGGGATGGTGCCAGTAAATAAACAATCACATTTAAGACCATTAGCAACTATTAACCAAATTAACAAATGTGTAAGTATATTGAAAAGTAAACCAAAAATAAAACGATCAATGTGGAGTAGAAGAGCCCAAGAATATGAAGCTAAAATCTCATCAGGTAAAATCTATGATTTAGCAGAGGTAGTAAGAGATTTAAATAAAGGGGATGATATAATGATCGACCAATCTTACAGTGAAAGACAACTATTTGAAAAAGCTTACGATAGACTATTAACTGAATTTCAAATTGTAATGGGATCAAGTTTAGAAGATGCTCAGAAAAAACTTGACAAAGCTTTAAAGAGAAATCTCGAGAAACAGGCACAAAAGGTCGAGGAAAAACCAGTAGCTGAAGAACCAATAAATCAGGAATTATCAGAATAAAAAAAAACGCTCCTCACGCAAGCGCCATGAGAAGCGTTATCGGTTAAAAAGAATACTAAACTATCTTCTTTTTTTCTTCTTAGCTTTTTTCTTAGCTTTTTTCTTAGTTTTCTTTTTAGCAGC
>CABYVH010000050.1 GCA_902522365.1 uncultured Pelagibacteraceae bacterium
GATATTTGCAAATCATTAGAAATACCAAATACCAAAAGAGTTAATGAATTAACTGATGATGAGATTCTAAAAATTAGAGAATTTATAGATCAAAAATTTACTGTAGAAGGAGATTTAAGAAGAGATACTTCTTTAAATATTAAAAGATTAATAGACTTAGCATCTTATAGGGGGTCTCGTCACAGAAAAAAACTTCCAGTAAGAGGTCAAAGAACAAGATGCAACGCAAGAACACGTAAAGGTAAAGCAATTGCTATTGCAGGTAAAAAATTAACTCCTTTGAAAAAATAAAATGTCAAAAGATAAAACTGAAAAAAAAGATCAAATTAAAGAAAATAATACAAAATCTAAAAAAAGTTCTTATTCAAAAAAAAAAAAGAATAAGAAAAATATTTTAAATGGAATTGCTTATGTGCAATCTACTTTTAATAACACTATTATTTCAATTGCAGATACGAGTGGTAACGTTATTTCTTGGGCATCAGCTGGACAAAAAGGTTTCAAAGGATCTAGAAAATCAACTCCTTACGCAGCTCAAGTTGCTGCAGACTCAGCTGCAGTTAAAGCCTTAGAGGTTGGAATGAAAATTTTATCTGTTGAAGTTAAAGGTCCCGGATCAGGTCGCGAAACTGCTCTAAGAGCTTTACAAGCCAGAGGCTTTAAAATTATTTCAATAAAAGATACAACGCCAATGCCACATAATGGTTCAAGACCCCCAAAGAAAAGGAGAGTATAAATGGAAACTACAGAAGTAAATATAAAAAATTGGAAGTCACTTATTAAACCACCAAAACTAGATGTGAATTTAAGTGATGATAAGACTTATGCAAAAATCATAGCAGAACCTTTAGAAAAAGGTTATGGATTAACTTTGGGCAATTCTTTAAGAAGAATTCTTTTGTCTTCAATAAGAGGTACAGCTGTTACAGCTATACAAATTGATGGCGTACTTCATGAATTTACTTCCATTAAAGGAGTACGAGAAGACGTAACTGATATAGTTTTGAATGTTAAGTCTCTTGCATTAAAAAGTAATTCCGAGACAGTAAATAAACTAATTTTAGATGCTAAAGGACCAGGTGAAATTAAAGCGTCTAATATCACAACTACAGCTGATATTGAAATTTTAAACCCAGATTTGGTAATATGTAATCTAGATGAAAATACAAATTTTCACATGGAAATGACAGTTAATAGTGGCAAAGGTTATGTGTCTGCAGATATGAATAAACCAGAGGAACCCCCTCTAGGTCTTATAGCAATAGACTCACTGTTTAGTCCTGTAAAAAAAGTCTCATATTCAGTTAGTACAGCAAGAGAAGGAAAAGCCTTGGACTATGATAAATTAACAATGGAAGTAGAAACTAATGGATCAATTTCAGCAGAGGATGCAGTGGCATATTCTGCGCGTATCTTTCAAGATCAATTAGGGATGTTTGTGAATTTCGATGAACCTCAAGAAGTAATAGTCAGAGAGCAACCAACGGAGCCTGAGTTTAACAAAAATTTATTGAGAAAAGTAGATGAGCTTGAATTATCTGTTAGATCAATGAATTGTCTGAAAAATGATAATATAATATATATAGGCGATCTAGTTCAAAAATCTGAAGGAGAAATGTTGAGAACTCCAAATTTTGGTAGAAAATCACTAAATGAGATAAAAGAAGTTTTAACAGGTATGTCTCTATATTTGGGTATGGAGATACCAAATTGGCCTCCAGACAATATTGCAGAATTATCAAAGAAACTTGAGGAAGCTATTTAATGAGACATAAAATGGGCTATAAAAAGCTCAATAGAACTTCTGAGCATAGGAAAGCATTAATAAAAAATATGCTTAATTCTTTAGTTAAGTACGAACAAATTACTACAACACTTCCAAAAGCAAAAGTTTTAAAACCACAGGCAGATAAATTAATTACATTAGGTAAAAAAGATACACTTCAAAATACGAGATCTTTAATTTCTAAGCTTCAAGATGAAGCATCTGCAAGTAAAATTAAAAAAACATTGTCTAAAAGATATGTAAATAGAAAAGGTGGATATACAAGAATAATCAAAGCAGGATTTAGATATGGGGACAATGCACCTATGGCAGTAATTGAGTTTGTAGATCGTGATATTGAAGCAAAGAAAGTAGACAAAAAGAAAACAGATCAATCTAAAGCATCAGATAAAAAAGTAGAAACACCCAAAGAAGCTACAGCCTAAATAACATCTATTATGAAAAAAACTATCAACGTAGATGCTACGTATGCTGGTATGCGTATTGATAGATTTCTTCGAAAATATTTTGTGTCGATTCCTCAAAGTTTAATAGAGAAAAGTCTTAGAAATGGAAAAATTAAACTTAATAAAAAAAAAATAAAAAGCTCTGTTAAAGTTAAAATGAACGATTTGGTTGAACTTCACAACCTTGAAATAAAAAAAGAAATTATTGATAAAAAGG
>CABYVH010000051.1 GCA_902522365.1 uncultured Pelagibacteraceae bacterium
TTATTAGTGATCATGAAGGATCAATAAAATTTTTAAATCATAAAAATGGTGCAAAAGTTCAAATCATAATTCCATATAAAAATAATGTCAGCTGAAATTTTAATTATAGATGATAATGCAGATATAAGATTAATTCTAGACGAGTTAATTAAAGATACAGGATACAAGACAAGACTTGCGGCTAATTTTAATCAAGCATTAACTGAAATCGATAAAAAGCTTCCAGATGTTGCAATCATTGATGTAAAATTAGATAAAGGCGACAACGATGGTATTTTATTGTTAGATCATATAAAGAAGAAAAATCCTGATTTACCAGTAATTATGATCTCCGGTCATGCTAATATTGAAATGGCAGTAAATTCGTTAAAATCTGGAGCTTTTGAATTTATTCAAAAACCATTTGATAAAGAAAGACTTTTAAATTTTGTAAACAGAGCGGTAGAAAATTATAATTTAAAAAATGAAAATAAATCTTTAAATACTAAACTTTTCCATACATTTGAACTAGTAGGCAAAAGCCCTAATATTTTGTCAATCAAGGAGCAAATAAATAAGTTATCAAAATCTGAAAGTAGAATATTTATTAGTGGACCAACTGGATCAGGAAAAGAATTAATTTCAAGAAAAATACATAAAAATTCTAAAAGAAAAAATGGCCCATTTGTCGTTATCAATGGAGCTCTTTTAGATACAAAAAAATATGAACTTGAATTATTTGGGGAGGAAAAGAAAGATGGCTCTATATTTTATGGAGCACTTGAAAAGGCATCAGGTGGTATACTATTAATTGATGAGGTTACAGAAATACCGCTTGAGATTCAGTCAAAAATTTTGAGAGTTGTTATTGATCAAAAATTTAAAAGAATAAATAGTAATCACGATATTAAGGTTGATGTAAGAATTATTTGTACGAACAGCAAGGATGTTCAACAAGAAATAAGGTTTGGAAACTTTAGGGAAGATTTGTTTCATAGATTAAATGTGTTTAATATAAAAATAGATCCATTGAATAAAAGAATTGATGATATTCCGATTTTAATAGATTATTTTATCGAAAATATCTGTGAAACAAATAATTTTAAAAAATTTAAGATCATCGATAACAATTATTTACTAAACTACGATTGGCCTGGAAATGTAAGAGAGCTAAGAAATTTGATAGAAAGAATAGCTATATTGTCACCTGGTGATGATAATGAAAGGTTAATGAATATAATCAAAGAATCTTTGTCTAAGTCAATAGAAGATGAATTTTCTGTAACAGAGAGCCTCACAGTTCCTCTAAAAGAGGCTAGAGAAAGTTTTGAAAAACAATATTTAATTTCTCAATTGAAAAAATTTAGTGGAAATATTTCTAAAACTGCAAAATTTATAGGTATGGAACGATCTGCTTTACATAGAAAACTAAAACTACTAGGAGTAAAAGAGCTAAACTAATGAACATTATTATTTGTGGCGCTGGTCGAGTAGGGTCTACCATTGCAAAAATGTTAATTGAGCAAAATCATTCAATTACAATGATTGATCAATCAAGTGAAGATATACAAAAAATAAATGAAACTTTAGATGTAAAGGCAATTGTTGGAAAGGCAACATCTCCAGCAATACTAGAAAAAGCAAATACAAAGGACGCTGACATGATCATTGCTGTGACCAGAAATGATGAAATAAATATGTTAATATGCCAAATCGCTTTTTCTTTGTTTCAAGTTCCAAAAAAAATTGCTCGAATAAGATTTCAAGAATATCTTGATCCAAAATATTCAGGATTGTTTAACAGGGAAAATTTGCCAATTGATAATATTATTTCTCCAGAAATTGAAATTGCAAAATCTATTCAGCGAAAATTAGAGGCACCTGGAGCTTTAGATAATGTTCCTTTTGCAGATAATAAAATTCGATTATTAGAAATTTTAATTGATGAAAAATGTTCAATCCAGGGAATAAATTTAAACGAACTTACAAAAAAATTCCCAAAATTAAATGCCTACATTCTCGGTGTTATTAGAAATGAAAAATTTGTTGTAATGAAAAAAACAGATCAACTTAAACTTAATGATAAAGCTTATGTGGTTGTTAACAGTAGTCAAATGCAAGAAACTTTAACTGTATTTGGACATAATGAAAAAATTTCAAATAAAATATTAATTATTGGGGGTGGAAATATAGGTTTCAATCTTGCTAAAAATATTGAACAATCATTTGATTCCGCAAGGGTTAAGATAATTGAAAAAGATAAATCTAGAGCAGAATATATAGCCAATGAGTTAAATGACACTATTGTGATTAATGGTAATGGTTTGGACGAGGATGTTTTAAGTGAGGCTAATATTGATGAAGTTGAAACAGTTTTGGCATTAACCAATGATGATGAAGATAATTTGATGGTAAGTGTAATAGTTGAAAAATTTTCTAAAGA
>CABYVH010000052.1 GCA_902522365.1 uncultured Pelagibacteraceae bacterium
AATACTCGACTATAATATTAGGTGTTGACGATTAAATTTAAAACCCATAAGGTCCCATAATATCCCAAATATGGAATTTATAGATTATGTTTTTATCTACTTACGAAAACAAATTAGACAAAAAAGGAAGGGTGTCCGTGCCTGCTAGTTTTAGAAGCTATCTCTCTAATATGGGATACAACGGAATCGTATGTTTTCCATCATTTAATAATCAATCAATTGAGGCTTGGCCTCAAGATAGAATTGAAAAAATTTCAAATGCAATAGACACTTTAAATCCATTTGAGGATAAGAAAGATTATTTTGCAACTTCAATACTATCAGAAAGTATTAATTTACAATTTGATAGCGAGGGAAGAATTTTCATTATAGAAAAATTATTAAAATATGCAAAAATAAAAAATAGCATGTTGTTTGTTGGTCAGGGAAAAACCTTCCAAATATGGGAACCAACAAGTTTTGAAAAATTTAGGGTCACTGCTAGAAAAAAATCTAACATTAACAGGGCTAACCTTAAATGGGAGCAAAAACTTAATAACTAACGGGGGATAAATGACAATTAATTTTAAAGCACCAGATATAAAAGAGTTGAAACCAAGAATATTAGTTCTTGGAATCGGAGGAGCAGGAGGTAATGCAATCAATGGAATGATAGAGTCAGGTTTACAAGGAGTAGAGTTTATAGCTGTAAATACTGATGCTCAGGATTTAAGACTAAGCCATGCACAAACTAAAATCCAAATGGGATTAAATTTAACAAAAGGATTAGGTGCTGGAGCAAAATTAGATATAGGTGAAGCTGCTGCTGATGAGTCCTTAAATGAAATTGTTAATGTTCTTCAAGGGTCTAACATGGTTTTCATAACTGCAGGAATGGGAGGTGGAACCGGGACCGGTGCTGCTCATGTTATTGCTCGTGCCGCTAAAGAATTAAATATTCTAACGATTGGAGTTGTTACCCTACCTTTTTTATATGAGGGTCCTTCAAGAATGAGAAAAGCAAATCAAGGTCTTGAGGAATTAAGAAAACATGTAGATACTATAATTGTAGTTCCAAATCAAAATTTATTCAAAATTGCAAGTGAGCAAACTACATTTGAAGAATCATTCTTGTTATCTAATGATGTATTAAAGCATGGAGTTCAAAGTATTACTGATCTTATGGTAAGACCTGGTTTAATAAATTTAGATTTTGCTGACGTTGAAACAGTCATGAGTTCAATGGGTAAAGCTATGATGGGAACAGGTCAAGCTGAAGGCGAAGGTAGAGCAGTTAAAGCTGCAGAAATGGCTATAAGCAATCCTCTTATAGATGACTATACATTAAAAGGAGCTAAAGGCTTACTAGTCAATATAACTGGTGGAAAAGACCTTAAACTTTTTGAAGTAGATGAAGCTGTAAATAAAGTTAGAGCTGAAGTAGATCCAGAGGCAGAACTAATAATTGGAGCAATTACAGATGAGAATCTTGATGGTTTAATGAGAGTTTCAATTGTAGCAACTTCTTTAGATGGGCAACAACCAGAGCCGAAATCAGTGATTAATATGGTTCATAGAATACAAAATAGAAATCCTGGATATTCTGATTTTTCAAATACAGGCTCTTCTCAAGCTTTTACATTTTCAAATCAAAATAGCTCAATCATGACCAATGGTGCAAATGCACTTAAAATCGAGGAAGAGGTAAAAACTGAAACTGAAAGTCAAACAACATCTGAAATTAATAACTCTGAGGAAGCAACAGGTTCAGTAAGTACTGAGGTAGAAGCAAGCTCAATCGAGAATGAATTATCTACGATTTATGAAACCACAGTTGGTAATGAAGAGACTGGTGAAATAAATTCCTCACCCTCTAATGGATTGGAAAACTTCAATTTTGATGAAGAAACACCCGAGTTATTTAATTCTGATGGATCAATAGATGATATAGATAACGAAACTTCTTCAACGCTTGAAACAAGTGAAACAAAAGAGCAAGAAGACGATTTAGAAATCCCAGCATTTTTGAGAAGACAAAAAAATTAATGGTCTTCAAAAAAATAAATGAATGCCACCATAAATCTGGAAAAAAAACATTTTCCAGTTCTGCTAAATGAATTGATTAGCATTATTTCCCCTCTTTATGGTGGCACATTTATTGATTGTACATTTGGTGAGGGTGGTTATTCAGAAAAAATTCTTGAAAACAATAAAAATAATGTAATCGCACTTGATAGAGATAAAGACGTTTCAACTAATGTATCTAAACTAAAGACAAAATTTAAAAATAGATTTCAATTTTATAATATTAAATTTTCTCAACTAGATAAAATAAAAATAAAAGACAACAAACCTAAAGGTATAATTTTCGATTTAGGTTATTCTTTTAACCAGATTAAAAATTCTCAAAAAGGCTTATCGTTTAC
>CABYVH010000053.1 GCA_902522365.1 uncultured Pelagibacteraceae bacterium
ATTCGTTATTCCAGGTATTGTTTTATTAAAAAATCTTGATAAATTTTTAAGTTTTTAATATGATTTATTTCTCTGAATATTTTTTTTTGAGAACGATTAGAAATTTTAAGAATAAATTTTTTTTTTTTCTTTAAAAACCTAAAAACTGTATATTTTTCCGAATTTTTAAGTATATACACTTTACTTCCAGCAATTAATTTTTTTCTTTTGACTATATCTAATGTAAATTTCTTTAATAGCTTCAATAACACTTCTAGAATAACCTCGTGTGTTATGAACATACGATTGAATAACAATTTGTAAAAATCTCTGATTTTTATTACCCATATTTAGAAAATTATTATTAAAATGGAAATACTTTTCATCTAAAAGAAGTACTGCAGATGTTTCCAATTTTTCAAATGCTCTACTGCCAAGTGAACTTTCGGTATATTGGGTTTTAAATTTATTTTTTTTGCAGAATTCAATTATTTTTTTTTTAAATTCAGCTTTTGAAATGTCTCTATTTTGACTGCTAGAATAGGATAAGTAAAATCTAGCTATTTGATACCCAGGTGGTGAAGTAAGAGTTCTAAGTGAAATAGTATTTTTCACATATGCCTTATCAAAAATTTTTTTCATTGATTTTTCTACTTGTGAAAATCCAGGTCTTAGATTATTTCTAGCGTCCTGATCCCTTGGATTTATACTTTTTGTACCCAATCTACCTTGGGCAGTATCAGGGTGAACAATATCTAATTCACACCCTAATAGTTTAAGATCATTTACCTTAATTTTATTGAATATTTCAGCTATTAATCTTAATTGAGCTTGCCATCCATTTGTTTGACAGGATCCAAGGGCAAAAACTTTATCTTTGATTTTATATATATTTATTTTTTTTTTTTGAAATAGTTTTGAGTCAATGCTTAATAAATTTGGGTATATAGATGGTAGGTTAGTTGCTTCTGCAACTCCAAAAACAAATTTACTTACTTTTAAGAATTTTTTCATAAGATTTTTATTATTTATATGATCTTTGGAAGTTGCCATTATTGTAACATCATACTTAGTTCTAAACTTTGATAAATTTATTTTTTTAATGTCTCCCCAAAAAACTTTAATTTTCTTTTTTTGATTTATTAAAAATGATCCCTTTTCATTAAATTTTATTTTATTGATCATACTTGGTTCATTTAAAATTATTCTAGCGATTACAGATTCAAAATTTTTTTTAATATTATTTTTTGAAATTTTGTTTGTAATAATTCCTGAAATCTCGATATTTTCAGATTTAATTTTAATTAAATTTACTAATGTCGAACCAATTTCAGATCCTAAACCTACTAATAAAACTCTAATTTTTCTTTTCATATTTATTTTATTAATTCAAACCTATTGTGTGGAAAAACTTGGAATGTTTTGTTTAATTTTACATTTTTGATTTTTTCTTTAAATATTAATTTTATTAACATAAGTGGAACATTTATGCCTATTGGAAGACTTGCTGTTGAAGATCCACTTAATCTACAGCTTGCATCTATAAGCTGGGGCTTAAAACCTCTTCTTAAAATTACATCAAAATCACAAACTCCATTTATTTTTAAAACTCTAATGATATTTCTACAATAATTTATTATTTTTTTATTTCTCATAATTTTGCATCCCTCATTAGTAGGTGATAGTGGATTTTGATATGTCCTTAATCTAGTAATACATAAATGCATAATACCATTTTGCGCAATACAGTCGACATCAAATGTTTTATCCTTATAATATGGCATAATTATATAGTTAGATATTTTTTTTTTGATTATTTTTAATTCTTTATCTATTGCTTTAATCGAACCAATCCCACAAAATCTTTTTTTATCATTAAGTAAATAATTAAATTTTATTACTCTAGAGTCTAAAATGATTACTCCTTTTGAACCTGATCCTCTTCTAGGTTTAATTATTAATTTTTTTTTTGGATAACCCATAATTTTTGAAATCCTTCTTAATTCTTTTACATTATTTATTGTATGCCATTCCCCAACATCAATTTTATTGTCTTTTAATGTCTTAAATAAAGTATTTTTATCGATTATTTTTTTTATAATTTTAAAATTACTTACTGATGTTTTGATATTCATTTTATCAAATAATTTTAAATTTTTGGATATCTCAATACATTCATTGTCAGAACCTGGTAGGATGAAATTAATTTTGTATTTTTTACACAAATAGATAATTTTTTTAATGTATTTATTTTTATCCTTAGCAGGATCACTTACTTGCTCAAATTTATCCAAATAATAAGCGTTAGAAGTTTTATTAATATCAGTGCCTAAAATAAAGACATCTTTTGATTTTCTTAAGGCTCTAATAAAATCATGAGCAAACATTCCA
>CABYVH010000054.1 GCA_902522365.1 uncultured Pelagibacteraceae bacterium
ATAAAAAATACTCTTGTTACACTTAAACCTGTGTAAATTAATAATATTGAAGAAAGAGATAATCCCATTAATGCGGCAAATACCCAGAAAGTTGTCTGAGCTCTTGAAGCACTCATTTTATTAATTCCAAAACTCATGTAAAACACAATTCCTAGTGGAGCTAACATTACAATCCATTTTAAACCTGATAAATAAATTGCATTGCCAAATTCTGTTAATCCAACAATTGCTCCATTTGGATCTGTTACAACAGACATTTTAAATGATAAAAGTGCGATTATTCCTGTAAGCAAAACTCCAGTCGCCATATAGTTATAAACTTTAAGCATGTAGGCTCTTAAGCCTTCATCCATGACAACAGTTTGCTTAGCTGTTGTTGCTTTATTTAAAATATTATCTTTATTGAATTCCATATTATTTATATAAGATTTTTTTTTAAGATTTTCAAGTCGTCAAAATAAATGTAACAAATACTACATAAATTATGAATTATAAAAAACTAGGAAATACAGACCTAAATGTGAGTACAATTTGTCTTGGGACAATGACTTGGGGTGAACAAAATACCCAAAATGAGGCATTTGAGCAAATGGATTACTCTTTAGATAACGGAGTAAATTTTTGGGATACAGCTGAGTTATATGCCGTTCCCCCAAAAGCAGAAACATATGGTTATACTGAAACTATTATTGGGAATTGGTTTGAAAAAACAAAAAAAAGAAAAGACGTAATACTGGCGTCCAAAGTGGGTGGTCCTAGCAGAAAATATATGAGAAATGGAGAGAACAGCTTCACTGGAAAGAATTTAGAGGATGCACTGCATGGAAGTCTAAAGAGATTAAAAACAGATTATATTGATCTTTATCAATTGCATTGGCCTGAAAGAAACGTAAATAACTTTGGAAGATTGGGTTATGAACACAAAGAAAATGACTGGAATAAATTTGAAGATGTTTTGGAAAATTTAAAAAAATTTATTGAGGAAGGCAAAATTAGGTATGTCGGTTTATCAAATGAAACCCCATGGGGAGTTATGAATTATCTTCAACTTTCTAAAGATAAGGATCTACCAAGAATGATGTCAATTCAAAATCCATACAGTTTATTAAATCGGTCTTATGAAGTTGGTTTAGCTGAAGTATCTATAAGAGAAAATATAGGATGTTTGTCATATTCACCTTTGGCCAGTGGTTATTTAACAGGAAAATATAGAAATAAACAATTTCCCAAAGGATCAAGGATGGAAAGGGATTTTGATTTTTGGACAAGGTATAGAAAACCAAATACATCTGAAGCAGTAGAGGAATACTACAAAATTAGTCAAAAATTTGATTTAGATATGAGTCAGATGTCTATTAAATTCTGTGAAGTACAAGACTTTATGACTAGTGTAATTATTGGAGCAACAACTATGGAGCAGTTGAAAACTAACGTAGAAAGTGTAAAAGTGAAGCTTGATAGTGAAGTAATAAAAGAAATAAATAATGTACAAAAAAAATATCCTAATCCATGTCCATAATTAAAAAAATAATTTTAAAAACACTAATATTATCAGTATTTTCAATAACCTTGGCTCAGTCTGAAGATTTAACAAAATTAGGCACATTTAAAGATTGGAATGCTGTTGCAGTTTTTAATGAAACTGGAAAAATCTGTTTTGCTTATTCGGTTCCAGTTAGACAATCTCCTAAAGCGAGTAATAGAGAAGCTAGATTATTTGTATCATTTAGACCTGAAGACAAAATTACAGATGAAGTGAGCATAACATCTGGTTACGATTTTAATCCACAAAACGCAATTTTAGCTACTTCAGGTAAATCTAAATTTGAATTTGATTTACCACAAAATAAATTTGCTTGGATTTCTAGTGGAAAAACAGAACAAAAAATAATTAAAAGAATGAAAAAGGCATCTAGACTGATGATAACAGCTTATAAACAAAGTGGCACTCAAACTACTGATGACTATTCTTTAATGGGATTTACAAAAGCTTATAACGCTGCAAAAAAAAGCTGCACTTAAATGAAAAAACAAAAGAAGATTGTGCTCGCCTATTCAGGTGGTTTAGACACATCTATCATACTTAAATGGCTTCAAGAAAATTATGATGCTGAAGTAATAGCCTACACAGCAGATGTTGGGCAAGAGATGGATAGAAAAAAAATTATTAAGAATGCAAAAAAATTAGGTGTAAAAAAAATTATTATTCAAGATCTAAAAAATATTTTTGTTAAAGATTATGTCTACCCAATGATAAGAGGGCATGCTCTTTATGAAGGTGTTTATTTGTTAGGTACATCAATTGCAAGACCACTTATTGCAAAAGATCAAATTAGAGTTGCAAA
>CABYVH010000055.1 GCA_902522365.1 uncultured Pelagibacteraceae bacterium
TTAAGAAATGTTTGGAATTATGCCTTAACATTTTTAATTGTTGAAACATTTGCAGTTGTCCAGATCATAAGAGGATTATTTGGCAATATCACAAAAGATGCTTTAGAAAAAATTGATAAAATTCAGTCCACGATTGATTTTAGAAATAAGCAATTGCAGTCAGCAATCGAAAATAATCCAGACAAAGTCGAAGTTTATGAAAGAGCAATAAAATCTCTAGAAAAAGCAATGAAAGAATATGTGGTAGATGTTCAAATAATTGAGGCCTCAGCAATATGGATTACTATATCAGGAATTGTTTTATTAGTTTTTATTAAACTTATTCAAGGTGTACTCGCCAATACAATTTTAGAGAAAAGATATTCAGAATGGCTATCCAATAAATTGATTAGCCCAGGAATGAAAACAAAAAACTACTTGTTAAGCATTGGATTTACTATAGTCATCATGTTTTTTTCAGTTATTCATTACAGTTTCCCTGGTTTTTTTTCTATAATGAATGATTTTCCTACCCACCCAGAGATAAGACTTACATCTATAAAGTGGGTTGAAACAATTTTTGATTATGCGGTGATAAAGGGGGATGCAGTATTTACTGCAATAACTATTGGTATCAGATCAGTTCTAGACTTTCTAGAACTTTTATTTGTTAAAACTCCATGGATAGTAATTATAACCACCATTGTAGTTTTAACTGCTTTATCAGCAGGGATAAGAACTGCAATTTACTCTGCTGGATTTTTAGCTTACATGGGGTTTTTAGGTTTTTGGGTTAAGGCAATGACAACACTTGCTTTACTTGGAACAGCTGCAATTTTAAGTATTGCTATAGGAATACCTTTAGGAATTTATTGTGCAAGACGTCAAAGATTTTATTCAATGATAAGACCGATAATGGATTTTATGCAAACTATGCCTGCATTTGTATTTATGATTCCAGTAATTGCATTTTTTGGAACAGGGAAGGTTGCAGCTGTCATCATTACAATGATTTTTGGAGGAACACCTGTTGTAAGACTTACAGTTTTAGGTTTAAGAGGAGTACCTGAAACTATCAGAGAAGCTGCAATAGCTTATGGAGCATCTAAATGGTATTTACTTAGAAAAGTTGATTTACCTTTAGCAACTCCATCAATACTTGCTGGAGTAAATCAAACTGTGATGTTAAGCTTAGCGATGGTTGTAGTAGCATCATTAATAGGAGCAAAAGGCCTAGGACAAGATGTGCTTGAGGCACTACAATATGCAAATGTAGGCCAAGGTATTTTAGCTGGTATTGCAATATTATTTGTTGCCTTAATATTGGACAGAGTAGTTCAAGGTAAGAAAAGAGTTTAATACTCTAATGAATAAAAATGTGTGGTTGCTATTCGCTAGCAACGCATGCGCATTTTCAGTTGCACCAGTAACAGTTTTTTTAAGTGGAATAATTGGTTCAAGGATAAGCCCTATTAAATCTTTGTCAACTTTGCCAATGTCATTATCAATAGTTGGTACAGCTCTTTTTATAATAGTTGCTTCTAAAATAATGAGTATTACTGGTAGAAAAAAAGGTTTTATATTAGCATCCATTACAACCTCATTATTTGCATTACTTGCAGCCTATGCTGTAATGAAACAAAACTTTATTCTTTATTCATTTTCTTGTTTCTCTCTTGGATTTGGCATGGCTTTTGCTCATCAATATCGTTTTGCAGCAGCTGAAAGTGTTGATAAAAAACAAGCTCCGAAAGCTATTTCTTTACTGCTTTTTGCAGGAATTCTGTCAGCTTTACTAGGTCCCAATTTAGCAAATCTAGGAAAAAATATAATTTCTGAAGGATTATACGTGGGTTCTTATCTATGTTTGTCCTTATTAACCTTATCATCAATTATTTTTTTAATTTTTTATAATGAAAAGAAAATTACTGGTAACAAAAGAATTTCAAAAGGAAGATCTATTCTTGAGCTAATATCCCAACCAAGATTTTTACAGGCGTTGGTCTCCTCATCTTTTGCTTATGCAGTAATGTCGTTTTTAATGACTGCTACCCCAATAAGCATGCATATTAATGATAATATGTCATTAAATAGTACCAGTTTTGTAATTCAATTACATATAATTAGCATGTTCCTGCCAGCATTAATTACTGGAAATCTAATTAAAAAATTTGGACACAGTAAAATTATGTATTGTGGGGTATTATTTTTTATAATCACAATACTTCTTAGTTATCTTGATCAAACAGTGTCGAACT
>CABYVH010000056.1 GCA_902522365.1 uncultured Pelagibacteraceae bacterium
AAAATAACATCTAAGTCACAAAAAGAGTTACTCAGAAGATTGCATGTAATAAATGATGGTGAAGTTATTGGAGGAGCCAAAGCGTTTATTATAATTTGGTCAAAAATTCCAAAATATAAAATCCTATCTAAAATTTTTTCAATTAAACCATTATTTATTATTTTTCATTATTTGTATGAAATTACTGCATTTTTCTTATTTTTAAAAAACAGAAAACAATTAAATGAAAAAACAAAACTTACCAACTAAAGTATGCAAAGTATGTAATAAGCCTTTTGCATGGAGAAAAAAGTGGAAGCTTAACTGGGATAAAGTTAAATATTGTTCAAAAAGGTGTGCCTCGAGTAATTAATTACTGCGTCTTGCTTTTTCTAGGATCTTTAAGAGATTTTAAAATTTTTGATAATCCAGTAATCTTTAAACTATAGTAAATTACATAAATTAAAGTTAATCCTAAAGCCATTGTAGATAGAAACACAAAAATGGCTGTTAAAATTTTTTCTTGGAACCAATTCTCTACTCCTGAATTAGAATAGTAAAGAACATTCCAAAACGCGACGAAAATTAGCTCATATACGATTATAATTTTGAACATATTGTTGATATAGTTCCCATTATAATTAATACTATTCAATTCTTGTCGCATGTCGACAGAAATTTATGTAACAAAACAATGAAAAATTGATGAAAAAAGTAATTTGGATAACTGGCGGAAGCAGTGGAATAGGAAAAGCAGTTGCATTAAAGTTTGCAAATAAAGGATGGCAGGTAATCATATCATCAAGACGTGAAGAAGTTTTAAAAGATATTTCAGATAATAATGAAAATATTGATTATTTGAAATTAGATATTGTTGATTATGAAGCATGTAATTCAGTTTTTAAAACTATTGTGGAGAAATATAATAAGGTTGATATTTGTTTTTTTTCTACTGCAATTTATGAGCCTGAAAAAGAGAAGGATTTTGATCTTCAAAATATAATTGATGTTACAAATGTAAATTATATTGGAACCGTAAATTGTATTAAAGCTGTTGAAAAATATTACAAAGAAAAAAGGCAAGGAGTAATATCTATTGTATCTTCTACTGCAGGGTACAGAGGATTGCCAAATTCAACTGCCTATGGGCCGGCAAAAGCTGCTCTAATTAATTTAGCAGAAAGTTTATATCTTGATTTTCAAAGATATGATGTTCGCGTTTGTCTGGTCAGTCCTGGGTTTATCAAAACAAGACTAACAGATAAAAACACTTTTAAAATGCCATTTTTAAAAACTACACAATATGCAGCTGAACAGATTTATGATGGATTAGTAAATAAAAATACATTTGAAATAGCTTTTCCAAGAAGTTTATTTTTAATACTAAAATTTTTTAAGATTTTGCCAAATGGGATCTACTTATATTTGATAAGAAAAATGACGAAGCTTCAAAAAAAATAAATTTAATCTTTAACAAACATTACAGTTAATTCGGCAACTTTAATACCAAACTTTGTCATTGTTGCTCTATTAATTGCTACTCTTTCATCTTGCATAAAGATCCAATCATCAAAAGTTATTTTCATTTCTCTTCCTTTTACAGGAACTAAAAGTACATATTCAAACTTAAATGCAGGACCATAAGAAAAACCCTTGGCAGTTCCAACTACATCTCCAGCAGTACCTTCATAGTTATGTTCATCGATTTTATTGATTGTCCATTGCCTATTTTGAATTTCTCCATCATTCCAAACAAATTTTTCGTCAAGTATTAATTGTTTTCCATCCCACTTTCCATCTAGGTCTGCAGAAAATTGTCTTGTCACTTTACCTGATCTATTTTGTAAGATTCCCCATGCTTTTACATTTCCAGATAAATACTCTTCTATTATTAATCTAGGCTTTTGGTTTTTGAAATCTTCTGGTTTCATTGCTTGGTTTAATGAACAACTTGTAATCAATACTGAGAATATTATCAATAATAAATATTTTATTTTCATAGTATTATTTATTTTTGAAGAGCAAACTGGATTAAGTCTATATTTTTAGATTTAAAACCTGCTTCACAGTACGATAAATAAAAATTCCACATTCTTTTGAAAGTATTGTCAAAGCCTTGTGATGAAATTTGTTCCCATTTTTCTAAGAACTCTTCTCTCCAAATATTTAGTGTATTTGAGTAATGATCACCATAAGAATTGCAATTCTCAAACTTAAGTCCAGATTGGTTTGCTAGATTTACTAACTCATTT
>CABYVH010000057.1 GCA_902522365.1 uncultured Pelagibacteraceae bacterium
TTCAACAAATCTGACTGTGTAATAATTCCAACTTCTTCGTTGTCATTGTTAAGCACTATAATTGGTTTATTCTCTGATACTGATGTCTCAATAAGTTTACTTAATATATCGTTTTCGTTAACTCTTTCGTTGTTGCCAACATTTTCTCCAAAATTTCTCTTATAATCATCTAAGGGTTGCATAATAGTTTTGGCCTGAACGACTTTTAGTCTAGATATACCTTTTACGAAATCTGCAACATAATCATCAGCAGGATTTACAACTATCTCCTCCGGAGTACCTATTTGAACCACACTACCATCTCTCATTATAGCTATTCTATGGCCAACTCTTACTGCTTCATCAAGATCATGAGTTATAAATACAGTTGTCTTTTTCATTTGTTTTGAAAGTTTAATAAATTCAGTTTGAAGTTGACGTCTAATAAGAGGATCTAATGCACTAAAGGGTTCATCCATCAGCAAAAATTCAGGATCTGCAGCTAATGCTCTTGCCAACCCTACTCTTTGTTGCATTCCTCCAGATAATTCGTGAGCATATTTATTTCCCCAACCTTGTAATTCTACAATATTTAAGATGTTATTTGCTGCATCTAATCTATCATTCTTACTAACTCCTCTAATTTCCAATGGCATAGCAATATTATCTAAAACTGATCTGTGGGGCATTAAGGCAAAATTTTGAAAAACCATACCAATTTTTTGGTTTCTAAGATCTTGAAGATTTTTTTTATCAAATTGCATGACATCTTGATTGTTTATTAATATTTTTCCTGATGTTGGCTCTAATAGTCTATTAATATGTCTAACCAATGTAGACTTCCCGCTACCTGATAGTCCCATTACACAAAATATTTCTCCTTTTTTTACGTCAAACGAAACATCTGAAACTCCAATTACCGAGTTGTATTCCTCTAGAGCTTGTTGTTTTGTTATTTTTTTATTTTGAATAGCGTCCAGCGCATCTTTAGATGTGTTTCCAAATATTTTCCAAACATTTTGGATTTGTATGGCAGCTTCCATATAAAGATTTTAGCTTAAAATTATTGAAAATGATACCTGGCAACTAAATGTCGCCAGGTAATTAAATTTAAATTGTCTATTTTAAAGACCTAACCAACCGTCAACAGTTGATTTATTTTTAGACATCCAATCTCTTGCAACTTCGCCTGGGTCTCTTTTTTGGACTGAAACTTCGTATGCCATCCAAGAAACATCATCAGCTGTAATTTGAAAGTTATTAAAAAAATCTACAATTGCTGGAGACTTGCTCTCTAAAGAAGTTCCCCATCCAATTTGGATTTGTTTTAAAGCATCCTTTGAAGCTACATAAGATTTTTGATACCAATCAGCATCTGCCTTTGGTTGTATCATTTTATATTTTGCAGGATCATATTTTGGTTCTTCGAGCATAACTACATCAGCCATTCCCCAAATAGCGTGAGGTTTGTAACAGTAAAATGCGTATCCTTCACCCTTTTTAATTGAGTCTAACACTCTAGCATTTTTTACAGCTTCAGCAGCTCTTATTGGCTCAATACCAGCATCATATAATTTATAATCTCTAAGTTTTACTTGGTTAACATTTGCAGAAGCCCATCCATCTGCACCAATCCAAAACTCACCTTTTCCATTTCCATCACTGTCCATTGCCTTAACAACTTCAGGTCTTCCCAAATCTTCTATTGCAGTAATATTCATTTTTTTTGCAAATTGTTGAGAGACACAATAGCCTTGATTTCCTTCATAAGGATTTTTACTTAATTTTAAAGTTCCTTTTGGTACTAAATCTTTTGTATAAGCTTCTTGATTTGGTAGCCAAATATCAGGGTGAACTTCGATTTCACCTTTACTTCTATCAATCGCTCCATAGATTGCAGTATTGTTACCAGGGACTAACTCAGCCTCACCACCCATTTTATCAATAACAACAGCAGCAAGTAAATTTGCAATTGCAGTTGCGCCTGTCCAACCAGGATCACCTATTTTTACCTTTTCGGCAAAACTTGATGCTGGCACAAACAATGAAATTATTCCAGCCACAAGGATTTTTTTGATTATATTCATATTTTCCCCATTTAGTTAATTTATATAATTAAAATCTAACTTTG